>CAZYRK010000001.1:0-91237 GCA_964650475.1 uncultured Candidatus Saccharibacteria bacterium
TCCACCGTAATAGTGGTGGCAAACGCAATGACACTCAAAAAAGCCAGTTTGGACATAAAATAAACACAACCCCCCTGCCCCCATTTTTTGTTTTCCAAGCATATACCTGTATCGCATATTTTTCCCAACTTCTAAACTGCATTCGCGTCAACACCAAATCTATACACTGTGCCGTTATCGCCAAACGTCTTCCTTGTCGGCACGGAAAAGCAATCATTATGTCTGACGTCCGAAACTGCTACAACGATATTTGGTGATTTTGCTGTTGCTATATAGACTATGTGTATCAGTATTATCGGCAGGGCGTATCTGATACCTTTTTCTAAATAAATTAAATACAATAAAAAACTAGTCACGTTATTATCAGAAATATCAAGATGAGCTGAAAGGAATAATATAATAGGTTTATTAAAATAATTTATTTCAAACTATATGGATAATAAAGAAATAAAGCTCCAGGTAGGAGTTAAAGCTTTACTCAAAAATAAAGAAGGAAAATATCTTTTATTACACCGAAGTCCTATAAAATATCCTGATACTGATGGTAGATGGGATATTGTTGGCGGGAGAATAGCTAAAGGGTTTACTTTGTTAGACAATTTAAAGAGAGAAATTAAAGAAGAAACCAATCTTGATCTGACTGGACGAGTTAAACTTGTTGACGCTCAAGATATATTAAGGATGGAAGGATTGCATGTGGTTCGTCTTACTTATACTGGAGAAATTGACGGAGATATTGTTTTAGATGAAGAAGAAAATGATTTATATAAATGGGTTACTAAAGAAGAGTTATTTGAACTTGAGGATGTTGATGTTTATCTAAAACAATTATTAAATAATAATTGTTTTAGTGATTTGTAAAATCTTAGGTAAAAACAGTTATGAGCGAGGCGTAAGCTTAAGTTTCAATTGCAAGAAGCAGTTGTGAAAGTTTCTGTTTGTAACCACCCTACGGGGATTGATCCTGACGGTCACTAAGCTCGCAGGCTCGCTAAGTGCCGCGGGACACGCCTCGTCTGTCGCTTTCTTCGCTCAGCCAGCTTCACTTGTAGCGACATGACTCCGGCGGTTCGACTCCCACAAACGGTGCGAAGGCACCGTTTTCGTATGCTCACAATATATTCTAAAACAAAAAACTCCTGTCGGAGTTTTTTGTTAAGAATGTTTTTGCGAGGATATTGTAACCCGAACACGACCCAACGAGGTCTGTTCATTACTCTCTTTTACAAAAGAGAGTAATGAACAGACCTTATAAAGGCCGTACGAAACAATTTGCTCTTTTTATATCCGATATATTATTTTTAGTACACTGAGAAATATCTACTATAAAGCACTGTTCATAAATAGTTTTCTATAAATTGGGTAGTTTTTCTTTACAACACCCTTCCACCATACCGTTTCATTTCCTCCCTTTATATTATTTTTACAATACACTAAAAGAATCTTTAATTCGTTTTTGCCTCTATACAATGCGACAATGCATCTATTTCCAGATGTTTTTGCAGATTTTTCCGGCGGAACCTTAAATTCGGTTTTATAAATAACAACATCTTTCGTTTTGTCAGTGATAGGATCGGTACCATCTCTTTCGGTCATTAATTCAAATTTCTGTAACATTAAAATGAAAGCGACCCACGGTGCTTCAAAAGATTTTTTGTATCTTTTATGGAAATTTTTTAGATAATGTCTTTCTGCAAATTTTTCTATAGTAACCTGATATTTAATAGACGTGCTCCGAATCCTCTTGAGTAATCAACTCGTACGGAATAATAGACCCTTTATCAGCAAAAGTATAAGGTATTTGACTATGCGTAAAATCCACTATCTCTTTAGTATATTTTTCTTGCCACTTGGCTGCAATCTTTTTAATTAACCGCTTCTCTTTTGTGCTTAACAAATTATCAGAGACTTTTTGCCCTGTTCGAGTCTCAGAAATGAGCAAAGCTTTGTCTTTGTGCTTTATTGATATCTTTCCATCACCATCAAGCTCCTCCAGCAACCTGAAATAATAATCCGGAACCGGGCCGTGCTCAATCTTTCGATAAGACAAACCGCTCATGCCCTCGTGAGTGTTATAGAACCAACTAAAGTCTGCCAGATACAACAGCTTCGCAAGTTTTGTTTTTGTTATTTTTTTATCACCGGAGACACTGCGCAAAAATGCAAAAAGCATCTGTTCGTATTTTTTGTATTTATTGCTATTTCCGGAAAGCAAATCTTCCATTGATATGCCAAAAATCTCAGTGAGCGTTCCAGCTTCCTTAAGAGAAAGCTCTTTTTTACCTTGCTCTATAGCAATATACGAGGCGCGGGAAATATGCAACTTCCCTGCCACTTCCTGCTGTGAAGCGCCTTCTTTTTTACGAAGGTCTTTTATAAACGATGCGTATACAGTACTCATACGCACATGATATACAGCCCGAAAACAATGTCAATAAGTTATACACAGCCTGTCAAACATTTTGACACACTATAGCACACGCAATATAATATAAAAGGTTCCAAACATGGTGGAATATTATTAGTTAACACTGTAAAATACAATGTCTATTACACAAAATATGAAAGACGAACTGTATAAACGAGCGGACGGAAGATGCGAATGTGTTATGTCAGTCTGCAACCACCCGAGGCATCGCTGCCCTCGCGGTCTTTCCGCGGGATACTGGGATGCACATCATAAAACATCCGTTGGCGCTGGAGGTACAGAAACATTAAGCAACTTAATTGCAATGTGTGCAACGTGTCACAAAAATACTCCTACATACGGCAAACATAAATAAAAGAAAGCCGGGCTCAAAAAGCCCGGCTTTCTTTTATACTATTTTAATATGTCTTTCAGGCCATAGAAAGGAGCGCTTCCTTTTTCTAGTAACTCATTGATGAGGTTAACAGCTTCTTGTTTTGTTTCTTCTGTTCCTTTTTTATAAATAATACTTATAGCATTCTTTATCTCATCATCAAGAAATACCGGCAACCGATGATTTTGATTTAATTCACCATTAACTGAAAGAATATACTTTCTGATTATCTCTAAAGTTTTTGGTCCATTTTTCTCAGCAAAAATCGGCAATCTTTTCTTAAGTCCATAATCCCAATCAATATCTCCACCTGACTTTTCCAATGTCTCCACCATTCTGTCTATTACCACTTCATCATTTAAGATCTCCTTATCAGGGTTTATCCAAAAACCAAACCCACTAAACACTTTAGGGTCTGTAATCTTATCATTCTTAAGAATCCAGTCCCAAAACCTAATGAATTTTTCAGTATCTATATTATTTTCCTTCATCCACTCATTTCCCGTTTTGTCGCTCGTTAGAACACTCCTCCCTATAAAGGAAATAAATTCATAATATCTTATAGTATTTCCTGGATTTTCAATTTCCCAAAACTTCTTTAATAACCCATCCTTAAATCCCAGCTCCTTATCTATATCCAATCCAAAATAGATAAAAGCGAGCGCTAAATGAGTAGCCAGCGCCTCGTTTATATCTGTCCAGTGTTTTTGCCCATTAGTATAATCAGTTTCTTTTAACTCAATCCATTTTTCATATAGTTTTTGAAAGTCTGAGTCCTCAAACATATCTTTGTATAAAGTTTGTGACAGGTATCCTTCTGTTGCCGCCAAACTAAGATCTTTATCTTTTTTTGAAAAGATATTGGGCAGTAATCCTCGCAACCATTTTTTATCTCTATAATAAAAAGTTGGAAGATAATACCCGTACATAAACATAAGTGCCTTCGTGTTTTCTCGCTCTAACGTGTTCTCATATAATTCTTTTACTTTTTGTTTGATTTTTACTTCATCTTTTTCCTTAAACTCTTTTCCATCTATAAATACAAAGAAAACAAGCGCTTGAAAAGCACGCCCCCGCACACTGTTTATCGCAATAAAATACGGGTCACTCACTTCGTTTTCATAGAGACCTGTATCTTCAGTCGCTCCAGACTCTTCAGACCTGTTTTCTGGATCTGGATATGATAAAAGATATTTAATCACAGAAAGAATGTCCTTACGATATTTCTCTTGGAAGTTTTTAAGCACTATTTGTCCATCTCTATTACTCAACAATTCTTGCAAGACATCTGTCATTGTATAGAAAATTGATTTCCAATCTGAAAGCCAAGTATCATACAATCCGGATTCTTCTTTTTTGTCACTAAGTTCACCATTGGCTCCGGCTTTTTTTAAATCCATCATCAATTCAACAAGATTGGTAAAATCTGCATCAAGATTATCTTTTATATTATCTTGGGTTCCTTTAAGTATGGCACCGACATAATGAGGATGTATACTTTTACTATCAAAAAATGAAGTTGCTTGGGGGATGAATTTATTAAAATTAGTGGCAATACTGTTTTTTAGTAAATCACTTATACCATCTGCATTTATTGGATTATAGTCATCATTTGGTTCTGTATTTTTCTTAACAAGCTCTTTCGGAGTCCATATGGTCTTCAGATTCTCTACAATCTCCTCAATTGAAAGTTGATCAAACTCCTCTTGTGTAATTGGGGCTCTAGAGACAACAGTACGTACCTCACCTTTAATATCTGATATTATCGCCCTTGGCTCATATTCATCTATAAACTTAAATCCTGAATCAAGTATCTTGCTCGACATCTCTTTGGTTATCGGATCATCTTTTATGACAGTAAGTAGTCGTGAGCCATATTTTAAATGCCAATTTTCAGAGTCATTCGCACGTTCATTATTTTTTCTTACAAAAAGCTCAATTACGTTCCTTATATATTCTCGTTTTTCATTATCTGTGAATACTCCGAATGCTTTTTGCAAAGTCCTTTCGTACCCAGCACCAGACAGTACTTCATAGTAGTTGTTTACTATGAATAATAACCCGAAAGATTTCTTGAGTTCTTCTTTAAATACATCTGGGCACAAACTTAATACATACAACCTAAGCTGCCACATTGCTCTTGTGTTTGGTAGTCTGGCTTTACTATCATCAAACATACCAATATATATATTAAAAATATTATGAATACTAATACTGTTACCATCCGCACAGTTACCACCTATAAGTTTATCAAAAGCGATTTTGATTGTTGCAGTAAGTTCTTTCACTGTGTATCTGTATGATCTTGACATCTCTCCAGAAGTCTCTAGCGTAAAGAGATCTGTATCAAACAAATAAAATGTATCTTCTTTATCAAAAAAACTGTTTTTACTTGTGCTATCTCCCAATGAGGCAATATTTGATATTGTATCTAGCAATAATTCAAGTACCTTTTCTGCATATTCAGTATCTAGAAGTCTTGTTAAGTATTCAAACACCTTTGTTTGGTGTACGTCATCTAAACAAAATGGCTTATCATCATCGCGTGTTGGTATTTTTATACCATCGGAAAGTATGATATGTTTCTCTTGGACTTCTTTCTCTTGGTGCGTAGTAAGTACCGCGTTAGCTAATATAAGTAACGCATTATACTCTTTTGCTACGTACAATATTTCAAACATATTTTCATACTGGAAACCCCAGTGAGAATACCTACTGAGTAATTTAACCCAATGTTCATTTCTTATCTTTCCAATAACTCTCACCAGATACTCTGGTTTCATTTCTGAGCATATATACAAAATACAATCTATTAGCTCCGGTCTAAGCTTTTTTTCTGTAATTGCGAGCTCATCATTAAGGATTATCTTGACCGCTATTTCAGGTTTCCTATTTGCAACCTCACGGAAGTAATTTATTTCAGGAGTTGCCAATCTATACTGTGTGGCGTCTTCGGATTGTTTTTTAAACACATCTAAAAATTCATTGTCCCATAACCACTCAAGCCACTTTTCATCCGCTTTTGTAAAGAAGTAATTTTTTGCATCAGCGTTTATAGATATAAGCTCTTTTGCACTCTCAACATCTGCAACTTTTGTATCTTGCCTTAGAAACTCCTCTACCTCAAGATGTATATCTGTTTGTCTTGCTAATACTTTAAACATAACTTCTTCAAAATCTGAAAGTATTCTCTCAAAATCTACTCTTCTAAACAGATAGTTCTTATCTCCTTTATTTCCATTTCCATGATGTGTTAGGACTTGTAACTTTCCGTATATTCTATTTATGTTATTGGTAAGTGTTGACACTCTAACAGAGCCATATCTACGTAGTGCTTCGCATTTTTTAGGTCCCTTCCAAAAAGGATATAAAATTTCTCTAAGTGAGTTGCTCGCTTGAGATATCCAGTCTAGATTATTGTCCAAAATTTGTTGTGATACATAACTTGCACCACGAAACATATTTGATGGAATCGAATCTAATCCATATGATTTATGCAATTCATCCAATTTCTCGCATAATGTAATCTGACGACTAGATAATTTTACTGGATGCTCAATATCCTCATGATGAACAGGTTCTGCCCTAATTATTTTGTTATCTTTCATTTTCAATTAACTTAATTTCTTCCTCTGTTAAGTCATAAAGTTTATATACTAATTGGTCTATTTGTTTTTCCTGTTCTGCTGTATCTGCATCTATATTTTCTTTTTTGGTTTTAATTATTACATCGACAATTGGCTCAATTTCAGAAACTAAACATTGGTTTTTTGATGTTGTTTTTGGTGCCGGAAAACTATATAAATATTGTGGTTTGTACCGAAGACCCTTTTCACCGATAGTTTGAAAGTAGGTGTTAAAATACCAATGTGATATATTGGAATTCAAAACAGCCAATAATAATCTACTTACATTAGACATAAAATAGTTACCTCCAAGCGTGACCATACCTGCCTGTACAAAACTAAATGCAGGTTTTGTTGCAATTTCTTGCCAAGTGATTGTATCTTTTTCAAACTCGTCATAATATGAGATCTGATCTTGTGTTTCAAACCATTTATTGTAAGTCTTTTTTCTACTGCCAGCTTTTCCGCTCTGCTCTAGTCTTTTACGATAAGACATTAAATACTCTTTTATAGATTGATACTTATCAATATCTATATTTAAAGCAGGAAATGTTGTGATGAGATATAGTGATGCAAATTTTAAGGAATACCTCTTCACATCTCTACCTCTCAAAATTGGTTTTATAATCTCCGCACTTTTCGAGTCTTTTGCTATAAGTTCATCACGTTTTTTTTGGTCAATTATAAAAGCCTCATTAAAACCGGTTTTAACTCCAAAATTTATTTTTAGATTCCATTCTTTAAGTGGAGTACCCATTTTTTCAATTTTCTTTTTTAAACTCAATTCTGCTTCGCTACCTATAAACCAAGTATCAGAAGATAAATTAGATAATACAACTTTATTTTCTTCAAAATACTCGTTGATACTTTGATTCTTTTTATAGTCATTTCTAAAGTGGCATGCCTTAAGATGATTTTTATTTTTAGAGTTTTCAATAAGTAATATATTGGTATCTACTGTTGCGCTTTCAAATACCTTGAACCCGCCAAAATCAATCAAATTGAGAGGATCTTTACGTGCAAAAAATCCTCTCAATTTTTCTCCATATCCTGCACGCATCCATTTATTAGATGTTATATAACAAAGTAGCCCTGAACCAATTTCGGATAATTTCAATCCTCTTTCATAAAATAGTGCGTATATATCTCCTGCCCTCACAAAAACATCATAGCGCTCATCTTTATAATAGTTAGCGAGTTCACCTTTATTCTTTTGTAATTGTACATACGGAGGATTGCCAATTACGATATCAAACAGGTCTTCAATGCCAAACATCCATTTGGGGTCAAACCACCCGTTTTCTTTATTTGTAAAGGGGTCCCAAATTGTTAGTTTCTGAGTTAGCTCTCCAATATTCCTGTTTTTTATCATATTCAGAAGTATTTTATTTTGAGCATCCTTAAACCTCATCTGTAGTTCCTTTTTCTTGTGACTAGAGAAGTACTCGGACATTATCTGCGAGAGTGTTTCAATTCCGGATTGATCTTCAAACAAGCCCTGTGTTTGGCTTTCTTGTATATTCGGTAAATTAATAAGGGTATTCGCACACGTAAACTTAAAGTCCAGGTTTGGCAGAGGCTCTATACCACGATTTTTTCTTGTGTCGTCTATTTCTTCTTCTACAACAAGTGTCAGAAAACAACGCAAACGAGCTACCTCAACCGCAATTGGTTGAATATCAATTCCGAATATTGAATTTTTTATAACTTCCAATTTACGGATATATCCGAGTGTGCGAGAACTTAATTCTTCCTCAATTCTTTGACGATATATTAATGGTGTTTGTGCGAGTGTTTTATCTCTCCATAATTTTCCATCAGCATCCACCACCTCAAGAACATGGACAGCCTTTTGCAAGACACTTATTGGATACGCGCCACTTCCACAAGCTGGGTCAAGTATTTTCAATTCTGATACTGCATCAACGATTAATTTGTTTTCATTGTCATTGAGTGGATATCCAAAATCATCTTTTTTATCATAAGTAATCAATGCGTTTAACTTACTGTCATTTATACCAGTCTTTGTTTTTAAATACTTACTCAAAGACTGATCCACCATATATTCAACAATTTGTCTTGGCGTATAAAAACTACCAGTACGTTTACGCTCACTAATTCCTGACGTTTCGTCAATTTCTGCCAATAGATTCTCAAATATTCGCCCAAGCATCTCAGGGTCAACGGATATCTCCTGGTCAATGACAGTATTTTCATCAATGGTAAAGTTATAGTTTTCAAGTATTCCAAAAAAATCCTTAAACCACTTATCAGATATTTTGAGAGTATTTATATGTTTTGATACTCCAAGCTGTATATCAAGGTCATAATAATCATCATACTGTGGACTAAATAAACCACCGTTCAAATATGGGACTTTGTCATATAAATCACTTTTAATATGTCGATTATCAATCTCTGTGTTCAAAATCTCAAAAAACAATCTCTCTAGCACTTCATGATAATAACCATTATTTACTGCGCCGGAAGAAAGCAGTTCATCCGGTATGAGTTGCCCTCTATCTGATTTTTTTTGTTTTAGAAACCAGCAAAACATTATGCGCCCTATTAGCCGGACTGCGAAGTTTTTTCTTATATTCACTTCAGCTCCAGAAGGCATATTGAAGATATTGTTTCCTTCTGAAACCAGCTCGTCAAAATATTTAGCGATAGATAAATAGAATTGTTTATTTACAACATCCAGGGAGAACCTGTTTTGTAAATCTTCAAAATCTTTAACTATGCCCTTCGCGATAAGAAACTTGGTTGGCGTATGTATTTTTGCGTTTTCTCCCAAGAAAAATGAAAAGCGCCGCGGATTGGAGAATTCTCTTGTCATTTTACCTTTCTCGTTTAAGACCGGCATCATAGTCATAAGTGACAATCTCCAGTCATTGTCTTTATTTGATTTATATACTATCAATGCACGCTTCTCGGAATAATCTTTCATAATTCTAAAACCGTCTGTCGCAAGAGCTATGCGCGGATCGTTAATGGAATTATGCATCACTTCAAAGACGGCGAGTTCCAACTCGTCATCTCTACCAAGTAAATTTACTTCTTTTATTTCTTTCAGATTTTTTACTCCTACTGGGACTACATCTTTACTGAAATTAGGGAGGAAATTATTTAAGAACTCAAGAAAATCACTTCGATTATATTCTTTATCTAATCTCATAGTCTTATATCTTCACTTAGGACAACTGTCTCGCCCTCATTCTCTTGTTGCTCTACGCGATTCATTATTGTAGTTATTTGGTGTTCCGGCATGATTTCTCGGAGCTCATTATACGCATCTTCACTGTTGGACATATCTAATCTGATTATCCTTTTTAAATCTCCTTCATTAACAGCATCATACTTTTTGATAATGTTATGCAAATCCTTACAATATCCTTTCGCTTGAGGTACTGTGGTTTCTATCAGCTCAATCACGCCAATAGCATCACCGCGCCTACCCAAAGATGGCAAAAGCGGCGGCTTTGCAAATAAAGTGTTTCGCACCAACTTAAACACCTCATCATATTGAACGTCTGCCTTTGTGCTTTGTTCATCTACTGTTGCCTTAAAATATTCAAGAGCCTCCGCTGCCGAGGTGATGACCGGTAACTGGTCTGTCGCGCGTTTAACTGCAAAAATACTATCGACGCCTTTTTTCCCAAAGGCTATTACTGCAGGATTTTCACTGTTTGTGCGTACAATACGACTTCTCGGGAGTATCTGTAGCGCTTCGTCAAACACTCCCTTATCTTTTTTGGCATTATTATAATCTTCTTTGTACTTCGCATCCCAGGTCTCTTGCTCGGCGTCTTTGTCAGCATCTTCCAACTGTTCTTTAAAGAAACTCTCTAGTTTCTCATCATCTGTGAGTGTTTTTGTATCACTGCCTATAACAGCATTTATCAAACGCATTTTCAATGTAGAGATTTCTTTAATTCGTATATGTTTTTCTCCTATCATCGTAGGAAAACAATTATATATATGCAATTCATCAAATACTCTTTTATTTATTCTGTTTATGCGTCCAATTCTTTGGATTACACGTGTTGGGTTGTACGGTATGTCGTAATTGATAATGATGCCAGCTCTATGGAGATTGTAGCCCTCACTAAGAGCATCTGTAGTTATTAAGATGTCATAATCATTATTCTGTTCTTTCTCAGGGACACCTGCATCAAAGTCTTTTCGTATTATTACTTTTGCGGATTGTCCTGTATCTTTTGCCGTATATTTAAATATCCTTTTTACACCTCGTTTTTCAAGCTCTGCATATAGATAGTTTACTGTATCTGCATAAGTAGAAAATATAATTATTTTTCTTTTCTTATTTTCTTTTAGAAATTCTTCCAGCTTATCCTTTACGGTATCTAGTTTCGGGTCAAAATCATTTTGAGGTGGGCAGTCTTTTGCAAACCAATCATCGTATATTTCTTTTAAAACTCTTTTGTCTTGACGGACTTTTTCAATAAACTCATCTTTAAACATTTCTTTCTCTATAGCTATAAGACCAGGCGTTGTTTCCAGTTTTTCTATTTCTTTTTCTGCTAGTTGCTCATCTATACCATCAGAAACCTCATCATCTGTTGTATTAAGCAGAGTATCCGGATCCGGGATTGCTCCTTTTTTCATTATTGGAACCTTACCGAGAATATCCCACCACTGTTCAACAATATTTGTTGAATCTAACATTTTTAAAAGAGTGGAACGAAAAGCATCTTTAGAACTCTCAAAGCGCGCTACAAGAAGCCGGCGCATAAATTTCGCAAGGTTTGTTTGAGCTGTTTGTAGGTCTTTATCATCAAAATATTCACCGTACTCTTTTAAGAAATCTTTCCGTTTGTCTTCCTTAATGTATGTTGTTGGTTTATATCGTGCACCTACGAATCCATTCTCTACACCATTTTCAACTAATTTAGATAGAGTTTTATTATACAAATCAAACAGATCTCCCAAATCATAGCTAAGCAATTTCGGTGGTTTTACTTCTGAAAAAACAATATTTTGACGTTTAAGATCTTCCGCATACGTAGTTATCCTTTTTAGATCTAGACGTGAGCGCCGCACAATAACATTTTCAATTAACCGCCTTAATTCACCAGCAATCTCATCTGCTTCTTTATTTATACCTTCTTTTTCTAGTTTTCCATTTATGCGAGCCGTGTTAAGTTTTTTATAACGGTCTATCAATTCTCTAAAACGTAAGCTGAGGTTATCTACTGAACGTATTGTTGATGACCCCGGTATTTGAAATAACTTAACAAGCGCAAATATATCCTTAGGATTGTTATTAAATGGCGTGGCGGTAAGTAATACAATTTTATTATCTTTGTGTGAATTGCATATGTGGTGCAACAATCGATAATCATTTATGTCTTCATTACGATATCGGTGTGCCTCATCTACGATTATAAGAATCGGTTCATTGCTATCTTTGTACTTATCATAGACCTCTTGTATCTTGCCGGAACTGTATACACGAGCACCGGGTAGCTTAAATTCCGCCTGATAATCTTCCCACTGTTCTTTAAGGTGTGGTGGTGCGATTATTATCACTGGTAATCCAACGTTATAAGCTACTGCCGAAGCTATAATACTCTTCCCAAGACCAACAACATCAGCAAGTATGAGACCATTGTATTTATTTAATTTATCTATTGCAATTTTTATTGCTTCTGTTTGATACTCCAAGTCAAAGTACTTATTATTAGTTATTTCTCCCGGTGTTTTTATTATTCTTTCTTCTTCATATGAGAACAACTCATGCAAAACTCTTACATATACAGCATATGGACTTGGCCGTGCATATACCCAGAGTTTTTCCTTTATATTTTTTAAAAATTCATCTTTATTTTCCTTTGTGGCTATTTCTACATTCTCAGCATCAGCCCATTTTTTCTCAAATCTATCTGTATGTCTTTCGTACACTCCCTCGTCACTAAGTTTTTCATTAACTTCTTCTTGATTCAATAATCCCTGAAATGTAAAGTTACTGGAGCCCATAAATACAAACCCATGGTTATTATTTACATCTTTCACTTCTGATTCGTTGTGAAGTATGTACACTTTGCCATGTGCTTTCTTCGACGTGAGCTTTATCTCCAATGTTCCATTAGCAACTTTTTCTTCAAGAACTTTATATGCCCCTTGGCTTTCTGTATTGTCAAATAAAGCAGATTGATTACTTAATTCTATAAATCCTTTAACGTATGTTTGCTTCTTTGCGCTATATGATGTTTGCCCGGTTCTAGGTTGGTATGGACTAAGATCAACAGTATCGCCCTCTTGTTTAATCCGCGTTAAAAGCCCCGGTATTGCATCAGGGTCTATATATGTACCGACAAGGATACGCACTTGTTTATCTTTTAAAGACTCTGCTAGTAGTTGCCACCCTGAAAAATAGAAGAAAGCAACCTCAATATCTACCCTATCAGTATTAGATAATGCACTAATAAGCGCACTGCTCATTGTGATCTCATTATTATCTATAATCTTGGCTGAATTATCCATAATTACACCATATAATAACATTTTCCTTGTTATTATAATAATTTAATTTTACTTATATAAATTCCATTCTCTATGGAGATTTATCAAAAAAAATTAGTTATTATAACTGATTTACAATATTTCAGCTTTATTTGTATTCAGTTTTTAAAAAGACATAACTACTACAATGGGTGTAACTAAACATAATTTACACATATTTTATATGTTTTTGCATAACTCAGAAGTATTTATTTACTTCCAAAACATCTAAATTTTTTTTAGAAACTTGTTAAGGACTCCTTACTTACGTTCGTTACAAACATACTATATATTACTAGGCGGAGTTTTTTGTTAAGAATATTTTTGACCTAAACGTGAGACTTGCAGAAAAAGTATCACAAATGGTTAAATTAAAAATTCAATTCAAAATATATAACCTGTTCTTGCTTGACCTTTTTTTGTTGTTCTTGAACACTTTTATAAAAAGTTTTACAAAATACAATCAGTCCGGCAGCATCTGCAATGCCGCCGGACTGAAAACCAAACAAATAAGACGCTTTATCAGCTTGGTCTCAAGCTGCTGTTCAGATTAGCGAGCCGTTTGTTAATTATTTAGTTTCTCCTTTTAAGGGCAGAAAATCATTCTCATCGAGCGCGCGCATTATTCCACGCAACAGATATCCGTTTGATATTTTAATCATATATTTGCGCGACTTCTTCTTAATTGGGATAATAAGTTTATTATTTCTCATACTGCGTAAAAAACGAGATATTTCAGTATGTGCTGTGTTCTCCGGAAACAAATGTTTTATGTCCGACGCTTGAAATTCGGTCTTTTCAATCGCAATAACCAACACCTTCTTTTCTTTTTCATTTATCACCTTTCTTTCTTTGGCATATTCAATTGCTTTGTATAAAATATTTTCTTTAAGAAAATTGTAATCCGCCAATTTATCAATTTTTGCAATTTCTTTTGATAAACCCTTTAACACATATTCCGACCAAGCAAGCACATCTTCATCTTTACCTGAATCAGCCGTCTCTAACATGTCATAGTATTTATTTCTATCACTACAAAATACTGCGGTTGGGTTTATAAGTCGTCCTTTTTCCAAATTAAACCCTTGCCTTATAAGCATGGCGTATGTCAAAGCTCGCACAGTACGACCGTTTCCGTTACCAAACGGGTGTATCCATGCAAAACGATGGTGTACAATCGCTGTTTTTAGCAAATCAAATTGTGGGTCATTTTTGTTATTTATAAAACCCATAAGTTCTTCCATATAACCCGGCACTTGTAAATGGTCCGGCGGGGTGTATTTAGATTTATTTATTGCCACATTATGCGTACGGTATTGACCCGGGGTCGTATCACCCTCACGGGTAAGATTATTTACAATAATCTTTTGTATCTCACGTATGAACATGTGATTTATAGGCATTGTTGCGCTATTTTCTTCTACAAAACCCATGACACGTTCATTGTTTTGAATTTCAAGAATACCTTCTGGCGGATTTTTTTCAGGAGTTATTTTACTCTCAACATATTCAGCAATTGTTGTTCTGTTACCCTCAATACGCGTTGACCCAATACTTTCAAGTAAATGGAAAATCTCTTTAAGCTGAAAAAAAATGGTAGAAGGGGTGGTTCCGCCAAGTCGTGAATGTCGCATTCTGTCAAGCTCGAGTATAAGCTTGGTCAATTCTGAGCCAAATTTCGGCTCCGGAAGATGTAATTTATTATAAGAAGACATGTAACAAATCTAAATTAAAGATGTAACATAATACTAGCAAGACCCCTTGTTTTAAGCAATTTTATACACAGTGTATTAAAAATAGATGTAACATCGCATGTTCACGACAAGTAACAATCGTTCCAAACAAAATGCCCCAAACTGCCTTTTCATTCTCAATCTCAATCCGTTTGTTTGATTGTCTAGTGTAACAAAACAACACAAAACTACCCTGCCGGCGGTTCGACTCCCACAAACGGTGCGAAGGCACCGTTTTCGTATGCTCACAATATATTCTAAAACGAAAAACTCCTGTCGGAGTTTTTCGTTAAGAATGTTTTTGTGACCCTACGGGGATTGATCCTGACGGTCACTAAGCTCGCGAGCTCGCTAAGTGCCGCGGGACACGCCTCGTCTGTCGCTTTCTTCGCTCAGCCAGCTTCACTTGTAGCGACATGACTCCGGCGGTTCGACTCCCACAAACGGTGCGAAGGCACCGTTTTCGTATGCTCACAATATATTCTAAAACAAAAAACTCCTGACGGAGTTTTTCGTTAAGAATGTTTTTGTGACCCTACGGGGAGTCGAACCCCGATTACCACCGTGAGAGGGTGATGTCCTAGCCATTAGACGATAGGGCCTGTTTTTCTATTTTTTGTGTGCGTTTTATGTGCGATTGGAGCGCAATTTTCTAACTTTCGGAGCACATACCGATAAAATACTTATACCAGAAAACTGCTGTTGGTGCCAGACATGTCAAAAATAAAAACGGCTTTTTTGATACGTACTTCCCTCTTTTTTAACCGTTATCTGTATAACTTTTTGTGTAACTTAATTCCAAAAAATTACTTCTGTCGCCACTCGCGCTCCTGGCGAACAAGGTTTTTAATATCCGAGGAGTCTGCTAGAAGTGCTTTTACAATATACTCCGTACGTACACTTTGCGAACCTTTCACAAGGAATACGTCTCCTGCCTGCGCCAGCTGTGTTATCGGCTGTATAGCGTCTTTGGCGGTATCAAAAGTATATACATTTTCTTTCGAAAGCCCGGCTTCGCGCGCGGAGTCTGCGACTCCGCGCGCGCGCACACCAACAGTGACAACGATATCCGCAACTTCAGCTACCAGCTTCCCCGCTCGCTGATGCTCTTCCACAGAATAGCGACCAAGCTCTAGCATGTCGCCCAAAATTGCAATCTTACGTTTTGCTTGTGTAAGAGTACGCAATGTATTGAGTGCTTCATCGACTGCGGAAGGAGAAGCGTTGTACGAATCATCGATAATGCAAGAATTGTTTATTCCACGGAAAATTCTACCTCGACCTGGTGGCGGAACATGTCCTTTAAGACCTGAAAAAGCATCTTCAAGAGAAACGTTAAGCGCGCGAGCCACTGCGAGCGCAACAGCAGATGGAGCAAGCTGTTGTCTACCTATCGACCCGCGAACCACCAAAGAGTGCGTACCACCATCAATGCAGACATCCGCTTGCATTCCGGCAATATGACCGTCTTCCATAAAAGTACGGATATTTGAAAGCTTAACATCGGCATCGTTTTCTATGCTGTACGTAATAACGCGCGCCGGTAGGCGCGCGGACATTGTTACTGCATATTTATCATCTGCGGAAACAATGAGCGGTGCTGATGGAGCGAGTGCGTATGCCGGAGCGAACTCTTCGTCACGTACAGACTGCGTTGTCGGATAAGCCTCAACATGAACAGGAACTTCAGGTAGGCGTGTCACAACAACAACGTCAGGAGTAACGATACGTAAAATATGCTCTAAGTCTCCGGGTCTGTCCGCTCCGACCTCAAGCACCAACATTTTAGGATAATGGTTTGGCAAAACCAGCACTGCTAGCGCTTCAAAAAAAACTTTTATCCACGCAAACAAATTTCCCCACGGATTTTTGGAACCGATGATAGTGAGAGGTACTCCAAATTCACTGTTGTAACTTTTCTCACTCTTTCGCAAAAAGAAGCTGTTTGAAAGTGCTGTTGCAATAGCATCTTTGGTAGAAGTTTTTCCAACACTTCCGGTAACCATAATTATTCGCGGATTGTACTTGCGTATAATTCCACGCGAAAGAACTGCTAAAAATGAAGCGACTATACTGCGTCCAAAACTTTTTATCATAGTGTGTGTACGGCAACTCCGCGATCAGGCGGTATGTTGTAATAATTTATAAGAAAATGAGTAAGATCCATAAAACTCGATGTAAGCGTTTCCGCAGAATACATAACATTCTGGGGGTCATCCGTATACAGAAGAATAATAAACCTAGGAGCGTAACTTGGAAAGAACCCAACAAAAGAGTGAAAGAAACGGGCTTTATAATACCCTCCTGTAGGTTTCGTAAGCTGTGCTGTGCCGGTCTTAACGGCGACCGACATTGTAGGTATTTTTGCTCGTCCGTGACTAAGTTCGGTATCCATCAATGCGTCCATCATTGTCGTTGTCTCTTGAGAAGCTTTAGCGGAAAACACTCGTGTCTTGGTACTCCAGTCTGGATACTGAAGTTTTCCAGACTGGAGTATTTTATCATGCATTAGGTGTGGATCTACCATTACGCCATTATTTGCCAAGGCACCTAGTGCGCGAATCATTTGCATCGGAGTAACGGCAACACCTTGACCGAAAGCGGCTGTGTCATACTCGAGCTGTCGGGTACTCTTTAAATTTCCAATCATTGCTCCGGTTTCGTTTGGTAGATCAATTCCTGTCGTATGTCCGAAAAGCTTAGTGAAGTACGCGCGCTGTTTACTGTGCCCAAGCTGTGTTGCAACCCACGAAGCTCCGACATTAAGCGACTGTACTATTATCTGCTCCATAGGAATAACTCCGCGAGCCTTATAATCCCAATTGCAAATACGGGCTCTGTTTACAACAATACAACCGGTATCGTCGTAGGTCGATGCGGGGGTTATCACTCCAGCGTCGAGTGCAGATGCCATTGTGAGCGGTTTGAATATGGAACCAAATTCATATATATGTTCAACAAGAGGATTCGCAAGTATTGAGAGTTTGGTAGAAGAAAAATTATTGGGATCAAACGTCGGCACACTGCCGAGGGCTACAATCTCTCCTGTTGAAGGAATCATTATAATACCTCCTGTCTCTTTACTGTGATATTTCTTTTGGACTCTCGTAATATCATCCATCAGTCTCTGCTCTACTTCCGGCTCGATTGTAGTTACAATATCGCCCTGTCTGGAAGCTCCCGCATTTACAAAAACATCACCCAGATTGGAAAACAGTTGTGCAAAAAAGTTTCGATACGTGGCACCGGTACGTTCTAGAGTACTTTCATAATACCGTTCGAGACCATATCTTCCACGAAGAGTGGCATCATTGTCGTACGCAACAAAACCGACGGCATGCGCGGCAAGTGTCTTGCCTGGATACACTCTCCAACGATCTCTCACAACAGATACTCCTGTGATATCTTGCTCTGACAACGCTATTCCTGCTTTCTGTGAAATATGTCGCGCCACTTCTTCATGTGGGTCATTCTTTTTTGCAACCAGAGCAAAAAATTTATCACGTTTAATCGGAGTAATTGCATTAATTGCGTTATACGCAACATTCGGTCTTTTTAAACGTTTTGGATTAATCACTATAGTAAAACCTGTTTCCAAAGTTGCGGCAGCAATATGTGTTCCGTCTTTACGCGTAAAATAAATAGACCCCCTATCATATAGGGCGCCCATATTTGCGGTGTATTGTTTCTGTGCAATCTCACGATATTCATCACCTCTAATTATTTGTATAAAAAAGAGCTTTCCTACAAGCACTATCGCAACAAGCCCTAAAAAACCGAGCAGTATGCGGAGTCGAAATCGAAACGTGGCGCGCATATATATAAAATCAAACTATCTGGTGCGCATTGAAACTGCTGTTTGTGTGTTTGTTATATAAGCAATACTTGAAGGCTTTTCGAATCCAAGCGATTCAGGTTTTATATCACTAAGCTTTGCAACGGTATCAAAATACTCCGCATCAAGAGTTGCAACATGTGCGCTTGTGTCTCGAACAGCTTCTGCAGACTGTATCTGTATTACACCGTAAGTCATTACGAAAGATAGGACTCCTATATAGACCACAAGCAACACGCCAACAAGTATTGAAAACGCTCGAACAAATTGAATGTCTGCGATTTTTGCGACTGGATTTGAAAAATTATACATAAAGACTTTTAGCTAAATTATTAACGGTTTTTTTATAATCTGTAGAGGTAATTCCACAAGCAAACACACGGAGTTTTGCACTTCTTGCACGGCGGTTCTCTTCGAGCTCTTTTGCAGAAGGAACTATAGGCTTGCGTGTTACGATAGTTCCCTTGTCTTCATACGCGGCATCGCGAAAAAGATGCTTCACAATCCTGTCTTCTATGCTGTGAAATGTAATAACTGCAATGCGTCCGCCGGGACGAGTGCGTTCAATCGCAGAAGTGAGTCCTTCTCGAATGGCGCCGAGCTCATCGTTAACCGCGATACGCAATGCCTGAAATGTCCTTGTTGAAGGATGTACACGTCGGTGCTGATACCACGCCGGTGTTGCCATTTCTATTACACGTACTAAATCACCAGTGGTTATGATGTGTTTGTTTTTTCGTTCACGAACAATCGTGCGAGCTATCTGATACGCAAACCTTTCTTCGCCAAAGTTTCGCAATATATCTGAAAGTTCTTCTTCCGAAGAGCTGTTCACAAGCTCAGCTGCAGAATTCGAAGCGTTCTTTCCATACGTCATAAGAAGTGGTTCGTCTTGCTGAAAAGAGAAACCACGCCCTGAAGCAAGCTGAAAACCGCTCCAACCTAAATCAAAAAGCGACTTATCTATTTTCGATATTTTTAAATCATCCAGTATGCTTGCAAGATTTCTAAAATTGTCTTCAACAAGTTTTATGTTTGGAGTGTTTCCCAACACGTGCTTTTGCGCGCGTTGTAGAGCGTCTGCATCTGCGTCAATTCCAACCAAAGTTCCGGCACTCCCAAGAAGTGCGAGAATCCTTGCAAAATGCCCGGCTCCTCCAACAGTCGCGTCAACTACAGTGTCATCTGCGGAAATCTCAAGCGTTTCAATTGCTTCTTGTGGAAAAACTGTGTCGTGGCGAGGCTCCATAGGCATTAGGCTTTTTCTTGATTACCTATCTTTTCTGCAAAATTATCCGCATCACGTTCGATATCTTTCGTATATTTTTGCCACGCCTCTTCGTTCCAAAGCTCTACCCTGTCGTTCACACCTGCCACAACCACTTTTGTACCGAGAGATGCGAAAGCTCGTAAATAGTCCGGAACAAGAACGCGCCCTGCAGAATCCACACCTGTCTCCCCAGCGCCAGCAAGCATGAGGCGCGCAAGCCCACGACCAGCAGAACTACCCATAGAATGGCGCGCCACGTTTTCCGCCTGATTCTTCCACGCGGATTTCGGGTACACAAAAAGACAATGATCTAGACCACGCGTAACGATTACCGACCGACCAAGCTCCTTCCGAAACTTTGCCGGAAGGGATATGCGATTTTTTGCGTCTAGGGTGTGTCGGTATTCTCCAATAAACATAATTTACATTGAGAATGATAGGAGCGCGCTATTTTCATGCTTTTTACGCTTTCCCACTTCATCCCACTAGTATGTAATTATATGCCACTTTACCCCACTAGACCACACGTTATCCACATCAAATCGGCACGCGCCGTACGGCGCGTGCCGATTAAAAAAACCGCACCGCCTACGGCGGTGCGGTTTTTAAACCAAAAACCCAAAACTATTTCTGCGCAGGTCTAAGCAAAGGGAAAAGCTGTGCCTCTCGTGTTGAGATACCTTCCAAGAAACTAAAGAGTCTCTCCGATACACCGAAACCAAATGTCGGTGGCATTCCATATTCGAGAGCATCTACATAAGAAACGTCATTCATCTGCGCTTCTTCATCACCGCCATCACGAAGCGATTGCTGGTGTGCAAAACGTTCAGCTTGATCTACAGGGTCATTTAATTCACTGAAACCCTTACCTACTTCCGATCCAGCAATAATCACCTGAAAACGTTCGACAACACGCGGGTCTTTTTCACTTCGCTTTGCAAGCGGTTCCATGTAAACTGGCACTCCTATCAAAAAACCCGGTCCTGACAAATCTTTTCGTATGTGTTTCCAAAGAGTGTCCACTCCGCGTTCAAGACTTAGCCCCTTCTTTTCAAACGGAATTTTATTTTGCGTTAGTGCATTCTGTACTTCTTCAAGATTCGTTTCAAGCGGATCAATATCAAAAGACTCCTTAATAAGGGCGCAGAAATCGTACCTTTGCCACTCCGAACCAAAATCAACCTCATGCTCACGTATTGTAAACTTGCGAGTACCATACACTTCATCAGCAATTTTTTTATAAAGTTCGGTAATCATATTCATACCCTCTTCATAATCCTTAAACGCCTCGTAAAATTCCACCTGAGTATAGTCTTGCGCATGTTCAAATGACATTCCTTCATTCCTAAAGATACGACCTATCTCAAACACTTTCGGTAGCCCTGCAATCATAAGGCGTTTTTGCCACAGCTCCCCTGCGCTTATACGCAGATAAACGTCAATATTTAACGCGTTGTGATGAGTAGCAAAAGGTTTTGCGTCTGCACCGCCAGTAGTACTCTCAAGCACAGGTGTCTCAACTTCTGTATATTCTCTATCAAGTAAAAATGTACGGATAGTGTTCCAAAAAGCCGAACGCCTGCGAAAACGATCTGCCAGCTCCCTTGAAAGCAAAATATCTAGATATCGTTTTCGATACCTTTCTTCTTCATCCTTAATACCAAACCACTCGTCCGGTATCGGACGTATGGATTTTGCTAGCATTCTCCATGAAGAAACCAAAAGAGACGGCATCCCGCGTTTGGTTGTAAACGCCATTCCCGTACACTCGATAAAATCTCCTATATCTACAGCGCTCGCAAAGAGAGCAAAAGCGTCTTCACTAAGATTGTCTTTTTTCAAATACCCCTGTACACGATCTGTTCCGTCAAAAATATCCAGAAACACAGAGCCTCCGTGTTCGCGTATAGACATGACGCGCCCTGCAAGCGTAACTGTTTCGTTATTCGTTTCAAGTACAGAATGATTTTCAAGGAAAAGCGCTCCCGTATGTGTACGATTTGTGTGTGCCGGAAAAGGGTTTACGCCACTGTCTCGCAAACGTGCGATTTTTTCAAGACGATTGTCGCGTATCTCATCTAATGCCATTACGCGATACTATAGCAGAAAAAAATTAAGCGTGCGTTAAAAACCAGACAATTTTACTAAAATAAATTACCCGACTTTCTCTATTGTGTATGTTTGCTTTCCGTTTGGTGTTTCAAAAGTAAACGAATCACCTTTTTTCTTTCCTATAAGCGCGGCGCCTAGTGGCGAAACATGCGAGAGCTTGTGTGCGCGCATGTCAGCTTCTTCACTCCCAACTATTGTGTACTCGTATGAAGCGTCACCGTCTTTCCTTCGAATTGTTACTACGGAACCGAAACCAACTTCATTTTTCTTTTTTCCGTTTGTGATAATCTTTGCGTTTTTTACCAAATCCTCAAGACGACGAATCCTCTCTTCTGTTGCGGCTTGTAGTTCTCGCGCTTCTTGATACTCTGCATTTTCAGAAAGATCGCCGAGCGAACGTGTGTACTCGAGATTCTTTGCAATCTCTGTTCGTCGCTCTGTCTTTAAATACTCAAGCTCTCGCACCATGTCATCAAATTTTTCTTGCGAAACGATTGTGTCTTGTGTCTCTTCCATAGTTTGAAATATTTAAATTTAATGTATGTTTTTACTTTCTTTAATGTACGTATTGTACTCAAGCAATACTATAGTGCAAGATACCCCGATACTGTTAATTGCACAAACAAGTGCGTTCCGATAAAGCATTACAATACCCCCACTTGTTTTGAGGAAGTAGCTACAGAAGAGCTTGTCTTGCTTGTTGATGATGCAAATATGTTTGTTCCGCCAACATACTGAGAATTTATCTTATGCAATGAAACAAAAAGCTCACGCATGACATTTACAGCCTGCTCGCCCGCACCCGAGGGACCTCGCTCAAGCACAACAGCAAAAGCATACTCCGGTTTTTCATATGGGAAAAAACCTTCCACCCACGCATTGTCGTATTGATTGTTCAAACCAACTTGCGCTGTACCGGTTTTTGCTGCGACAGCTACGTACGGAAGGTTTATCGCTCCAGCAAGAGCTTCTGTTACACCCTGCCTCATTCCGGCACGCACTGTTGCGAGATTTTTCTTCGATACCGGAATTTTCTTCGAGACGTATGTTTTGTCTTCTACCAACATCGGCGTAAGAAGCGTTCCGCCATTTGCTACAGAAGCCGTGGCGCGCACCATCTGTATCGGGGTGACCTGCATACCGTACTGTCCTATAGATGTAAAATAAGTATCACCGAGATACCATGGTTGCTTGAATACAGACTCTTTCCATTTTGGGCTCGGAATTATTCCTACAGCTTCTCCCGGCAAATCAATTCCTGTTCGTTTACCGAGACCAAACTGTTCATACCAATAATCAAGCCTGTCAATCCCCAAACCTTTCATATCTTTAAAACCACCACCTACAGTATAAAAGAAAATGTCGGAAGACCATGCAATCGCTTTTTCAACGTTTACTGGACCGAGCGCCTTCCATCCGATATAAACAAAATTGTGCCCAGGACGATACGGGTTTGGTATAAGTATTTTACCCTTATCGTCAATCACAGTATCCTTTGTAATGATTCCATCGGTGAGTGCACCGGATGCAACAAACGGTTTTACAATCGAGCCCGGAGTGTAAATACCCTGAACAGCATGATCAAGGAAAGGATGTCCTGCATCGGTGTTATATTTTGCAATTACGCTTGACGGTCCACCATTGACCATTATATTCGGGTCGTAACTCGGATAAGAAACAATGGCGCGAACAGCTCCGGTGTGAACGTCCATAATCACACCCGCTCCGGCAACAAAATGTTTGGCTTTCACAATATCTGAAAGGGCTTTTGCAAACTTCTTTTCCAGTGTCGCGTCGATTGTCAGAGCGAGTTTGTTCCCTTCTACTGCAGAAACTACCGTGCCTTGCGAACGCACATTACCAAGAGCATCACGCTCCGTAAGAATCTTTCCATTTTTACCAGTAAGACGCGTATTATATACCGCTTCAAGACCGGCTAACCCAACTTCAGCTGTACTGTAATAATTTCCGCTCGAATCTTTCTTTAATGACGACACGTAACCAATAATTTGACCCATCTCCGGCAATGTGTAGTGCCTGCGTATACTGCCATCTGAGTTCTTAATATTCTCAGCAAGAACCGTTCCGTACACATCCGTAATAACTCCGCGAGGTGCAAAAATCGTTGTAGCTTCCAAGCTGTTGTGCGCGCTTTCAGTAGCAAACTTACTTCCTTTCCAAATCTGTAAATAACCTGTACGCAATAATAAAACTGCAAAAATAATTCCGACAGAAACAAAAACCCAAAAGAAAGTACGTTGTGATATCGGTTTTTCAAAACGTCCTTCAAACTGTTCTCTGTTAAATTTTTGAAGATTACTTGCGTCGAGAAATATCTCGTCCGGAGCGATTTCATGAACAATAATACGTTTTTTACGAAAAAATCTCATGTTATTAACTCATGTCATTAATATATGCGTATGTACAAAACGACGCATTGCAAAAAATAAAAGCATCACGACAAAGCCCCACATACTTGCATGAGGTATGCTAGCTAAACCATGCGCAAAATACAGCGAGTCTATTTCAATACCAACAACAAGAGCAACCGGAGGGTACCAAAATGAAGCAATAACAGCTACTGACACCACGTATTGCCACGGGAAAAATAAAGGGGCTATCAATGCAAATATACTTATGGAGCGTCCAAACATATTTTTACTAACGAGCAACATTAACCATCATAATGGAGAACGGATTTACAAAAGGACGTATATGCAGAACCACAGTAACCGCTGCCGGGTCATTATCTATCTTAGCGACTACACCTATCGGCGCAGAACCATTTCCAGACACATAAACAAGCTCTCCAACAGTCGCGCTAATCTGGCGAGAGACTTCAGAACTAAAAGCTCCCGCACCGTCACCGCTCAATATTATAGGTGTTCGAGAAGTCCCTATCCAAGCGTTTGTTTTTTTAGCTGGAGATGAAAAAAGAACAACATGCGCTGTGTGAGATGTGATATCTGATATTTTTCCAACAGGAACACCTCCTTGCGCAGAAACACTGTCTCCTACGGCAATAGCGTCCGCGCTTCCTGCATCGATAAGCAAAGTGTCGTAAGGAGACTCTGGTGGTCGCGAAAGAACATTTGCAACCACTCCATAAGTGTTTTTTGTTGACGTACCTACAAGAGTTGTTAAATCTTGTACCTGCGCTGTAAGTGCCCTGTTCTCATTTTCAAGTATTGTATTTTTTAACACGAGAGAATCTCTTTTATGAACGAGTGCTTGTTTATCTGCAAAAATATTCATTACCGTGGCCACGCTGGCGCTAAGAGAGGTGCCGGCGCGTAGCGCCGGCACCTCTGCAAAAGAAAAGATACCTGGCGTAACAATACGTACAAAAAGTACAAAAAAACCAAATGCTAGTACAGCAGTGCCGAACGAAAACATACGCACACTAAAAAGTGCTTTATTTCTGCGATAAAATTGCTTCTTCATGTAAGAAAATATCTACAAACGGTCTCGGGTCCTCGGTAATAATCCCCGTACCGCGAACAACCGCCGTTAAAGGATCGGACGCTATGCGTACCGGAACACCGAGCATCTGCGAAAGCAAATCTGGTAGCCCGCGAAGCAACGCTCCGCCACCAAACACGACAACGCCTCTCTCAAGTACGTCTGAAAGAAGTTCGGGAGGAGTTTGTTCTATCACATCTTTTAGTGCGTCTAGCAGACCGTCAAGAGAAGGTGTAATAGCCTCTCGAACGTGATCGTTCGACAAAATAACTTCGCGAGGAAGCCCTGTGGCAAGGTCTCTTCCACGAACACTGCGTGAGATTTTTTCTGGCTGAGGCAAAACAGCTCCTATTGAAATTTTTACATCTTCTGCTGTCCTCTCGCCTATGGAAAGCCTAAATTCATTACGCACATAATCGGTAATCATATCGTTAAAGTGGTCCCCTGCAATATACGAGCTTTTCGATGCGACCGTTCCGCCGAGAGAAAGCATCGCTATATCACACGTGCCCCCGCCGATATCAAGAACCATTGTTCCGACCGCTTCATGTATAGGTAGCTTTGCACCAACAGCTCCTGCAACCGGCTCTTCAATAATATAAACTTCCCGCGCGCCGGCTGTAAAAGCAGCGTCACGCACCGCACGACTTTCAACATTTGTAACCCCTGTTGGAACACCCACAACAACGCGCGGTCCAAAAAAACGCGCCCTACCACCCTGCGCCTTATTTATAAGATATGCCAAAAGCTCTTCAGTGGCTTCAAAGTCTGAAATAACCCCGTGCGACAAAGGTCGCACGGCGCGAATGTGAGGAGGTGTTTTTCCAAGCATAACCTTCGCTTCCCCGCCAACAGCGACCATCTGACCTGTTTTGTCATTTATAGCGATTACAGAAGGTTCGTTTATCACGATACCGCGACCGCGCACATAGACCAGTGTGTTTGCAGTTCCTAGATCGATACCTATATCGCTGGAAAAAAATGAGCTCTTTGAAATTTTCGGAACTTTTGCCATACGCTACATTTTAAGTATCTCTTCACGAGTTTTCTTTTCTAGCGAGCCGTCTGCTCTACGCACAACTTCTATAGAATTTTCCGCAACGGCGTTTTTGCCGATTATAATCCGATACGGAATACCGAGAAGGTCGCTGTCCGTAAACTTTTCTCCGGCGCGCGCATCGCGATCGTCATAAAGAACCTCAATTCCATTTTTCTGCATATCTGCATACAGCTTATCTGCGTATTCATGTACAGAAGCATCCGTACCTGCGAGTGAAATTAAATGAACCTTAAACGGAGCGATAGACTCCGGCCAAACAATACCTTTTTCATCCGACAAAACTTCAACAACGGTACCAATAAGACGTGTTGGTCCTATTCCATAACAACCCATTACAACCGGAACGTCTTTACCTTCTTCGTCTTTAAATGAGAGACCGAGTGGCTCAGAAAAACGAGTTCCGAGTTTGAAAATATTCCCGACTTCAATCGCTGTGTGCTTTTCAAGACCTTCGCTAGAAAGCCCTATGTCACTAAGCACTTCATCTTTCATAACCTCACTGTTTACAGCGATATTTTTTTCTCGAGAAAGATATACTGTGTCTTCTCCGGCATCAGAGAGAGTTTGAAATTCATGGCTGTATTTTGAAAACGCTCCACCTGAAGCAAACGTAAGAAAAGTATATTCACCAATACCTACCTGCTCAAACACGCGAACATAAGCGCCTTTAGCTTTCTCATAAAATGCATCTAAATCTTCTTGGTTTCTATGAAAAGAATAAAGATCTTTCATTAAAAATTCGCGCCCGCGCATAACTCCAGATTTTGCGCGCTCTTCATTGCGAAACTTTGTTTGAATCTGATATACAGAAAAAGGAAGATCTCTGTACGAGTTTATGTATTGCGACGCGATACGAGTGACGGTCTCTTCTTGTGTCCAACCAAAACCGATTTCGCCACCAGCCTTGAGAGAGGTCTTAAACCATATATCTTGTTCCCATCTGTCTGTCTTTTTCCAAATCTCCGGATTTTGAAGCTCGGACATCACAAGCTCCTGCCCGCCTATCGCGTTCATCTCTTTTCTGATAATTTCTACGATTTTATTTAAGACTCGCAGACCAAGCGGGAGATAAGAATAAACTCCCGCCATTTCTTTATGCACATAACCGGCACGAATAAGAAGCTGGGCATTCTTAGAGAGCTCGTCACGTGGCGCAGAGCGTCGGGTTTTTGTAAAAAGAAGTGATTGGCGCATATACATACAGTATACGTGCCTAAGGCGTAGTGTGCAAAAAACCGATTTCGCGGTTTTTTTGCCTACAAACAACTACCCAAATATTCTGAAAATATCGTGAGCAGTAACAACGACCATAAGTATTATAATTAAAATAAAACCTACTGCGTTCATTAACTGCGTTATGCGAGGCTTAATCGGGCGACGTGTTATAGCTTCAATAATTACAAAAAACAATCTTCCGCCATCAAGCGCCGGAATCGGGATGAGATTTATAAGAGCTAGGTTTATGGAAATTAATGCCATGAGTGAAAAAATATTACCGAGACCGGAAGATGCCGCTGCACCAACAGCACTCGCTATCCCGATAGGGCCAGAAACTTGTGATAAGTTTGCAGAAAATGTAACGGCGTGCGCAAGAAATGATACAAGCCCTACAGCTGTTTCGCGTGTAAGCTCCCATGTTATGGCAGTGCCTGTTTTTATCGCATTAGTAAACGACAACGGCAAAATACCTACCGGTGATATCCCAACACCAAGTATAAACCGGTTTGGATTAGAAGGAGCAATCCCTTGAACTGGTGTTGCAGTAACGGTGCGATTAACTCCGTTGCTGATGATTGAAATCTGTATCGGTGCGCCTTTATCAGAAGATACAAATTTGGTAAAAGCCACCGCATCTGCACCTTTCCATGACGCTGTTTTTGTGTGTGCGGTTTTTATAAAGTCTCCGGGGACAATACCCGCGCGCTCTGCCGGAGAACCGGGAAGCACACTACCGACAGCAAGAGACACATTACTGGCGTGCGGAATCTCAGCAACAGAAAGAGCGCGCGGGGTTCCGACCAGCAAAGCTCCCGTTAAAAGAATCCATGCGAATATAAGATTCATTGTAATACCGGCAAGTAAAACAAAAGCCTGTGCTAATCTGGATTTCTCGGTAAAAGCTCCTGTTTTTGGTTTTCCGGCTTCGCCTTTTACAACCCCAACTTCATTTTCTCCGAAAATTCGCACAAAACCACCAAAAGGAAGTGCGTTTATTGTGTACTCGGTTTCTCCAAACTTTTTTCCTGCAATACGTGGCGGGTATCCAAGCCCAAACTCGTCAACACGCATACCGCAAGCCTTTGCTGCAAAAAAGTGCCCTGCCTCATGCACAAGGATAAGCACAACCAATACACCTATAAAAATCAAAATACTCATATCGAATTCAAAAAATTAAAGTTTGTTTTGTTTTTTAGTAAAAAAAGCTACATGCTCTGGCATACTTAATCTAGCGAGCAATCTCATCTCGTTTGCGGGTTGCGGAAGCCTCAAAACGTTCTATTCCATCATTAACAAGTTTTTGCACTTCTTCTTTAAACCGAAAAAGCTCATCTTTACTAATGTCACTGTTTTTTTCATCTGATTCGAGAGTGCGTATAAAATCTGTACGATGATTACGAACAGAAACCTTTGCTTGCTCAAGCTTTTCCCGTACGAGCTTGTTTAAAAGCTCGCGCCTTTCGGATGTTAGATCCGGAAAAGTAACACGCACACCCTGATCGTCTACGGAAACAGACACTCCGAGATTTGTATCAATAATTGCTTTTTCTATAGCTTTCCCGAGACCCTTATCCCATGCAACAACACGCAATGTCCGTGCGTCTTCTATTGAAACAGAAGCGATTTCTCGCAAAGGAGTACGCGTTCCGTAAGCCTCCGGCTTAACGCTATCTAAAAGCGTCGGAACAGCGCGCCCTGTGCGAATATTGGAAAACTCCCTCGCAAGATGCTCTTCTGTTTCTTTAATACCATTTGTAAGTTTTGAAAAATCGTATGCCATAGAATCATTAAGGTTATGTTTGTATTGTACCAGACACGTACGCGCATAGAAACATAATGCGGGAGCTCGGCTGTAGATACTTACAAAAACGCTCTTGCGGGCTTTAGGCTTAAAAACAGTACTGCCACATTTCATGGTACGCTACAGTAACTATGCGCCCACTATTTGAACAACAAGCACCAGAATTGATACATTTTGGATGGGCTCACGGTCGCTATCTAGACTTCTGGTCTTTCATACATATATTAACCGGCTCCTTGTTTGGAATACTTGCTTATGTCTTTGCAATACCTCTTTTTACAACGATGCTTTGCATCGCAGGTATCGCAACTCTTTACGAAGTGTTTGAAATCCTTTTGCGTGTTTCGGAAGATGCGCAAAACGTAGCCAGCGACATTGTTTTGACCACAGGCGGAGGCGTCCTTGCACAGTATTTAATAGGCACATTGCAACCGACCTTTACAACCGAAATATTTATTTTTACCGGAGTGTCAATACTTAACATCACTCTGTTATACGCAGGCTGGAATCACTATCTGAAGAAAAAACTACTTTCCATAAAGAAATAAAAACCGCCGATCGGCGGTTTTTTCATACGTTGTCATACGTATTCCTGTTTTTAGGATGCAGAGAGTTTTTCAAGCTCTTCCTCAGCTGCCTTTCTATAATTTTCCCAAAAGGCCATAAGGCGAGCCGTTGCGGAAAGTTTTTTCACACTTTCTCCCCCGCCAAAACGCTCCAGAAACTCATCTTGAATCTCTCTATTCTTTGTGCATGTAATCAAGCGCAGTAACTCGTGTTTCTCATCACGGTTACCAAGCTCTAAAAGAGAGCGCATCGCACTCTCATAAGCATCACTAAACTCTTTGAAAGTTACCATTCCCATTTTATATTCCTCCTTTTGTTTATGCGTTTGTGTGAGACTTGTTTATAAGAACATCCTCGGCAAGTAGACCACAAAAGACTGTTTTAATCAAACCCGTCGATGATACAATTTAAAGTTTTTTACATGATACAATCGCAATAAACATGAATAAAGAAGCTGTACTGCAAACACACCCATTAACACAACGTTTTTCCGCATATAAACGCATCTCTCTTGAGATTGGCTATCTGCTTGCACGAAATATTTTTATTCCGATTAACCTCATAATATTTACAATAGTTGGTCTGCTTATATATTTTGGTGACACGCGCGAAGGACTTTCGCTGGCACTCATTATCTCTATAAACATCGTACTCGGCATCGTTCAAGATATAAGGGCATGGTTTGTACTGGAGCGCTTACAATTATTGACCGCGATGAAAATAACACGCATCACAAAGGACGGAGCGCACGAGATTGTCGCACCGGAAACTCTTTTACACGGCGACAGTATCGTACTTTCACTTGGTGATACTGTTCCTTGCGACAGTACTGTTTTGAATTCAAAAGCTCTTGAAGTAAGTGAGTCGGTCATTACCGGCGAGTCCGTTTCTTTCCCGCGCACGGTTAGCGAGCCATTGCTCGCCGGTAGTATCATTACCGCAGGTTCAGGTATCGCAACAATCGACAAGGTTTTCAAAGAAAGCAGTCTTGCAAAAATGACCGCACAAGTAAAACGCTATACAATAAACGAAAGCCCTATACAGCGCACCATAAACAAGATTGTCACGTATACGGGGTATTTACTTCTACTGGTTATAGCATTCATTGTTGCGCACGGTTTTTTAATTCAAACACCTTGGGTAGACACTGTAAAAACAATAGGGGCACTCTCCGCCATCCTTGTTCCACAAGGTCTTGTTGTGGCGGTAACGCTTCTTTTTGCGTTCGGTGGTATTCATTTTTATCGTCATCACGTATTATTGCGCGAAGTTAACGCAACCGAAAAAATTGCCCGCATAAAAAATCTATGCGTCGACAAAACCGGCACATTGACCGAAAACACGCTCTCGGTCGAAACACTTATCGCTCCAAAAAACATTACAAAAGATAGTGCGAAAGCGCTGACCAGAGCATACATTAAAGGGTCTGGTGATACCTCGGAATTAATGTCGGCTCTTGAGAGTTTTCTTAAAGAAACTGACGGTGATATAACACCCACAAGAGACGGGCTTCCCTTTTCTTCATGGCGTCAATACGGAGGCGTTTTATTAAATCACAATGACAAAAACGTGGCTGTACTCGCCGGAACTCCTGAAGTATTTACGTCATACATGTCGAAAGACGATAGTGCGTGGCTTATGAACATCGTTACAAAAGAAGCCGGAGCAGGTAAACGTGTGTTTTGTTTAGTACAATCCGATACCGACAAAATACCGCGCACATTAAATAATACAGGTTTACAGTTTGCACCTGTTGCTGTTTTTATTCTTACAAACCAACTGCGCGACGGTACCGGTGCAACAATCGACTTCTTCCAAAAACGCGGAGTACGTATACGCGTCCTCTCCGGTGACAACACCGAAACTATCAAAGCGGTTACGCGAATGGCGGGTATACACGAACCGGAAAAACTTATTACCGGAGCCGAAATGAGTAAATGGACTCAAGCAGATTTTGATGAACATGCGAAAGACTACACAATATTTGCGCGCATAGTACCGGAACAAAAAGAACACATTATTGATGCATTGAAAAAAGACGGCTTCACCGCGATGATTGGAGACGGAGCTAACGACGCCCTCGCAATAAAAAAAGCGGATGTTGGGATTGCGATGTTTGACGGGGCTCCAGCGACACGCCAAATCGCCGCTGTCGTGCTTATGCGAAACAGTTTTGCAGAGCTACCAAACGGTGTTCGGCTAGCAGATAGTATTATTGAAAATTTATATATCTTCGGCGCGGTGTTTTTAAACCAAGCGACTCTCGGTTTTTTTCTTTATGTGTTTTTAACTGCATTTGGATATTCGTTTCCATTCTCCCCTCTCAATATTGCATTCACAAGCTACTTCACAATAGGTATCCCCAACATGCTTATTTCGTATTGGGCGCTACTTCCCTCTGGCGAAGTTGGAAAAGCTGACGAAGAAACTTTCTTAAAAAAAGTACTGCCTTATTCTATTGTATCCGGTATTTTTTCCGCAATTATACTTGCCGGTATCGTAATAGTATCTGCGCGCAGTGTCGATGAGACCTCTGCTATAACACTCGGTGTTATTTCTTTTTCCATTCTCGGGTACGTTTTCTTCACTATGGCACCGATGGTATACAGCACAGCAAAGCGCCGCACTCGGGCATTGGAAATGTTTGGCATCGGACTTGCTGAAATACTGCTCGCGATAATTATTTTTTCCATTCCGCCAGTACGAGCATTTTTCGATCTGACAAAAATCTCTATATTCAGTATCGCGATGCTTCTTCCTTTTTTCATCGGGTACGCACTTATACAATATTTACTGGCACGTCGCTTCACACGGTTTGTCCATTAATTTAACAAGCTGATACAATACCAAAATATGTATATATCAATTATAATCCCGACCTTAAACGAAGAACACTACATTGAACGCACTCTTAAAAATTTAAAGACTATCCATTCAATTTCCTATGAAATAATCGTGGCGGATACAAAAAGTACCGACAAAACCGTAGATATAGCAAAAAAATATGCTGATACTGTTACCGTATACTCCAAAGAGGAAAAACCAAACGCTTCCATTATTCGTAATCTAGGTGCAAAATCCGCAAAAGGAGATATTCTTTTATTTCAAGACGCGGATGTTATTTTAAAAGACCCCGACAAGTTTATTACGACTGCGTGTGATGTCCTGAAACAAAATCCGAAGCTGGTTGCTGTTACCACAGCTTCTAGAGTTGAACCTGAATCTGAAACTGTGATGGATTTTGTAATGTATAAAATTATTAACCTCACGTTTGTTTTTCTAAACAATATTTTTCACATTGGCGGTGCCTCCGGTGAGTGCCAAATTATTCGCAAAGAAGCTTTTGAAAAAGTTGGCGGGTACAACGAGACTTTGCCTATTGCAGAAGACAACGAAATGTTTCAAAAGCTCGCGCGTATCGGACGAACTCGTATTATTATGAAATTAGTTACTCTTCAAACAGGTCGGCGCCAACACGCTATCGGTTGGCCACGCCTTCTGTGGCAATGGCAAGTAAACTGGTTCACTATGACTTTCATGCATAAATCAGCTTCAAATATGTGGGAAGAGGTGCGCTAAAGCTGCACAAATACACAAATGAAATAATAATCGGCACGGAAAATTGCTAAAGCAATTTTCCGTGCCGATTCGTTTAAAACAAAAAAGAATTAAAAACTTCTAGCCGGAGCGGATAGCTTTCGCTATCTCTCCAACATCCGGATCGCGCTCCGCCTCCTCAACAGCGGTCACAACAAGACGTGCGCGAACCCCGCGCTTATAAAGCGCTATCGCCAAGCGAAACCTGACGATACGGTACTCGTCCGCAAGCACACGGCTCTCTATAATACTCAACTGCCGTGTACTGAGTTTTGCATCTGAAATCATCAAAATGGTAGCGACGAGATCACGCACATTGTCATCGCGATCGAAAAGGTCTTCCTCTATTGCGTGATACAGCACACAATTCGCAACCTCAGCATTTAAATTGTTATCAACAAAACTCCAGTCTTCCATTTTCGCCGCTTTGCGCAGCTTGCTGTATTTCATTTTTTCTCTCCTTTGTTTTAGTGTTAAAAATCAATATCATCCAAATATAACTTTAGCACAATTTCATACCTATTGCTTTCATAGCTATATCAATATACATTGATATAGCTATGAAATGCTTTTACAAGACAAATAAAAATACAAAACAACTTTCTAAAAACTTATTGCTTTTAAAAACACTTTCTGACGAAAACCGACTGAAAATAATTTGTTTTTTGAAAACCGGTGAAAAATGTGTTTGTGAGATTGTTGATTTTCTAGAACTTCCACAAAATCTTGTTTCCCATCATTTAAAAATCTTAAGGGATCAAAATATCGTTTCTACAAAAAAACAAGGATTGAAAATAATTTACTCGCTGAACACTGCGTGGCTTCCAACCATTATCAAATTCTTTAATTCTTTAAACCCTAGATATGTCGACTAAAACAACAATTAAGGTTCTAGGTTCCGGATGTCCTTCTTGCAAAAAACTCTATACAAAAGTTTTAAAAAACGTAAAAGAAATAGACCGCGATTTAAACGTTGAGTACATTACCGACATTACAAAAATACTGGAACTTGGTGTTATGAGTAGCCCTGTCTTTATGATAAACGACAGAATAATATTTGTAGGGAGAATACCCGATGACAAAGAGATAAAAGAAGCTCTTCTTAGCAATCTGAGCACATAAAACATATGAGTGTTTTTTATCCATTAAAAGAGATGGCAGACTATATAACATACAGTCTTCTCTCCCTACAAACAGGCTCACATTTGGCAAATTCCGTACAATTCTTTTTTTATGATTCGCTAAAAATAATTATTTTAATTTTAATGATCACTCATTTAATGAGCCTTCTCCGGTATTACTTACCGATTGAAAAGTTACGCGACTTTCTTATAACTCATAATTTTTACGGATTAGATTATTTTCTAGCTACAATATTTGGAGCGATTACTCCATTTTGCTCCTGTTCATCTATTCCTTTATTTATTGGTTTTATTGAAGCGGAAATTCCGCTCGGTGTAACTTTTGCTTTTTTAATAACATCTCCTCTTATCAATGAAATAGCTCTGGCATTATTTATCGGTATGTTTGGAATTAAAATAACTTTTTTTTACATACTGGCAGGAATAACCATAGGAATGATTGGAGGGTTTGCTATCGGTAAATTACATTTGGAAAGATTTGTGGAAGATTTTGTTTGGAAAACTCAAATGAATAGACGAGATATTTCTACAAAAAAATTGGCTTTTATCAAAATTTTAAAAATTATATCCAAAGAAGCTTTTAATATAACGAGTAAGATTATCCTTTATGTTTTAATTGGTGTTGGGCTTGGAGCTTTTATCCACGGATTTGTTCCACAAGGTTTCTTTGAAAAATATCTCCTGGAAGCGGGATGGCTTGGCGTCCCGCTCGCCGTTATATTGGCTGTACCGCTTTACTCGAACGCAAGCGGAGTTATTCCGATTATTGAATCGTTAGTCTCAAAAGGAGTACCTATCGGAACTGCGCTATCCCTAATGATGGCTATTGTTGGGATTTCACTACCGGAAGCATTAATACTTAAAAAAATACTTAAGTGGCAACTACTTGCTGTGTTTTTTGGAATAGTAACGTTTGGGATAATAATAATCGGATACTTGTTTAATATAATTCTTTAAAAAAGAAGCATGTCTTATACTTATTTAATTTAAAAAACAAAAAACACCCGTTGCTTTGCTCAGGGTGTTTTTACGATACTTTAAGCTAGTTTGTATGTACAAACTTTTTTTCGTATTTAGTTAAGATGTCTTTTTGGTCAGCCGAAGCACCGCGCAGGGCTTTTCTATATGCTTTTGCCTTTGTTTTTGCATCGGCTTCAGCAAAAAAAACATACACAGGGCTTTTGTCGCCTTGCGCGGTTTTTGTAATTCCGAGATACCTCAATATAGTTTTCATAAAATCTCCATTAGTTTATCTTTAGAATAGCTTTTCTTTATATACCCGTCAATACTGTATATATTAAAGTTGAATCTATATGTTATTTATTAGATTTAAATTTTTTAATTTGATTTTCAAAATCAGAGTCAAATCCAGTAATTCTTGAAAGTAATCTTTACCAAAATATTGACCGTTTTTTAACCTCTTGTCATCCATTGCAAAACCTTTGATAATATATTCTTTCAAGATTTTACTCGCCCAAATACGAAACTGTGTTGCTCTTTTTGAATTTACACGGTAACCAACAGCAATAATTATATTAAGATTATAGTATCTAATCGGTTTATCAGAATGACCAAAGTGCATTTTTTGCACATTGCTTTTTTCTTTTAATTCATCATTTTCAAAAATATTCTTTATATGTTTTGTAACAACAGACCTGTCAACACCAAAAAGCTCCGATATTCTTTTTTGCGAAAGCCAAATGCTCTCGTTATGTAAAAACGCCTCCACCCTCACCTCGCCATTCGGGTCGGTATAAAGCAAAAACTCCGTCAACCCGTCTTTGTCTTTACCTGTGATTTTTTTGGTCATAGTATTAAAAAATTGTTTTTTATAAAAACAGTCATATCTTGAATATGAGTTATACGAGTTATTGGTTCTTCGTCGGAATATATTGACTGGTATATTTTGACTAATCCGGATATCCAGTTAAATATATTATACTACAAACGCCATATCAGGATGTGAGTTACTCTGATTCGTCAAAATTTATTTGGGAAGGTTAGACCTTCTCAACTGACAAGTATTGGCTCCGGCTGTAAGCAAAGCTTGCCACCGTTCGTATCCTCAAAAAAGAACATCGCACTCGCGGTATTTCTTTTTGTTCGGATGCTCCGGCGGTAAGCAGAGCTTTCCACCGCTCACCTCGGTGAGCATACAAATACCCGCGACTATCGTCGCGAGTATTTGTATGCTACCTCGGCTCCGGCGGTAGGACTCGAACCTACAACCAATTCGTTAACAGCGAACTGCTCTACCATTGAGCTACACCGGAATGTGTTTTTATTGCAAATTTATCTTTGCTGGTTTCAGCGCAAGCCAAAACCGTACTGATAAGTATAGCGAATATGAAACGTCTTTGCAAAGCATGCGGCACTATCGTTTTTTAAGTCGTAATTTATCGTAAGGCGAGGGTGCTGGCGTTCTCCATTATTTTGCGTGCGAGTTCATCTTGAGTGTGTGGGATATGTGCAATTTTTATATGCCCAACAACGCGAATCGTCATATTCTTGCAAACACCAAGTGCAATGCTCGGATTTAAAGTCCTCTTCCCCACTCGCACAGTATTCCTCTGGTCTAAAAGAATATCCACTTGTTTGTGTTTGCTGGCGTTCATTGTATCTGCAATAACACGATAGCCTATTTGTTTTTTAACAAGCCCATAACCACATGTTGGTGAATATTTTTCATTTAGACTTACCATTACCACGGTTCCAAAAGGAAGTTTTTTTGCTAGGTCGCGCGAACGCGCGGCAACTACTTCCGGATTTGAATATGCTCCACTTGCCGTTATAAATGGCGACCCGTCGGTTTGCTCCGGCACAGCATTGTATGAAGTAACAGTTACGTTTAATTTTGATTTAGACGGTATCTTTTTAGTTACGGAAACGGTACTTGCTACTGTTTGCACAGGAAAATGAACACCGGCTGTCGGAGAGTTTGGTACCGAGATACTCGGCAAAAAGAAAAGACCCATAAGGGCTGAAGCGATAAGATGCATAGGTTTGAGAGAATTGTCTCTGTCTTAATACACCAAACCCTACCACATTGGCATAGCTCTTGTCAATAGCAAAACACTTGTTTATATAGAAGCTCTCGTCATAGGACCGAACCAGCCGGTTGCAGGAAGTCCTTTGCTTTTCTGGTAGCGCACAAGAGCACGATATGTTTTCCGCCCGAAATAAGTAGTCTCATGACCAGGCGCTCCGTACCCGGTATCGGAAACGAGATACCCATGCGAATTCAAAAATGTTTGAAGTTTTTTCACACGTGCGCCAACATCGCCAAGATTAAGGTTTCTCATGAATTTATAAACTGGAATATCGATAGACTGTGTTTTCCCAAGAGTACTCTCAACTTTTTTAATAATGTCAGCGTCGACCCCAAATGATTTTAATATTGAGATGATTGCGGATACTTGTGCGTTTGTGAGTGTTGGTTTTGGTGTTGCTGTTTTTTGTTTAGTACTGGGTCGCGTATGCGCCACCTTTCCGAGCATTTCTGTGCCTGAGTCTATAAGAGCAGAAGTCGATGTAGCTGTTTTCTTTATTGTACTTACAGGTGTTATATCCCCGCAAGGAATATTAAAGTTTTTTTTATCCGAAGATGTTGTATTCCCATTATTATCCACTGCCATGACACTCCACTCGTGCGACTCGTTGCACTTGTATGTGGTTGGAACAGATACTGATGTGGAAGTTGGCGGTATATTATCCGATGCAATTGCTCCGTCAACATAAAGCCGGTATTTTGCGATACCTATGTCAGATGAAGATTTGTTCCATGAAAGCTTTGAGCTGTTTGAGAGTTTCGCTTTTGCTTCTCCAAGAAGATTGAAGGTGCTCGGTGCATCTGTATATTTATCAAGTGCGAAAGTATGGGTAGAATATCCTCCGATATATTTGAAAATTATTTGCCCGCTTGAATCTGAAAGACATTCTCCGTTTGAGTTACAAGCTGAGCCTGTAACTGCGGTAGTGGAAGCTGTTCCATCTATTTTAAATTGATAATATGTGTTTGGCATTAAATCTCCCACAGTATAAACAGTGCTTGTGGCATGGGTTTTAAACTCTCCCGTAGCGGAGGAAGCTGTCCACTCTTTGTTTTTGTTTCCTGTTGTGTTCCATTTATCAATAGTAATATCCATAAACTGAGTTGTTGTGGCAAGATACTTCCCTCCCACGGGAGTTACAGAGAAAGAAGCTTTTGCTGACGATGATGAAGCTGTTTTCATTCTGTATTTACCATCACCATATATTCTGATACTTCCTGTTGTCGGGATATTATTTGTTCCTATTGCGTATGGAGGTTGGTATTCGTACGCTCCGATATCAGGGGCACCGTATATTGGGTTACCTGCGAAGTCTTTAGTTCTATATGAGATGTATGTTCCAGCGTCAATATCCGGGCTGTTAGAACTTAATTTAAAATTATATTTTGCATAGTCATTAAAATAGGCGGTTGCAGCGATTGAGTGCAAATCTTTTCCAGAATCTAATCGCCAAGAATTTAATTCATCGGATGCGTACGATTTATACGTTGGCGAATAAATGTCAATAAGAGTACCGCTTTTACTGTAATGATTATAGTCCAGATTTAGTTTCGAAAACCAGTCAGTATCAGTGGTTCTAATTGCGCTCTCAGTAGAATCATAAGCAATGTTATTACGAATAAATATGTTTGTTAAAATAGCCGGATTAGACCAAAATATGAATGCTCTTCCATTAACCCCATCAGGTCTTTGGTTATGCGCCCAGCCACCACCGCTTTTAATTATCGAGTTGTTTTCAAAATGAATATTATTAACAGTAGTATCCTCCGGTCTCTCCCAAAACGCAAGCCCGTATTCCGAATTCCAAATTATATTATTATAGATATATATATTATAAATATTGGATGTACTCGACCCTTGAGGAGTTACTGCATCATCATAAATTTGCCAAATCTTATTATTATAAATATCAATATCATGTCCTGCGTTCCAAAGTTGTACGGCATTACCATATCTAACAGTATGGATTCCGTCCATATATTGATCACCTCCTCCAATATATGAAAAATCGCAATTTTTTATAATCATATGGTCAGAATTATGCATGGATATTCCCAATGCTCCGCCCATGGATATTCCCAGACCAGTAAATATATTATATTTTTTGTTACTAGCTTCAATATTCATATTTCTTAAAACCAAAGTTATATCATTGTGATAAAAATCTGCAGGGTTTTGAGTGGAATACATCTCTAGAGCATGGTTATTTAAGTCATACCAATAATCTCCTTGAGCAGTAAGATCATTTTCTTTCCATACTTTTACCCCAAAGATACTTTTGTTTTCCATAATTATATTTCCAACATCTGAATCCAAAAAACCGCCACTGACACTAACTTCTTTAAAACTCATATCGTCTAAATACACTACGGAATTATTAGGTATAAGCCCGAGTGAAAAATTTATTCGAGCGTCAGATACAGTCTTACTAGCTTTAAAATAAATTGTATATTTTTTCCAACTGGTCGTTATGGTATGTACTCTTACCGGTGCATTAGAATAGTAGAGAGTGTATGGTGGCGATTCTTTAAACAGACTTATTGTTGCACTAAATTCGTTATCTGATTTTGCATAAAAAGAAAACTTGTAATATTTTCCACTTTCAATAGAGAGGTGGGTGGTTCCAAATTGAATATCGTTTGATGAGGCACTGCTTGTACTGACAGTTAGTTTATACCCTGCCGGAGCAGAATAAAACTCACCAGAAGTGGTCGTTCTTTCTGCAGAGCCTGTGACACCTGCGCCTAAATTTAAATAAGTAAACCAATTAGATAAGTCTGTATCAAAACTAGGGTTTAAAAGCTTCTCTGAGCCTTCAGTAATCCCTGCATTATCACTATTCACCCAAATATTGCCGGTTTTGTTTTCCCAATCACTAGTTTTATTTCTTGTAACAGCAGTTGTCAATACGGGTTTTGACCCAGTTCCATACGCTCCGTAAGTGATATAACCATCAGATGAGCCACTTGCTACAATTAAAGTGTTGCTGTTATTACCTTCCCAAATATCGCCTCTCTTAAATAAGACCTCGTCTCCGGGGTTAAGGGTGGCGTCATTTACTTTTGAAATAGTTTTCCACGGAGCACTGATTGAAGTTCCGTTGTTTGTATCACTTCCGTTTACTGAGTCCACATAATATGTAGCGGCACTTACGCTTTGGGGAATGATTAAAATAAACAGGATAAAAAACACACTTAGCATAAGCATGCTTTTGGAAAACAGTCTGTCGTGACCAAATTTTAAACCATAATACTTTAACAAACCGCTTTTAATTTTCTCCATTTTTAAATAATTTCTTCTGCGTTTCTAATGTACTTATTGTACTACATACAAAAAAACGTGTTTCTTGTGTGTAGCCACGACGCATTACTTTTTTACAGCTTCAATTATTTAAGATTTTGGCTCTATTGTGTTTTGTGGTGTGCCTTTGGCGAAAGCTGTAAGGTTTTCCGCAGACGTGTCGAGAATACGCTCGACAGCTTCCTGCGAATTAAATGCGATGTGCGCGGTGACGATAACACGCGGATGATCTATAAGATAATGGTTTGCAAGAGTTGTCTTTAGTTCTTCTTCGCGCGGATGCGGAAGCGAGAAAAGCCTTGCTTCGTCTTGCATGTCTCCCTCTTCTTCAAGAACATCGAGCCCCGCTCCCGCAAGCACATTTTCTTGAAGTGCGGTAACAAGTGCCTCTGTTTCAACCACCGCTCCGCGAGCCGTGTTTATAAGATACGCTCCTTTTTTAAACTCGTGGATATTGTCTTTATTAATCAGGTGATGCGTTTGCGGATTGTACGGAACATGTAGCGTTACTATGTCAGATTTATTCAATAGTTCATTAAGAGATACATATGTAAAACCGAGTTCTTTGTCTAGCCCCTCTTTCGGAAAAGCGTCAAACGCGATTACATTCATAGCAAACCCTTTTGCCATTTGTATCGCGTGCACACCGATATGCCCCGTGCCAACAACACCAATAGTCTTTCCTGAAAGATCAAAACCGCGCAGACCTTCCTGCGAAAAAGACCCTGTATTACTGACACGCTTATACGCATCATAGATACGGCGCGAAAGAGCAAGGATAAGTGCGAAAGCAAACTCTGCGACAGTATTTACCCCGTAAGAAGGTACGGTACAGACAAGTATCCCGCGTTTTTTTGCTTCAACAAGATCGATATGGTCAAAACCGGTCGAGCGCGTGGCGATAATTTTCAAATTTGGGAACTTGTCGAGCTCTTTAGCTCCGATATGCGTTGTTATAAATATAGACAGCGCTTCGGCATCAGCATCGCCTTCCAGTTCCCCGTCTTTTGAAATAAGAAACTCGGTCTCATAACCGGCTTCGGACAGCCTTTCTTCTAGGTACTCCTGTTCCCACTCTTCCTCTGCAATGTATACAAGTTTCATATTACGATTTTAATTAAGTTCTGTTTCTATTTCTTGCAATCGTTCATATTTTCTGCGACGTTGCATCTGCCCAAACCCGCCGGCTTTTATACCGTGAGACCCCATTCCATAAGCAAAATCCGCTATGAAAGTGTCTTCTGTCTCGCCTGAACGGTGCGAGCAGACTGTAGCCCACCCTGCGGAATGCGTTTTCAAAACAGCTTTTGCCGCTTCAGATACCGTACCTATTTGATTTGGTTTTATAAGCACTGCATTTATCGAGTGCTTTGATATAGCGTCCTCAATGCGCTCTGTGTCGGTAACGATTAAATCATCACCTATTACAAGTACCTTGTCTCCAAGTGCCGCTGTGATAGAAACAAATCCATCAACATCATCTTCAGCGAAAGGGTCTTCTATCGCATGAAATGGAAACTTGCTAACTAGAGTTTCGTATAGTTCCTGTAGTTCGGACGGTGTGTACTTTTTGCCGAGCAATTTGTATGCATCTGTTCCGTCTCGCAATCCGTTTGCGGCAGCATCGATAGCTATCGAAGTGTTTGGATGAGCGCTAACAAGCTCGGAAAGTATCTCGAAAGGTCTTTCTATCGCTTCAAACTTTGGCGAATATCCACCTTCGTCTCCCATCGGGAGCTCGTTTGTTTCTTTGCGCAACATTTCACCGAGTGTTGCAAAAGCACTTTCTGCCGTTTTTACAGACTCTGTTACAGTTTTCTCACCCACTACAAACAAATACTCTTGTATCGGTAAACGGAAATCTGCGTGTTCCCCACCGTTCATTACGTTTACAAACAAATGAGGGGCAGAAGGTGTGGTGCCGTAGGTATCTGCAAGATACCTCCACAAAGGAACACCTGCCTCTTGCGCGAAAAGTCGCGATGCAGCGATGGAGACAGAGAGGATTGCGTTTGCTCCAAGACGCGACTTGTCCGGAGTTCCGTCTAAGTCAATGAGGAAGTCATCGATTTCTTTCGTTGAAGCAAAATCTTTTTCTGAAAGTGAGAAAAAAATCTCTCCCTCAAGCGAGGCACACACACCGGAAACCCCGCCATCTGCATCACGAAGTTCTTTTGCTTCATGTGAGCCCGTACTTTTTCCGGAAGGAACCGACGCAATCGCCTCAAGAGAATCTGTACGAAGAGTAGTCTCAACTGTCTCGCGCCCTCGGCTATCTAAAATAGCTCGCGCATGTATTTCTTTTATTCTCATATTACTCTTTTGTACTTTCAGAAGGCTTTTTACCAGAACCTCTGCCAAGCTCCTCTTCAAGCTTTGCTACGTTTATCATTGTTTTTACAACAACGTCCGAGTTAAGCGACATACTTTCAATCCCGTTCTCAACCAAGAAAGATGCGAAGTCCGGAAGGTCTGAAGGTCCTTGTCCGCAAATTCCGATATATTTTCCGCGTTCCTTTGCTTTGGCGATTATTGTCTCAATAAATTTACGTACTGCCGGATTGTTCTCATTTCCAACAGCGCTTACGATACCAGAGTCTCTATCCAAACCGAGCGTAAGCTGTGTAAGGTCGTTACTTCCGATGGACATTCCATCGAAGCGGTCGAAGAAATCATCTGCAAGCAATACGTTGCTTGGAATCTCACACATCATATACACAGGCGTAGCTTGTTCTCCTGGGCGAGCATACGATGTCGGCACGATACCGTGAGCAGACATAATCTTAAGAACCTTATCTGCCTCTTCTGTTGTACGGCAGAAAGGAATCATCGGAATAACATTGTTTAGTCCCATTGTCTCACGCACTATTTTTAGCGCTTCAACTTCCAGCACAAAAGCTTTCTCAAATTTCGGATCGTAATAACGCGATGCTCCACGCCAACCAATCATCGGGTTCGACTCCGTCGGTTCATAATCCGCTCCACCCAAAAGTGTGCTGTATTCGTTTGATTTGAAATCTGAAAAACGAACAATCACAGGGCGCGGATAAAACGCAGCTCCGATACGCGCAATTCCGTAAGACAGTTTGTCGCGATAAAAAGCAACAGGATCTTTCCACCCGACCATTTTCTTTGCAATAGCAAGCCTTAAGGCGTTTGAAAGCGACTTAAAATCAATAAGTGCCATCGGGTGCACTCCTATATGCGAAGCAATAATAAACTCTTCACGAGCAAGCCCGACACCTTCTACCGGCAAAAACGAGTGGTCGAAAGCCATGTCCGGTGTCGCAACATTTACCATTATTTTTGTGTCCGGTGTAGGGATTTTCGTAACATCATGTTCATGGATAGCAAAATCTGCTTTCCCAGAATACACAGTACCCTCACTACCTATTGTGTCGGCTGTAACAATATCGCCAGTCTTAATAAGGTGTGTTGCACGTTCTGTGCCGACAATAGCCGGTACGCCAAGCTCGCGCGAAACAATAGCGGCGTGCGAAGTACGACCTCCGCGATCGGTAATAATGGCAGATGCCATACGCATAATCGGTTCCCAGTCCGGGTCTGTCATGCTTGTAACAAGCACTTCTCCTTTTTTGAAGGTCGGTATTTTTTTAAGATCGAGAATAACGTGTGCCGGTCCAGTTGCAATGCTTGAACCCACCGAGATACCTTTTATTATTTCTTTACCATGCGACTTCATTTCAAACTCCTTGAGTTTTGTCATATCGCGCGTAGACTGCACTGTTTCCGGACGCGCCTGCACCAGATAAAGCTCGTTTGTGTCGCCATCTTTAGCCCACTCCATATCCATTGGAGACCACTTTCCTGCACGGTCAGAATAATGCTTTTCCACAATCATTCCCCACTCTGCAAGAGTGCGAATCTCATCATCGGAAAGAACAAAAGTATGCTGTTCCTCGTGTGTTGCGGAAATAACTTTCGTTTCTTGAATTCCGGACATCTTTCTGCCTCCGTAAATCATCTTTTTCTTTTTAACACCAGCTTTCTTTTCGATAATAGGGTTCGGTGCGGTATTTAGAGTTTCTTTGAATACAAGGTACTCGTCCGGAATAACATGCCCCTGCACAATCATCTCGCCAAGCCCCCATGTCGCGTTAATGACAACGACATTACGAAAACCGGATTCCGTATCAACAGTAAACATAACGCCAGAAGCGCCCTTATCGCTTCTTACCATTTTTTGTACACCTGCAGAAAGAGCGACCTTCATATGCCCGTACCCTTTATCTATACGGTACGAAATTGCGCGGTTCGTAAAGAGAGACGCCATTGTCCACTTAACAGCTTTCAAAACATCTTTTTTTCCACGAATACCCAAATAACTTTCTTGCTGACCTGCAAAAGACGCCCCTGGCAAGTCCTCTGCGGTTGCACTGGAGCGAACAGCCACATCGGTATTTTTTCCATACCGTTCTTCCATTTGTACATACGCTGCAAAAATCTCATCTGCAAGATCTTTAGGAAATTTTGTACGATAAATAGCGTTGCGTACCTTCTTTCCGCGCCGTGCCAAGTCCGCGAGGTTTTCTTTATTGACACCATCGAGCGTTTTCTCAATAAAAGCATCAAGTCCTGTTTGCTGTAAAAAATAACGGTAAGCGGATGCTGTCGTAACAAAACCCGAAGGAATTCGTATACCTTTGTCGGTAAGATTGCGTATCATTTCACCAAGAGATGCGTTTTTACCACCGACTTCCGGAACATCATCCATGTTAATGTCTTCCATCCAAAGAATATGTGCCATATGTAATTTAATGTGTTATGTAATGCGAGCTTTAAGCGCAATTATAAGATCCGAGACGTTTGAACCGGTGTATCCGGTTATAAGAGCATCTGCGGTTGCGGTGAAAAAATCATAAGAACTGTGTGATGCGAGATATTCACCAATATCAAGTGCGCGCTCTTCTGCGTGCGCTCTTGTAATATTATCACACAGTGCCCCTGCAAAATCCGTATCGTCGTGTCCATCTGAGGAAAACGGTATTATGATTTCGTCATCGTGAATACGCGCGAGTGCGGAAAGCGCAAGCTCCTGAGAGCGCCCGCCCTTGCCTGCGTTTTCATTGAGAGTAACGGTAGACTCGCCACCGTAAAGCAGAACAGTGCCCGGCTCCGCTTTGGAGAGTTCGTTTAAAACATCTTGTGCCACATCGCGCGCTTCACCGGAAAAGCGGTCGGTTACGATACGTGGTTTATACCCTTTTTCTTTAGCGGTTTCCGCCATAGCCTGAAGAGCCAAGACATTTGTAACAAGAAGCTCATTGTGTACCCGAGCAAAAAACTTTTCGTCTTTAGGGGTCGGAAGCAAAGCGACACCACTAAGCGCACGCACGTTATACTTTTCGATAATCGCGCGCGCATCGTCTACGGTTGTTTCATCTTTTACAGTAGGTCCGGATGAAATAAATGAAATATCATTTCCCGGCACATCGGAAAAAATAAGACTCACTACACGCGCCGGGTACGCCACTTCCGCAAGCTTACCTCCGCGTGCTTTAGAAAGATGCTTACGCACTGTATTCATTTCTTGTATTGTCGCACCAACATCGGTGAGCTCTTCAAAAACAGCAACTTCTGTTGCAACGGTTACAGGTTCTTCCGGCAAACACAAAAGAGTTGAGCCTCCTCCGGAAACAAGCACGATAACGATGTCGTCTTCTTTTAGTAAGTGCAACGTGTCGACTAGTTGCGATGTTGCTTCAACATTTTTTTCTGACGGTTTCGGATGGCTTCCTAAAAAACTTTTTATTTTCTTAAGTGGCAAACGATGGTTTGTATCCGCCACATCAATAATGGTGCCGCCGGCAATCCTGTCTCCCAAGATTTCTTCCAGAGCCGACCCTGCGACAACCGAACATTTTCCGGCTCCAACAACCCATATCTTTTGGTCTTTTTTAAGATTGTATGTATTTCCGACGACTGTAAGAGTGTCGCCACTAAGATTCACCGCCTTTATCAAAGCTGTACGCGTGTCGATTGCGGAGTATCCGGCTTCAACAATTTCAAGAGCATCGCGCCTCTTTTGCGTCTCGCCAAGAGATTCGGAGTTCTTAATAATCGCTGTCATTATATTCAATGATAACAGATGATTTTAAAAAATAATGTAAAACTGGGCGCACCTGTCGAAAAACCGATTTTTAATTAAAAAGACTCAGAGTCTTTGACTGTCTCGCGTATGTCTTTATGTGACTTTGTAAGAGGCTTACCAAAAAGATTCGTATAAATAAAATTTATCGCGTAGCGAGCTCCGGTAGTAAGTACGCCTTCACTGGAAAGGCGCCGCCCTGAAGTGTACATCGGTAGCGCAAAAGTCCATTTCACTTTTCCGACCTTGTTCAAACGACGTGCCACATCCGTGTCTTCGCCATAAAACTCGATAGTTGTATCAAAACCACCAACTATCTCAAAAGATGAGCGTCTTATTATAAAATTTCCTCCTTGAAGCATTGCTCCTTTTCTAAACATTTTTAGAAAAAGCTGTGTGATATATCCAAAAAAATAGAAAACCTTCACATACGCGCGCCTTAATATGGAAAGATCATAATAAATGAACGGACCACTTAAAGCCACAAGTTTTTCATCGCGCTCAAACTCACGGAGCACAGTCTCCAGCCAACCGCCTGGAAGCACTGTATCTGAATCAATATTTAAAATAAGCTCGCCGGTCGAAGCCTGCATGCCTGCATGACGAGCATGCACGAGTCCTTTTTTGGGTTCGTTTACAATTCGTACCATTTCAAAATCGCCGGCGATTTTTGCGGTCGCGTCCGTACTTGCGTTGTTTACCACCACGACTTCGCAATCACACGGCGTGCGCGCGATTTCTTTTTCAACCGAAGCAAGACACTTCGCTATGTATTTTTCTTCATTGTATGCCGGTATTACAAAACTGATATGCATAAGTTATATAATAAACAAGATAGCAAAAAGAAAAAGCCCGGCAAGCAAAGCGAAAGCTTTACTTGCCGGGCTTTTGACGCCACCGGTTAAGAAATCAATACAAATACAAACCGGCAGACACCCAAATAGCAATCCCCAGCATATAGAAAGACATTTTTTCTTGTACTCCAAAGCGCCATAATGGGCTAAATTTTGCCTGTCCGAAATATGCCCATAAGGTAAGCAAAACGGAGGTCATGAATATATCGTTATTTGACACAGGGATTGTAGTCAACCCTGTGTACGCCATAACGATAACCCATGTTGTGAAAGTGGCAAAAAGAATGTGTATGTACCCCGCCACGGTCACATACCCTCCGTGTGCATGTGCCTCGGGTATGTTCTTGCTTGCCGGAGCATAAACCAACACTGCGAGCAAAAACCACGCCCAGAAAAAGATCATGAATAATACGAGGCCTCCAAACTGCATGTATTCGAAACTATACTTTTGCACAAGATACGCAACCAACGGACTTATGATGAACAAATCCGCCCACATACCTCCGTGCTGCATAAACGAATACCCTTTTACACCACGTTCCTCCATTTGTTTTTTTGTGGCGTATCCATCAATTCTGGACGCAACAAACTGCGCCAAAATTAAAAGAAGCTCCAGACCCAGCACTTCAAAGAAAATCGCATTTGCCTTGATTAATCCCCAAACGACAAAGAACATCTCATGTACATTAAACATTTCACTCCTCCCTTTTTATATACACAATTATGATTTTTAATACATTGTTTATAAATGTATCTCCTGTATAAACTATATCTATTTTAGAGCATTATGTCAAGCGCGCTGAATTAACTCTTGAACTGCAGTTCAAGAGTTAATTCAGCGCGCTTGACTATCGCTTGGCAATCTGGCATTATTATTTTTAGATAAAAGATCCTTTCAAAAAGTCAACCAACAAAAAGTAATACAAACCCTAAACCTAGAGGAGGTTATTATGGGAACAAGACTTTTAACGCAAAGGCTGGTGCCCCGCCAAAGAGAACCCATGGATATAGAAACTCTGTCGACAATGGTGTCGACGTTTCCGTGGATCGCCGAGCGCATCGGCGAGACACCTGAGTATGTCCACATAGTGGATGCTCAGATGTCTATATTAAGTTACCAACCAATGATTGAGGAAGTAATTTGGTTGTTAAACAAAAAAGGCGAGGTTGTTGTGTTTAGCCCGCCGATCAGAAAGATTTTGTTCTGGAAACTGCCTGCCAAAAGCTCTGTAAATGGTGTTGTACGGAACGAGGAAGTAGGAGATGTTGTTTATCGTCTCGGAAAGGAAGCTGAAAAAATCCGTATTGTGCTTTCCTACCACCGAGGTAATGAAACAGCGATTGTGTATCTCCTAGGAGATACACAATCGCTGTACGAAAGTCTCGACGAGGAATACCAGCGCGAACGCGAAACCTTTTTACAGTTTGCCACGCGCGCAAGTTTGCTAAACAGTGGGCATCTGTAATTTCCGCGTGTTTTCCACCACGCATTCAAAGGTTCGTCGTTTACGACGAACCTTTTTCTTTTTAAATCGCACTACATATAAAACTTAATAAACAGTGCGCCTTTATAATTAGTGCCCGTTACAACTCAAAACGCCCGCCGTTTACGGCGGGCGTTTTTTCTTTTTATATTATATTTAAGTGGATTGCTTCCCTATCGAAAACTAAATCTAATGTATGCTTATTAAATGCTTACACGCCCACAATCCTGCTGTGTAAAAAACGTTTTCAATAACTCAGGAGACGTTTCGCTCACAAGTCTTATTTTCGGCGCGCCCCTTATTTTTACAGTACTCAGCATTATTGGTTTTTTGTTTCACCTGCCACTACTGTATTTAATAGTTATAGCCACTTCCATAGTAACAATTCTCATTCATTCTTATCATGAGATTCGTAACGGAAATTTCTCACTCGAATACATAACACTGCTTGCTCTTTTTGTTAGCGCCGGAACAGAAGAATACCTTGCAGGAGCAATTATCGGCACCATGTTTGCAATAGGCAGAGTTTTCGAAAAATACACTCTTGCGAGAGTTTTAAAACCTCTCAAAGATTTTTTAGATTTTATTCCGAAAACTGCTCTGATTAAAAAAGGCGTTTCAAAAACGCGAGAAACACCTATTACAAGCGTACACGAAGGAGACATTGTTGTGGTACATAATGGCAACGTCGTGCCTTTAGATGGTTGGCTCCTTTCAGAAAACGCGGTATTAAATATTTCAAAACTAACAAATGAACAGGCTCCGAAAATAATCCTGAGAGATGCATTCATCAGAAGCGGTAGTATCAATACTGGAAAAACTTTTGAGTTTTTGGTTGCGAACACATCTGCAACATCAACGTACCACCGAGTAGTCTCACTTGTTACGCGAGCCAAAGTCGGCAGAGCACACTTCGTGCGCTCTGCCGAAAAAGCAAACACACCGTTTACAATTTTAATACTCGCCGTGGCACTTGGCACATATTTAATAACACACGACCCTTCTCGCACACTTGCGGTACTGGCAGTAGCAACAACAAGATCGCTTACTATCGCTACACCGATTGCTTTTTTCGGAGGTATTTCACAAACACTTCGTTCCAACATTATAATCAAACATCCTTCCGTACTTGAAAGCCTTGCAAAGGCTTCCGATATCTTTTTTGACAAAACACGCACCCTGACATTCGGCTCGATACATTTTGTTGCTGTCGATTTATATAATTCGGATTTTTCCGTCACCAGTGCGCTCGCGTATGCGAGCGCACTGGGGCTCCACTCCACACACCCTCTTTCCGAAGCTGTTGTAAAAACCGCGCACATATGCGAAACACCGATATATTTCGCAACGAAAGTAACAGAACAAAGCAAAAGAGGTATAAACGGATATATAGACGGAATGCCGGTTTCTCTTACACATACAATTTCCCAAAAAACCGACTACGATATCGCACTCACTCTTTCTGTAAACGAAATACCATACGCAACATTATTTTTTGCAGAAAACATCGACACTGACACAAAAAAACAATTCCTAAAACTTTCCAAAACAGGATGTAATATTTCAATTTTTACTCAGAAACAATCTGCGTCGACACGAGTTTTTAAACAAACGCCAATAACACTACACACCGGATGCACTTCTGAAAAAAAGAGTTCCTTAATCTCCCGAGCAAAACTTGGCGGGAAAATTGTAGCTGTTGTCGGTGACGGAATGAGTGATACCCAAACCCTTTCATGTGCAGACGTGGGGATAATGCTTTCAGGTGCTGAAACAGGTACCTGCGTTTATGCAACAAGTGTTGTCGTGCTTGGAAATAATCCAGAGCATATACGCACCTTAATAAAGATTGCGAACAAAACCGTTTATATAGCAAAACAAAGTATATATATAGGTATAGGTTTTTCTATTATAGGGATATGGTTTGCAACCGCAGGAATCATCACTCCTATTAGCGGAGCACTACTGCAAAAAACCGTAGATGTTTTCGTTACATTAAACACTCTTCGCAACAAAACAGCTGCACAATAAAACAAAGAACTCTTGCATGTGGATAAACACATTATATTTTTTATGCAAGGTGTTACTGTATAAATAATTGTATGAACCTCTTAGCTTATCGTGAACATGAAAACCGACCATGGGGTTCGTTTGAACAATTCACTAAAAACGAGCCTTCGACTGTAAAAATAATTTCGGTCAAACCGGACAAGCGTCTCTCTTTGCAAAAGCACGCGCACCGCAACGAGTTTTGGTACATAATTTCCGGAAACGGAACAGTAACAATAGGAGAAAAAGAGCTTCAGGCAAAACCAAACAACTCGTTTGAAGTTCCTGTCCACACGCTTCACCGTATTTCCGCAGGACACGAAGGTATCTCATTACTTGAAATTGCGTTTGGTTCTTTCGATGAAAACGATATAGAACGCATTGAAGACGACTTCGGTCGCACCACCCCATAAATTTATGTTCATACTTATCGCGTACACAATTGCGTTTTTTGTTACCGGTTTTACTGCCAGTGTTATTGTTGGAATTGTTTTTTTCCCTCCTGTACGGAAAAAAATTATCGAGAAGCTTTCAGAGTTTACAAAACATCATGAGGCAAAAAAACAACCTGAGCTTTTACTCAAACGACACCAAACAAACCCCATTTTAAAACCTCATGCAAATCTATGGGAAGCAGTGTCTGTAATGAACCCGGCGGCGATACACCTAGACGGGAAAATCCATCTTATTTATCGAGCTATAGGAGCTGACGGTGTTTCGCGTCTCGGGTACGCAAACAGTAACGACGGTATAAATTTTGATACAGTCCTTCCATATCCTGTTTACGCCGTATTGAACCCCGGCGGAGCCGGTTCAATACGGCGTTACTCCCCTGTTTTATATCCTTCCGGAGGTTCGTGGGGAGGTTGCGAAGATCCGCGCATGGTCGTGATAGATGAAAATGTGTACGTTACATTTAATCTGTTCGATAACTGGGTACTTCGTATCGGTGTAATATCAATAAGCAAAAACAACTTCATTGCAAACCGTTTTAATAAATGGAGCGATGCGATTATCCTTTCGAACAGTAATCGTGAAAAAAACTGGATGTTATTTCCTGAGAAAATCCACGGGAAATTTGCCGTCTTGCACGGCATCATAGACGAAGATGAAAATAAGGTACGCATAGAATACACAGCCCACCTAAACGACTTATCCAAACAAAAGTTTGAAACCGTTGACCCGCAAACAGTGCCTGACAAAAAAATCGCTTGGCATATGCACGTGCGCAGTGCAGGCCCTCCGCCGATAAAAACAAAATACGGATGGCTCGTGCTCTATCACGCACACGACCAAGAAGAGTCGAGTCGCTATAAACTCGGAGCAATGCTACTCGACCTAAACGACCCGACAAAAATATTACACCGATCTCCGCACCCCATACTCGAGCCCGATGCGGTATATGAAAACGATGGTAAGCCCGGGGTTATTTACGCTTGCGGTGCAGTGATAAAAGACGATACGATGTTTGTGTACTATGGTGGAGCCGACAAAATAACTGCAGTAGCAAGCACTCCGGCGGAAGACTTTTTACAAGCACTTGTACAAGACAATACAAGCGCAGATGATGTGGAACTTTCACTTCATGCAAGTTCCGGAGCAAATTAAAAATTAATTCAAATAAGAAAACATGTTTATTGTCCGTCGCGAACCAAGCAACCCTATACTTTTACCGCACAACACACGCTCGTGGGAAGCTGTTGCCACTTACAATCCATCTGCCATCCGTACAAATGATGGCGTGCGCATATACTATAGAGCGCTTGGTGACCCGGACACACTTACTACCCCACCGGCAAGTTTCTCCACGGTTGCAACCGCCTTTTCCGAAGACGGGATTCATTTTCATTCACACCGTCAAGTAATATCTCCCACAGAACCGTGGGAACAATTCGGGTGCGAAGATCCACGTGCTACTTTTTTCGAAGGCAAATGGTACGTATTTTATACCGCACTAGGTGGCTTCCCTTTTGGTCCGGACAATATAAAAGTCGGTGTAGCTATCGGTGAAAAACCCGAGGAGCTCACCGAACACCGTCTTGTTACACCATTCAATGCAAAAGCCGCAACTTTATTTCCGGAGCGCATCGATGGTGATGTGGTTTTAATGCTAACAGCTCATACAGATTGGACCGAGGAGCACCCGTACCCGACAATAGGCATAGCTCGTGCAAAACAAATCGAAGACTTTTTTGATAGCTCGTATTGGGAAGATTGGCATTCAAACATTGAGCAACACGCACTTGCGGAGCTACGCCGTTCAGACAATGACCATATTGAAGTTGGGGCAACACCTATCAAGACAAACGAGGGCTGGTTGTTTATATATTCTTATATCCAAAATTATTATGATGAGAGCAAACGTACCTTTGGTATCGAGGCAGCTATTCTTGACCGTGGAAATCCAAAACGTCTAATCTCACGAACGTACCCTATGCTTGTTCCTGAAGAAGTTTATGAAAAATACGGACTTGTACCGAATATCATATTTCCTTCCGGAGCTACAATAAACGGCAACATGCTTGAGATATGGTATGGAGCCTCAGATACAGTCTCTGCAAAATGCTACATTCGACTAAACGACATTTTGCGCGCGCTCGACCCTTCGCGCCCTGCGCGCACTCTTATACGTGCACCACAAAATCCGATACTCGAACCGCGTGGAAACGGTTTTGAAGAATCCGCAGTATTTAATGCCGGCGCGATAGACCTCGACGGCTCGATATATATCTTATACAGAGCAATGGGTAGCGAAAACACATCTGTAATAGGATGTGCGATTTCAAAAGACGGGGTTCATATCGATGAAAGACTTGATAAACCGATATATATTCCACGCGCGGATTTTGAACAGAAAAAAGGAGGCTCACACGGAAATTCTGGTTGTGAAGACCCACGTCTTTCTTTAATTGATAATCGTATTTATCTTACGTATACCGCATACGACGGTGTGAACACCCCAAAAGGCGCATTGTCTTCTATATCTGTCGAAGATTTTAAAGCCCGTCGTTTTGAAAATTGGGAAATGCCGGTGCTCATCACACCAGATAATATAGACGACAAAGACATTGGTCTTTTGCCTGAAAAAATTGATGGGAACTTCCTAATCTATCACCGCATAGCGAACCATATCTGCGCTGACATACTTCCGGATATTACGCTTGGGAAACGTATTTCGCGATGCATAGAGATTATGGGGCCACGCGAAGGTATGTGGGATTCAGAAAAAGTTGGTCTTGCAGGCACACCGATTAAAGTCGAAGACGGTTGGCTCTTTATATATCACGGGGTTTCGCATCGAGGACGATATCGCCTTGGAGTGGCACTTCTTGCGCATGACGGACTTACCATCTTGGCGCGTACCGCAGATCCTGTTTTTGAACCCGTTAAACCATATGAACAAGACGGGGCTGTTCATAACGTTGTCTTTTCCTGTGGAAGCGTGGTTCGTGATGACACTGTTTTCGTATATTACGGTGGAGGTGATCGTGTTACCGGAGTGGCAACAGGTAGCATGAAGCACATACTGGACACTCTTCGCGCAAACAAAACATATGTCTGATTTACCTTCGCAAGCGATACCAAAATGTGTCATGTTTGACTTGGACAATACACTTGCCAAAAGCAAGCAGTCTCTTGACGAGACAATGGCGCAAACGCTTACAAAACTTTTGAAAGTTACAAACGTTGCAATAACTTCCGGAGGAAAACTTGAGCAACTCGTTAAGCAGGTCGACAACCAACTTGGTGACGAAGCCTGTCGCGAGAGACTTTTCTTATTACCGACCTCAGGTGCCTCTCTTTACGTACATACCAACAATACATGGACTCGCATATATGAAGAGACTCTTTCTCCGAAAGAAGAAAGAGAAATTGCAAACGCTATAAAGATAGCAAACGATACTACGCACACTGTCGATTTTAACCAAAGAGCTTATGGAGAGCGAATCGAGTTTCGTGGAGCGCAAGTTTCTTTCTCTGCGCTCGGTCAAGAAGCTCCGCTTGATAAAAAACTGACGTGGGACAAGACGCGCGCGAAACGCGAAGCGTTTCGCGCGCGTCTTGCTCCGATACTAAAAAACTACACAGTGCGCATCGGTGGCACAACGACAATCGACATAACAAAAAAAGGTATCGACAAAGCCTATGGAGTACGCAAACTTTCCGAATACCTCTCTATTCCAATTAAACAGATGCTTTATGTCGGCGACGAGCTTAAAGAAAACGGCAATGACGAGGTGGTTATTTCAACAGGTATCAAAACACACCCTGTTACATCTCCGGACGACACGCGAGATTTTATAAAACAATTTATCTTACATATTTAAAGACCCATCCACAAGACCAAACACAGCGCCGGCTTCGCCGGCGCTGTGTTTGGTCTTTAGAAAGTAATGTGGCGCGGGTTTTTACACTAAGTTTTGCGGACACTTAGTGTCCGCAAGTGTTTAAGTGTCCGCAAGTGTTTAAAAGCTGTACATTGCGATGAGTTTTGCGGACACTTAGTGTCGGCAGAAGTGTCGGCAGAACTTGCGGACACTTAGCGCAGAACAAGTTGCGGACACTTAGTGTCCGCAGAAATGTCCGCAGAAATTAACAACTAAAAAGCGCGCGGTACGTTGCGATGAATGTGATAAAACTCGGGAGAGCTTCCTTGTTCGCGTTTCGTCCGCGTCATGCTGTTTTGTAATGCAGCGCGGGGTTTTGCGGACACTTAGTGTCCGCAAAAGTAATGTAGCGCGGGATTTTGAGGTTTGGAGAGACCAGCTAACATTTTGGGAAGGTCTAACCTTCCCAACTTCATTCCGAAGGTTAAAGTTATACACACACGCACTGTTGATACAGCGTGCTAAAAGAGCGCATACTATATTAATATAAGGCGTTTTTTCCGTCTGTATTTTACACAATAATCACCAGCACAATAACATGCATCACAATCTTCGCGAACTCGCAAAAATCGCAACCGGTTTTGTTCTCGCCGACGCCGTTTTCGGTGTTTGGTTTTCAATGACAGGGCTCTTACCGATAAACTTTTTCGGGATAGAACTCACACAAGCAACAATCTTACCCGGCGTCATATTTGATTCTGTAATGGCACTACTTCTGGCGCACTACGGCTGGGGTATAAAACTTCCTGTGCGAAGTGTTCGAGAGCGCACATTGTTACGCATAGCTGGAACACTATTTGCAATAGTCGCAATCGGTCACTGGACGCGCATCGCTTTTGGAGCAGATATAGTACTAGGCGGTTGGATGATGCCGGTATGGCTTTCATGGGTTGCTGTTACTATTACCACTTATCTGTCATATATGAGTTTCCATTTCTCATTTATACGCAAAAACTAAATTAACGTGACAAAGAAAACAAATCCGATTCCAGTACATTTACATGAGCCTGCAGGTCTATCGACCGCAGAAGCTACACGTGTACGCCAACAAGTAGGACCAAACACACTTGAAGAAAAAAAGAGCGGTGCATTTGCAAAGTTTGTCTCATGGGTCGTCACTCCGATATCGCTGATGCTTCTTGTTGCCGCTTCCCTTTCTTTTTTCGCAGGAAAAATGGCTGACGGATGGATTATTATTTTTCTTTTTGCAACAAACTTCGGAATACGCATCTGGCATGAAGGAAAAGCTGATCAAGCCGTTGCAAAACTTCAAGAACACCTCACCGTATTCTCGCGCGTGCGCAGAGACGGTCACTGGCAACGCCTATCTGCCACAGAGATAGTCCCTGGAGATGTTGTGATGCTTTTGGTTGGTACTATTGTTCCGGCAGACGCAGTAATTTTCTCCGCTACAAACCTTTCTCTCAACGAGTCTATGCTTACCGGAGAATCTTTGCCACGTGATCGCACTGAAGGAGAAACAATTTATTCTGGTTCATTCGTAGCAACAGGTACGGCAATCGCAACCATTTCCGCAACAGGAAACCATACTTATTTCGGGAAGACTCTCGCTTCTGTCGAACACACAAAAAAACGCAGTGCCCTTGAGCAAGACATTCTCACAATCTCACGCTTCCTTTCTATTTTTGCAATTGTAGCGATTGTGATTTTGTCTGCATTTTTATTTACAAAACCGGGGATAAGCTGGATAGAGCTTGCAACACTCGACATATCCCTACTTATCGCAGGCATTCCTGTGGCACTTCCGACCGTTATGAGCCTCATTATAAGTATCGGGGTGCTGGAACTCGCAAAAAAGCAAGCTATCGTACGGCGCCTCGCCTCTCTTGAAGACCTTGCAAACGTGGACATGCTTCTCTCCGACAAAACAGGCACTCTTACGGAAAACAAAATCCATGTCGATAGAGTGCTTGTACTCTCGGCAAAAGACGAAGCAGAAGTCCTTACTTTTGCAACCAGCGCTACCGACACTGCGGATGGAAATCCCCTAGAAAACGCAGTCATAGCGAAAGCAAAAGAGCTCCTTGCAATACGTCTTCCACAAACCGCATTTACTCCCGGTGATTCAAAACGCAAAAGAAGTACTGCTTTTGTAACTAAAGACGATACCCCGTGGATAGTTACACTCGGAGCCCCGAGTACCGTGCGTGCTCTTTGCAAATTCAGTAACAAAACTTTAGAAAAACAATTCGACGAAGGAGTGGCAACCGCAGCGACACGTGGCGATCGCGCACTTGCCGTTGCAGTGCGGAGTAATGCAACAGAAGAAAAAGACCTCACCCCCCTCGGGATACTTTTTCTCTCTGACACTCTACGGAGCGACGCAAAAGAAACTATCGAAGGAATGTATGACCAAGGTATTTCTGTAAAAATGCTTACCGGCGACGGTATTCAAATAGCAAAATATGTATCGGAAGAGCTGGGACTTCGAGGAGAGATTGTTAAACGTGACATATTCGATTCACCGGAAAGGCTCGCAAGCTCTTTTGACGATGTTGGTGGCTTCGCAGAAGTATTACCAAAAGACAAGTACCTTGCGGTGGAAACAGCAAAAAAGACCCACGTCGTTGCGGTAACTGGTGATGGCGTAAATGATGTACCACCTATTAAAGCGGCTGATGTCGGCATCGCAGTAAAAAATTCTGTAGACGCTCTGCGCTCAAGTGCAGATATTGTACTTCTTGCCAACGGTATCTCTTCCATACGCGATGCTATTATAGAGGCACGAAAAGTTTTCTTGCGCGTATATCACTACTCTGTTTACCGTATCTCAGAAAGCGCACGACTAATTATTACAATTACAATTATCGGAATTATTGTCGGCAACTACCCTCTCACTCCTGTACAAATTATACTTCTCGCCGTATTAAACGACCTTCCAATAGTCTCTCTGGCTTTTGACCACGTCAACAAAGCACGCGAACCTGCAACGATTGACGTCCGTCGCAGATTTATCCTAGGAAGTGTTTACGGTTTTACAGGCGTTCTAAACAGCATGCTCATGCTACTTATCGCTCTCACGGTACTGCATATTCCATGGGGTCAAGTACAAACACTTTTCTTCCTTAAGCTTGTGGTTTCCGGAAACCTTCTTATTTATGTAGCTCACACGGAAGAAAGATGGTTCCGATATCTGCCGAGCTGGCAAGTCATGGCATCTATTTCAACAACCCAGTTTATAGCGACAGCATGGGCGCTAAGTGGTTTCTACACCTCCGCTCTTCCGATATGGCTTGTAGGATTTATCTGGGTATGGTCATTCTTCTGGATGCAAACAGCAGAGCTTGGCAAAATGCTTGTTGCGCGCTTCACAAAAGCAAAAGCAGGGAGCCCTCAGACGATGGCTACAGCTCCGACAACACAACCAAACTAACAACACCGTTCCGACAAACAAAACATATTAACAGTCTCTTGAAAAAAAGATTGCACATAAACATGCTTTATGGCATACTAAATTTAACTCGCAGTGTCTCTTGAGCTTCATAACAACTTAGGTTGTTGTAAGCGTTCGGTACCCGGCGAGGGTTATCAGGTTCACTACGTACACATGCAAGAAGAAAACAAGAAAAAATTATTTGTCGGTGGTATCCCTTGGGCATCGACAGAGGAAGATGTTAGAAAAGCTTTTGAGGAGGTTGGTACGGTTGTATCGGTAAGTCTACCGATTGATCGTATGTACAATCGTCCGCGCGGATTCGGATTCGTCGAAATGTCGACTGAAGAAGAAGCACAGAAAGCCGTTGAACGATGGGATGGCAAAGACTTTGGTGGTCGCACACTTAAAGTTGATTTTGCTCGCCCTGAGAGCGAACGCCCGCCACGCGAAAATCGTGGAGGATACGGAAGCTACTAAACTGCAATTCCGCAAAACAAAAATGGCGCGCCTTTGGCGCGCCATTTTTGTTTTATACAAAATAGGTTGCAAACTACCTTATCTACAATTACTATTTTCAACATGCCTTACCCCATACCAAATGAAGTTTCCAAAAAAGATGCCTCGTGGTTGCTTCGCGATAAGTACAGCGGTATCGAAAACGAAGAGTACGCCAAAGACATTAAGCGCCTCTCTCAAGGAGAGCCTCTCGGCTATGTTATCGGTTGGGTTCCTTTTTTGGGTACTCACATAAAATTGACCTCTCGCCCACTCATACCACGCACCGAAACAGAGTGGTGGGTTGAAAAACTGATTAGCATACTGTCTACAAAATTTAGTACAGACGCCTTTACTCTACTCGACATGGGAGCCGGCTCCGGTGCAATAGGTTGCTCGATACTTGCCCACTTGCCAAACGTACATGTTTCGTTCGGAGAAATCAACAAAAAACATTTGGAAACCATACGCTCAAATATTATCGATAACGACATAGACATCGCTCGTACCGACATACGCGCAGGAAACCTTTTTGAAAAATTCGAAAATAGAAAATTTGATGTAATCATATCGAACCCCCCGTACGTTCCAAAAAATCGAGAGCTTCCAAAAAGCGTCTCCTCTTACGAGCCTTCAGAAGCTCTTTACGCCGGAGAGGACGGACTTTCGGTTATTCGCGAACTTGCAAAAAAACTTTCCGAGCACCTAACGCAAAACGGCTTTGCGTGGATAGAGGTGGACACAGAACATGCACAAGAAGCCGAGAATTTGTTTATACAAGCACATTTCAACACAAAGATACTAAACGACCAATATGGTCGCGCGCGTGTTGTTATGGCATACTAAAGAAACTATGAACGTTTCTCAAAAAGCTCTTACATTTACTCCTGCAATGCCTTTTACACACTTTCTTTCAAGCATGGGCATAGGCAAAATAGAAATGATAGCGTTTGGCATTATTTTTATGATATGGATAATTTTTACAATAATATCCGCCTATCATTGGATACGATATAACTACCGCTCTGTTATAACATTACCGATGCTAGCGCTACACGTTTTCATTTCTTTTTCTCTTATAATGTACGCATGGAGCGGAATTGCGATATAACACAAATATAAACATGGAAGAATTTGGACTAGAAAAAGGTGAGCGAATTGTACGAAAGGTACGAGCACACTGGATTGTGCTCGTCGGTTCGCTTTTGCCTATTGCGGTGCTTGCGATTGCTCCGTTTGCAATTAAACCTCTTCTTAATTTTTCCACCTCAGCGACACCTGCCCTCGCAATAATAACCAAAAACATTACCCTGTTTTCAAACAGCCCGCTAGCACATACGGTACTTGGTTTGTGGTGGCTACTCCTTTGGATAGGAGCTTTTAATACCATTACATATTATTTCCTAAACGTATGGGTGCTTACAACCGAGCGACTTGTTGAGATTCGCCAGCCACGGTATTTTAATCGAAAAGTTTCGAGTTTCTTTCTCAGTCGTGTTCAAGATGTATCATCAGATGTAAACGGTGTACTTGGCACACTTTTCGGTTTTGGTTTTATTCATGTCGAAACAGCCGGAGAAAGCGAAACATTTGAGATGCACGGCATACGCAGACCAAACGCATTACGTGATATTATCTTACATGAAATTGATGAAATCCATCGCAATCACGCCGGCAATTCCGGCACCGACGGATTATAAAAATCTGATACACTTTACTTCATGACCGATTCAAACAAACTTTCAACAAACCCATACAAAGGAGTACGGGATTTCTACCCAAAAGACTGGGCACGCTTACAGGCTATTTTTACAAATATCAGAAAAACTCTGGCGAGATACGGATACGAAGAGTACAACGCGTCCCCTCTTGAGCGCGCTGAAATATATGAAAACAAAACGTCCGAAGAAATCGTAAATGAGCAAACCTATACTTTTACCGACCGAGGAAATCGCCGTGTCACACTTCGACCGGAAATGACCCCGACACTCGCGCGCATGGTGGCCGGAAAGAGACGAGAAATACCATTTCCCATACGATGGTTTTCAATAGGAAACCGTTTTCGTTACGAACGCCCGCAACACGGTCGCCTGCGAGAGTTCTACCAAACAGACGTAGACCTACTCGGAGTTTCCGGAGCTGAAGCTGATATTGAAATTGTCACGCTAGCCTCAACAATCCTAAAAGACTTCGGTGCCTCTGAAAAGGATTTCACAATCCGAATAAGCTCACGAGCGCTTTTAAACAGCGCTTGCGAATCTGTAGGACTCACTCCGGAAAAAATAAAAACTTACATGCACTTGCTCGACCGCAAAGCGAAAATGCCCGCAGATGACTTTGCTTCATCTGTACATGAGATAACCGACAAAGATCCTCTGGAGCTGATTACAGAGGGCGACAACTCAATCGTTGAGCGAGAACGGCGCGCTTTGCTTGACCTAATAGAGACACTTAAAGCACGGGGCATAACAAACGTTTTGTTCGACCCTAGTGTTACTCGCGGGTTCGACTACTACACCGGAATCGTTTTCGAAATATTCGATACAGATCCGGCAAACACACGGGCGATGTTTGGCGGAGGACGTTATGACAAACTCGTTACAATGTTTGGTGGCGACCCTATCCCTGCCGTAGGTTTTGGTATGGGCGACGTAACTCTAACCGACTTCCTAAACACACACGAGCTTTCGGTTTCCATAAACACCAAACCGCAACTCTATATAGGCACACCGTCATTTGGAGACATTCCCGGAGCAAAAGAATTTGCACAAACATTGCGAGCACAAGGGGCTCGGGTTTTTGTAAACATTACAGAAAAATCACTCGGCGACCAGATTAAAGATGCTGTTAAACGCGAGATACCGCTTTTCCTTGCGTACGGAGAAAACGAAGTACGAAAAGATCTTGTTCGCTTAAAAATACTTGCAACAAGCGAGGAGATTGGTATGGCTTCCAACGAGCTTCCGCTATATTTACAATCACAAAAATAAAAATGCGAGCAATAACATTCGATATCGAAACAAAATCCACATCTGCCGTAAGAGGACGTGTTAATCCAGATGAAATGGAGCTGACTGTCGTTGCAATACACGATTCTGACACTGGAGAATACTCATCGTACTTCAAAGAAGAACTGCCGAAACTATGGCCAATACTTGAGCGGGCCGATATGCTTATCGGTTTCAATTCAAACACCTTCGATATTCCAATTCTAAACCGTTACTACCCTGGAGACTTGTCACTTATACACTCGCTAGATCTGCTTGTAGAGGTACACAAAGCTCTTGGGAGACGTATTCGCCTGCAACTTTTAGCGGAAGCAACACTTGGCAGAGGCAAGTCCGGAGATGGCTTAAAAGCAATTGACTGGTGGGCTGAAGGAAGGTTCGATGAGGTTCGCGAATACTGTATTGAAGACGTGCGCATAACGCGAGAGCTCTATGAATACGCACTGACTAACAAAAAACTTCGCTACAAAGACCTGAAAGATTTCCGCGATATAAAAATTGACACTAGCGAATGGAATATAAGTACCGACCACCCCTCAATGACCCATACCCTTGGAATATAAAACCCCCATAAGTTGCGACGCGTTTGGGAAGGTCTAACCTTCCCACTTTTCCGAGAAAAACCCTTGGCATATTTTGGGAAGGTCTAACCTTCCCAACTTTTCACAAATAAAAACCTAAGCGGTACGTTGCGATGGATAGGGTAAGACATGGCCGAGCAGTTTTGCGGACACTAAGTGTCCGCAAAACTAAGTGTCCGCAGAAAGTGTCCGCAGAAATTAACCGCTAAAAACCTAAGCGGTACGTTGCGATGGTGCAGGGTAAAACTGCCGACATTGCCGACACTTAGTGTCGGCAGAGAGAGACTGTTCGCGTCATATTGTTTTGTAATGTAGCGCGTGGTTTTGGGGTTTAGATAGACCGGCTAAACATTTTGGGAAAGTTAGACCTTTTGCGGACACTTAGTGTCCGCAGAAATATAGCGCGTGGGTTTGCGGACACTTAGTGTCCGCAAAAATAGATTTTAGGAAGGTTAGACCTTCCTAACTTTTTCCGAGATGTTTTTAGACTATAGATTTATATCGCTTAATTAAAATGGTATTATCGAAAATATGAAAAGAAGTTCTGTAATTCCAATAACAATCATCCTCGGCGGCATGCTCGTGGCAAGTGCTATATATATTACAACAATCCAAAAAGCCCCTCCACAAAAAATGCACTCCGATTTGTTTCGTCCTGTAAGCGTTACCGACCACATTCTTGGCAACCCAGACGCCCCTGTAAAAATAATCGAGTACTCCGACCTTACCTGCAAATATTGCAAAGACTTCGACAATACAATGCGACAAATAATTAAGAAATACGGGGCGTCAGGAAATGTCGCATGGGTGTTTCGCGAGTTTCCATTAACCGAAATACATCCAAACGCCATGAGATTCGCTATCGCCGCCGAATGCGTTGCAAAAACCGCGGGAGAAACTGCATTTTGGAACTTCCTTAAAATTATTTTTGCAGACCAACCTGCCAATACAAAAAACTTGGGGCAATACGCCAAAGAATCTGGAGCGAACCCAGACGTCGTAGCAACTTGTATCATTAGCGGTTCTGTAAACAAAAAAATAAATGCGGACAGAAAAAACGCTCTCTCTATAGGAGCAAGCGGCACGCCTTATTCTCTCATCACAACATACGGAGCCCCTCCCGTTATTATAAATGGCGCGTATCCATACGACTATATTGAACAAGAAATAAACACAGCTCTAAATATAGCCAGCTCAACCGAGGCGGCACAAAAATAAAATCGACTAGCATTTGGGAAGGTCTAACCTTCCCAACATGAACCGCTAAAAACCTAAGCGGTACGTTGCGATGGATAGGGTAAGACATGAGTTTTGCGGACACTTAGTGTCCGCAAAAGTGTAGCGCATGGTTTTGTAGTGCGTGGTTTTGATATCTAAGAGACCAGCTAACATGAACAGCTAAAAAGCACGCGGTACGTTGCGATGAGTTTTGCGGACACTAAGTGTCCGCAAAATAGTATCGGCAGAAATTAACACTTGCGGACACTTAGTGTCCGCAAAAGTGTCCGCAAAAAGTGTCCGCAGAAATGTAGCGCGGGGGTTTGGGGTTTGGGGTTTGGGGTTTGGGGTTTGGGGTTTGGGGAGACCAGCTAGTCCTCAAGAAGTTTAAGTATTGCGTCATACTCTGACAATGCTCCACGACGCCACTTTCCACTGCGTAATTCGCGCACAACAGTATCCATATCTTTAAGTGCGTTTTCTCGCTCCTGTTTCCCTACCGGAACTGAAACTTTTTTAATCCCCTTATCTGAAATACCTAGCAACAAACCACTGGAAACATCTTCTCCATTTGCAAAAAGCATTGCCGCATAAAGTGCAAGCTGTCGTGCATACGCTTCGTTTTTTGCGGAAACACTAGTTCCTGTTTTAAAATCCGCCACAACAAGTTTGCCATCTTTTTTAAAGACCGCATCAATCTTCCCCGCCAAAATTACTGGAACGCCATCAATCTTTTGCTCCATAGAAAAACCTTTTTCAACATAAACCGGTTCTCCGAGTTCTTCCAATTCCGGAAACACTGCACCAACAGCTTTCTTAGATTCACTGCGTAGTTTCTCAAACGCCAAATCCCTTACAAGCAACGAACGCGCGAACACCCGAGAAAGCGCGACATAAGAATCTTCCAGTGTTCCTCCGGAAAGAGCTGTCGCGAGCGCCACGTGTATTGCACTACCGTAAACAAGCGGCGGCGTTGGTGGCTCATGTATACGTAAAACACGGCGCGCGAAAAAAGTCGCTGGTGACTCAAGATATTCGTTTACAGCAGACGGTGAAAGTCCTCCCGTTTCCAGATACTGTTCCACCAATTCGTGTATTTTTTTTGGAGCGTTAATTGTTGCGTGCAAGGCAGGTAGAATATCTCCTTCTACATTGACCTCTGAAATATTTTTTGGCATCAGTAATGTCGGAAGTCTGTCACGCCCGGTGTCACTTGTACGTGCATAAAAAAGATACGCATAATCTTTTGCTCGAGTAAGTGCAACATAAAACAATCGGCGTGCGTCATCTATCGTTTGTTTACTATCGAACGGGGTCGGTACGGTTGAAGACCTATTGTTTTTTTCCCAAGTATTTTCAGTACAATCTGGAACAATAACATACTTAAATTCCATACCTTTTGCCTTGTGCGCGGTAATCACAGTAATGAAACCTTCTCGCTCAGTCAAAGAAACCTTAACCGGCGAAAGTCCGTGCTCCCTGGCGCGCGTAAGATCTCTAAAAGCCTCTGCAAACATTGTGGCTTCTGTAAGAAGCACAACATTTTCAAGGTGCATCATAAGCGCGCGCACAAGAGATATGTTGTCTATAAGCTCCGCATGTGACAAAAAGTAATCACGAGCTCCGCTCTCTGTAAAAACATATGAAAACGTAGCTATTGGCGTAAGTACGAGCGCTTCACGTACACAAGAAGCGATTATCTTTGATGTCTCTGGAAATTGACGATACAAATCGGAAACTAAATCTTTATCATTTGTTGTTCGCAAAAAATGAAGCATCTGAACAATGGGTACTCCCCACCAAGGAGCGAGTAACGCTTCCCGCAGACTTCCTGTGCGCAAAGGATCTGCAACATAATCCATAAGAGATACAAGAGCCCTTACTACAGGTTGTGCTGTTAAAGACAGATCACCAGCCCGAAGAACCGGCAGATTTTTTGCTACAAGCGCCTGTGCAAACAAATCCGCTGTTTTATTTTTACGAGAGATTATTGCAATCTCGTGCGGAAGCACTCCGTCTTTTATAAGCTTTTCAACAAGAGCAACTACACGAGAGCGCTCATCAAGCGGGTCGGAAGCTGTGACAAAAGATACACACGCCGTATCTCCGGAACGCGTCGCAGTGAGGCGCGAGTGTTCTCCAGCAGAATCCACAACAGAGTGCGCCGTATCAAGAATATTTTGATACGAACGAAAAGAAGATGTTAGATTGATTACAACAGTTCGCGGAAAAAGCTTTGTGAAGGTTTTAAAAGCTCCGATATCAGCTCCTTGGAAACGATAGATCGCCTGTTTTTCATCACCAACAACAAAAATATTCGGATGGTCATCGTACGCAAAAAGCTCGAGCATTTTATGTTGGGAAGCATTAGCGTCTTGATGTTCATCAGCCAAAATATACTGGTAGCGCTCTTGCAAATCGCTTCGCAAACTCTCATTTGACGCGATACAGCCGACTACACCTGTCAAAATATCAGAAAAATCAATAAGCCCTCGAGCGTCTTTAAGTTCTTGATACAGAGAGAGTACACAAACAGCTTCGTCAACCCTATCAAACCGGGCAATCTTATCATGCCCGGCTTTTGTTAATTCACCGATACACTTTCCTTTCTTGTACTGAAAAGCTTCGTCCTCTTTAATAGCAAGCACTTCTTTGCTTCCCCACTCACGATACTCGTCGTACGTTATTCCTTCTCGCGAGAACAAACCGTAAAGACTTTTCAAATCTCGCAAATAAGTATACGGGGCTTTTGGTGGACGCAAAATATTTATATCTGCCATATCAATAGCCTTTCGAAGCAAAAGAGTTTCTTCAACATCACCCATCAAGCGCTTATCGATTTCGCCTGCAAAAGCATCTGGATATTCCGAGCGCACTAGCTCCGCAAACCCGTGGAAAGTTGTGATAGTAACCTTCCGAGCAGTTTCCTCACCAATTAGTACCGATAGGCGCCCGCGCATCGTCCGCGCTGCCGAGTCGGTAAAAGTCAGCGCGAGAATACTATCTGGCGTCGCTTGTGTTATTCGCAATATATTTGCGATGCGCAATGTAAGAATATGGGTTTTACCAGTACCAGGACCTGCAAGTACCATCACAGGACCCTCTACAGTATCGACCGCTTGTTTTTGTTCTTTTGTAAGTTTTGTATACGCCTCATCAAAAGCTTTGCTTCCATGTATCATATGTTTAGTGTACCCGAATATCACAAAAATAGAAAAAACGCCTGTTTTAAAGAGGCGTTTTTATGCAGAACTAAAGAGCTCGTGAAAATTTTAGGCTACAAAGCCATCAATGACCGCCTTGCCGTCATACTTTTCAAGCAGCACAGCAAGGCTTACATCAGTTTTAACACGTTGTAGCTCTTCTTCATTGTTTGCAACTACAACCAGCGAAAACGGTGTGTCTTTTGTAAAACTATCTCCAAAGCCATGGTCACCAAAAGCAATAGTGAGAGAAAGCTCAACTTGTCCGATAAAATCCTCTGTTGAAACCGGTGCTGTAGATATCTCAAAACCCACAGGAAAATCCGGAGCTTCTTTAAGCGAAAAATTATCCGTGAAGGAAAGGTACGCGCATGTCTCCGGATGGAAATTTAAATCCACCGAAAGCGTTTTTGTCTCCTCTTTACCGCCGAGAAGCCGAGCCAATTCATCAGCCCAAGCAAACGCATCTGCCTTTGCCCGGTCAAGCGAAATGCCTTTCTGTTTTGCATAAACTCCCAAAGCCCCACAGTCATCGTGTAGTGTAACTTTTTTAATACCTTTTTGACGCAAACTGTTTACAAGCCTCTCTTTTGCTTGAGGATTGTCCTTTATGAGGATGCCCGATCCTGCGATTGCAACAGCGTTTTGGAAAGGAGCTACACGCCCATCGATACAACAAACACATGTCGCTGAACGATCCACCATTTCTTTAACTTCATCTGCGTATTCTCGCGCAAGCGATGCAAAGCCTCCTTTAGCACGTATTTTTTTAATTCTTTCCTCAGAGTTCTTCCAAACATTTTCCTTTTCCTTCATGTCTTCTCCTTCATGGTTATGTGGCAATTCCGCCACGTTCGATTCCGTATGTATCATATGCTTTGATTAGTAGCTTTTCAAGTGCCGTGACTTTTCGTGAAAACGAATTTTCTCAAGAGCCTTCGCTTCAATCTGACGAATACGCTCACGAGTAACCCCAAATTCCCTTCCGACTTCTTCAAGTGTGTGATATATACCGTCTGCAAGACCGTGCCTAAGCTCAAGAATTTTGCGCTCTTTTGGTGATAAGTCTCCGAGTATGTCGCGCACTTGCGTTGCAAGAATTCGTTCCGATGACTCTTGCACAGGAGAAGGTACCTTATCATCTGCAATAAAGTCACCGAGAGTGGAGCGTTCATCACTTCCGTCGCCGACAGGGTTTTCAAGTGAAAGTGTGTCTTGATTGATTTTCTCTATCTGATAAATTTTTTCCGGTTCAACATTCATTTCAACAGCAACCTCTTCCGGTTGCGGGTCACGCCCGAGCATCTGCGCCAAACGGCGAGATATCTGTTTGTACTTTGCGATTGTTTCAACCATATGCACAGGAATACGAATCGTACGCGACTGATCCGCCAGTGCGCGCGTAATAGCTTGTCGAATCCACCATGTCGCGTATGTAGAAAACTTATACCCGCGTTTCCAGTCAAATTTATCAACAGCTTTGAAAAGTCCGAGGTTTCCTTCTTGGATAAGGTCGAGCAATGTCAAATCCGGCGAGCGACCAACATATTTTTTAGCAATAGAAACCACCAAACGTAAGTTCGAACGGGCTAAAATATTTCGAGCTTCGCCATCACCAGACTCAATGCGCTGCGCAAGCTCGCGCTCCTCAACAGCGGTTAAAAGCGGGTACTGACCGATTTCTCTAAGATAAATCTGTATTGAATTATACGCTTTTGATTCTCGAGACTTTATATTGCGTGTTGCAAGATATTTGTCTGCGTCATCTTCAAGCATTCCGCCTTCAAGAACGTCTACCCCAGCTGTTGCAAGCTTTTCATAAAGATCTTCAAGAAATTCTACATTGTTTTCTACATGTGGAAACTCTTTTAAAATCTCACTGTAAGTAACGTATCCCCGTTCACGACCTTTCGAAACAATCGATTCGGCTTGCGCATTCATTTTTATACGGCCTCTGGACAATTTTTTTGTTGTGGTTTTTTTTGTTTTTTTAGTATTAGTAACTGCTGTCTTTTTTGTAAGCGGATGCTTTGTTGTTTTTACAATTTTCGCCGTTTTCTTTTTCAAAACTGTTTTCTTGGATACCGGTTTCTTTACCACGGTGCGTACCGCTTTTTTTGCCACAGTTGCCACAGTACGTGCCACTTGCTTCTTTACGCTTTCGCGGTTCGCTTTTACGGTAGTTGTCTTCTTTTTTGTTTTTATTGTTGCCATAATTTTATAGTAGATTCTTTGTACTTTTTGCCATACATTTTATCAAGTCCGCACAAGCTTCCTCTGCAAGTGTCTCAGCTTTACTGTCTCCAGCCACTTGCGCACACCGGAGTTTATCAAGCATTGCCTCGTATTTCTCCTTTAATAAGGACTGTTCAAATACACCGATTAGTTCATCTACCGCTTCCTCCGATGGTTCTTCACCAAACAAAATCTCCGTTTCAAATACGGCTTTCTCTGAGGGCTCCGGAAGCGGAGTGTTCCCTACTATTCGAGCGTACTCGTTTTGTATGCGTTTAGCAAGGGGGCTTTCTGGATAACTCGTAACTATACTTGCTAATATTTCCGCACGCGCAGTTGTTACAGATGGTTTATTTTCCTCTTTCGGAGAGACAATTCTAGCCTTACCGGAAATTTCTTGTGTTTCTGGAATCGCAGAAAGAGATTCTCGCACAGCCTCATTGGTAGTAGCAAGAGCTTGCGCGACTATCCCAACGAAGTGCTCTCTTTCGAGAGGGCTTTTGACAGCCTTAACAAGCGGAAGCACTTTCGTTTCAACAGCCTGTACTAGTTTGTGCGTATCTTTCTCTTTTTTTGCCAGTGTTTCAAGAAAAAACTCGACTACGGACTTTGCTTCCGTAACACGTGTGGCAAAGTCTTTTGCATCATGCGAAATGATATCCGCAGGGTCCTTTCCTTCAGGTAGCATTACAGCTTTTACACGCATGCCTGCCTTAAGCGCGAGCTTCGCAGAGCGCTCGGTTGCAGAAAGCCCTGCGTCATCACTGTCAAGAACAAGCATTATGTTATCCGCATATCTTTTTATAATGGACAAATGATGCTCTGAAAGCGCAGTTCCGGATAATGCGATAGCGTTTGTGAAGCCTGCTTGATGGCAATGCAGAACATCCATCTGCCCTTCAACCAATAAAGCGAACCCCCGTACGCGTATTGCATCTTTCGCTCTGTCCATCCCAAAGATAATCTCTGATTTTTTGAACAGTTCGGTTTCCGGCGAATTCAGATACTTTGCTTGCTCATCTGCATCCAGCGTCCTTCCAGTAAATGCCACAGTCCGTCCTGCGATATCACATATCGGAAACATTAATCTGTTACGAAAACGATCGTAGAAAGTACCCTGCTTCCCACTCGACTCTTTAATAAGCCCTGCAGATATTAATTCTTCTTTTGAAAAGCCTTGTGCAGACAATGCTTCTAAGAGGTTTCGCCAACCATCTAAGGCATATCCCACGCTCCAAGAACGAATAGTTTCCTCAGAAAGCCCTCGACTTTTTGCATACGAATACGCATCACTCTCGCTTGGAAGTTGAGATGTAAAGTACAATACTGCGCGCGCAAGCGCCTCACGCGTTCGCTCATGTTTAGAACGATCAGCCCCAGACTTATGTTCATAGTGCAAAGGAACTCCAGCTTTCTCTGCAAGAATTTTAAGAGCCCCCTTAAAATCGACACCCTCCATACTTTCGATGAAAGTAAACATGTCGCCTCCCTGTCCACTCGAAAAACAATGGTACGTACCTCGCTCAGGCGAAACAAAGAAAGACGGTGTCTTTTCCTTATTGAACGGGGAAAGCCCGCGCCAATGTTTACCTGCGCGCGCAAGTTTTACATACGGTTGCACTACATCATTAATGCTCAGTTTTTCTTTTATCTCCTGAACCGTGTCGCGGTTCGCCATATCTTATATTTTCAGATTTTATTTACCTTTCTCGGATTCCAAACGCTCCGCGTGCATTTTTGCAATCGCCTCAAACTTTTTGCTTCCTGCAAAACCTGTCCCTGCCGGAATCAAACGACCAAGAATAATATTTTCCTTGAGTCCTCGCAAGCGGTCTACCGAGCCTTTAAGTGCCGCGTTAATAAGAATCTTGGTTGTCTGTTCGAACGACGCGGCAGAAAGGAACGATCTTCGCGAAAGCGCGGACTCCTTAATTCCGAGTACAATTTCTTTAGCTTTAGGTGGCATTTTGTTTTCTGCTTCACAGGTAGCTTCTGTCTGTACAAACTCCCACCCCTCAATGACATCACCAACAGAATAATCGGAATCACCCGCATCGGAAATACGTACACGAGAAAACATCTGCTTCACAACAACTTCAATATGTTTGCGAGAAACCGTAGCTCCTTGCAATTCATAAATCTTTGTTGTTTCCGCAATAATATATTCCTGTGTGGCAGCGCGTCCAGCGTGCTCAAAGAGCTCCGTAAGGTTTGCAGAACCATCAGTGAGTATTTGTCCTCTCACAATAGTATCGCCTGTCTTTACCAGAGGCATACGGGGGTATGCCGCAAGATATTCAATCGGAGAACCATCCTTCTTTCCTTGTCCAGCTTCCGGAGTAACAATAATGACTTTTTCTTTTCCACGGTCTTCTATCGAAGTAACGACTCCGTCTGTCTTTGAAACAATCGCTGATTTCTTTGGAATACGTTTTTCAAAAAGCTCTTCAACACGAGGAAGACCCTGCGTAATGTCACCTCCGACAGACGCTGTACCACCTGCATGGAAGGTACGCATAGTGAGCTGAGTTCCTGGTTCACCGATTGCCTGTGCCGCGATTGTACCAACAGCCTCACCAAGATCGACAACCTCTAGAGTTGTCATATCCATTCCATAACACGTTTGGCAGATACCGAACCGTGTTTCGCACGACATTGGCGAGCGCACCATTACAGATGAAACTGAATCTACCTGCGCAATTGTTTCTGCGTCTTCGGTTGAAAGGAAATGTCCTTTTTTGAACAAAACGACACCGTCTTTATCTATTACGTTTGCTGAAAGAGTACGACCGCGAAGAGCTCCGGCAAAATCGATATCAATACCAGAAACAGATACGCGACTTATCGTAACACCTCGTTTTGTACCACAATCGTGCTCTGTAATAATAGAGTCTTGAGCAACATCGAAGAGTCGGCGAGTAAGGTATCCTGCGCGGGCTGTTCCAAGCGCCGTGTCGGTAAGACCTTTTCGAGAACCATGAGTTGACATGAAATATTCAACAGGATTAAGCCCTTCAGACATTGACGAGATAATAGGAACTTCGATTGTAGATCCTGAAGCGTCTTGAATAAGACCTTTCATACCTGCCATCTGCGTAAGGTTACCCATAGAACCACGAGCTCCGGAAATAACCATGTCTGCTACAGAACCCATAGGGTCGAGCTTCTCTGCTACAACTTTTTCAATCTTCTGCTTCGTGTTATGCCATATTTCAATAGTCATACGATGTTTTTCATCCTCGGAAAGTAATCCGTTTTGATAATCATCGGTAACTTTAGCGACTTTTTCACGTGCTTCGTTTATAATCCCCTCCTTTTCTTCCGGTACGGACACATCGTCAATAGACCACGAAACTCCTGAACGGGTAGCGTATTCGAAGCCAAAACGCTTCACCTTATTAACAATCTCCGGAACACTGTCGATACCGTATCGCACTACACTGTCATTCACGATAGCGCTCAAAACTTTCTTTGTAATAGCCTCGTTTATGAACGGGTAATCCGATGGCAACACGGTGTTAAAGAACAAACGCCCGACAGTCGTCTCAAACAATTTGCCTTCAAAAGCGTCATATTTTGTTTTTCCTTCGACAGGAAGAACATGTACCTTTGCGCGCAAATCGATAGCTCCGTATTCGTACGCAAGGATAGCTGCGTTTGGAGATGCAAAGTACTCTCCTTCACCATCTGCTTTTTTCACTTCTTTTGTAAGCCAATATGTTCCAAGAACAATATCGAGAGGCTTTTGTGTAAGAACGATAACTTCGCCACTACCAGGCTTAAGTATGTTTTTGTTCGCACTCATCATGTTTTTAGCTTCCCATTGAGCTTCTTCTGAAAGCGGTACATGTACTGCCATTTGGTCACCGTCGAAGTCTGCATTGAAGGCCGGACATACGAGAGGGTGCAGGCGTATAGCATCTCCTTCAATAAGGCGAGGGCGGAACGCCTGAATACCTTGTCTGTGGAGAGTCGGAGCACGGTTTAGAAGAACGTATTTCCCTTTAATAACCTCTTCCAAAATCTCCCACACTTCAGAGACACCGTCTTCTATAAGACGTCCGGCACCACGGATATTGAACGCGAGTTCGCGCTGTAACAACCCTGAAATAACAAACGGACGGAATAGTTCGAGTGCCATATGTTTTGGCAAACCACATTCGTCTAACTCAAGATCAGGCCCGACAACAATAACTGAACGTCCAGAATAATCGACACGCTTTCCGAGAAGGTTCTGGCGGAAATAACCCTGCTTGCCTTTTAGGTAATCTGCGAGTGACTTAAGTGGACGACGCTGTGATGCAGACAATGCTCCGGAAGAACCGCCTCTGCGAATAGAGTTATCAAGGAGAGCATCTACAGCCTCTTGCAAAATACGGCGTTCGTTGCGCAAGATAACTTCCGGTGCGTGTATATCAAGAAGTTTCTTAAGTCTGTTATTACGGTTTATAACACGACGATACAAATCGTTTACATCTGAGGTAGCATGGCGACCTCCTTCAAGAGCAACCATAGGGCGCAACGCCGGTGGGATTACAGGGATACGCGTGAGAAACATCCACTCGGGACGTATTCCAGACGCAATCAAACTCGAGATAAGCGAGAGACGCTTTGCAAGTTTTTCTCTCTCGGCTGCACCGGCTCCTTTGTCGTAACGAGCTTGCAATTTTTCACGCAATTTTTCCAAATCGAGTGCGCGGAAAATGTTGTAGATTGCTTCCGCTCCGATATTCGCCTCAAATAGGGCTCCGTACTTTACGGAGAAACGGTGGTATTCCATCTCGTCTAGAACACGCCCAACAACCATGCCATCAATCTCACTACGAGCTTTCACCATTCTTTCTTTCAAAGAATCGCGGGCGTCGTCTGTATTTGCTTGCTGATGTTTGCTTTTATACTCAGCTGCGAGCTCTGCGAGAAGTCTTTTTTTAGTATCTTCAGAAATCTTCGTAACAATATATCCTGCAAAATAAATTACTTTCTCAAGACTTGCTCCCGGAATACCGAGAACGAGCGCCATACGGCTCGGGATACTTCGGAGAAACCAAATATGTGCAACTGGAGTTACGAGCTCAATGTGCCCCATACGTTCACGACGTACTATTGAACGTGTAATCTCGACACCGCATTTATCACAAACGATACCTTTGTACCGGATACCTTTATATTTTCCGCAATAACATTCGTAATCTTTCTCCGGGCCGAAAATCTTTTCATCGAAAAGTCCGTGCTTTTCCGAACGTTGAGTACGATAGTTGATAGTTTCAGGTTTTGTCACCTCACCGCGCGACCAAGAAAGAATACGCTCAGGTGATGCGAGAGACAGTCTAAGAGCGTCCCACTCCGCGCGTGGCGGAAACGGTTTGCGTGAACGAGACGGTTTGCGTGAAGGAAATGATGTTGTAGCCATAGTGATTTTACGTTAAACGCTAGCTTCCGGAGGAAGTTCTATTGGCTCGATATCGAGCGCAAGACCGCGTATCTGATTAGTAAGTACCGCAAAAGATGCAGGTGTTCCGGTATGACTTATTGGCTCACCTTTAACTATTGCATCGAACGCTGCGGAGCGTCCCGGAATATCATCGGATTTTATCGTAAGCATTTCTCGCAACATATAAGATGCTCCGTAGCCGAGAAGTGCCCAGACCTCCATTTCTCCGAATCGTTGCCCACCATTTTGTGCTTTTCCACCAAGCGGTTGCTGAGTGATTAAGCTGTATGGACCGATTGAACGCATATGAATCTTGTCTTCCACCATGTGGTGTAGTTTAAGAATATACATATACCCGACAGAAATTGCTTGAGCAAACGACTCTCCTGTCTTTCCATCAAAAAGCACCATCTTACCAGAGCGGTCGAAGCCGGCTTTTTCAAGTTCATCACGAATCTCGTCTGCAGTAGCCCCTGCAAAAGGAGGTACGATTGCTTGATATCCGAGCTTCTTCGCCGCCAGTCCTAGGTGCATTTCGAGAATCTGCCCAAGGTTCATTCGAGACGGAACACCAAGAGGTGTAAGAATTACATCTACAGGATTTCCGTCTTTGTCGTATGGCATGTCCTCGACAGGCAACACACGTGAAATAACACCTTTGTTGCCGTGGCGTCCGGCGAGCTTGTCACCCACACTTACGTTGCGCGCTTGCGCAACAGTCACGACGATTTTTTTAATAACACCGCTCTCGAGCTGGTCACCATTTTCGCGAGAAAATACTCGGACACCGATAACACGACCTTTTTTACCTCCACCCATACGCAAAGAAGAATCTTTTACGTCCTTTGCTTTATCACCGAAAATCGATCGCAAGAGGCGCTCTTCCGGAGTTAGCTGAGTCTCTCCTTTTGGAGTTACTTTACCAACCAAAATATCGTCCGCGCGAACCTCGGCACCGATACGCACAACACCTTCTTCATCAAGATTTTTAAGACGCATGTCACCGACATTTGGAATATCGTGAGTCGTAACTTCCGGACCAAGTTTCGTGTCGCGCACTACGCACCCAAAGTCTTCTATATGCACTGTTGTAAATTTCGCCTCTTCAACAAGACGTTCTGAAATAATAATGGCATCTTCGTAATTGGAACCGCCCCAGCTCATAAACGCAACTCGCACATTCTGACCGAGCGCAATCTGCCCATTGTCAGAAGAAGTAGCGTCTGCCAGCACGTCTCCCTTTTTTACATTATCTCCTATACGCACAATCGGTCGCTGAGAAAACGCGGAGTTTTGGTTTGTTTGCGTAAGCCCCTGCAAACGATACTTGTGCGACTTCCCCTCTTTCGGCTTTACTGTGACATTGCGAGCATCTACATATTCAATAGTTCCGGATTCTTCTGCAATAATGAGCCTCCCTGTACTGCGTGCAGCGTGCCCTTCGATACCGGTAGCAACCAACGGAGCCTCCGGAATTAACACAGGCGTAGCTTGTTTCTGCATGTTTGAACCCATCAAAGCACGGTTCGCGTCGTCGTGGTTCACAAACGGAATCATAGACGGAGCTACCGAAAACATCTGGTATGCGGAAGAGTCCATCAGTGTTACGTCTTTTGATGAAACAATTGCCGGTTCACCGTTCTTACGAACTTCAACAGTGTCATTTTTTATATTTCCATTATCATCAAGTATTGTGGCACTATGTGCGATAACCTCATCTGCCTCTTCAAGCGCGTTTAGATATGCTATCTCATCTGTTACGACACCTTTTTTAACACGAACATACGGTGTTTCTATAACACCAAATTCATTTGTTCGAGCATGTAATGCCAAACGCAATATAAGACCAATGTTTTGACCTTCAGGCGTGTGTATCGGGCACAAACGACCATAGTGAGATGGGTGAACGTCACGCACTTCAAAGCCAGCGCGCTCACGAGTAAGACCCCCAGGACCAAGCGCTGAAAGAGTTCTCATGTTTTCGAGTTCCGAGAGAATATTCTGCTGATCCATATAAGCTGAAAGCTGGTTGGCGGTAAAGAATTCTCGTACAGACGCATAGAACGGGCGTGGATTTACAAAAGCAATCGGTAGCGAGGTCTCGCTTTCAATCGTTGACATGCGGTCTTGAATATTTCGCTTCATTCGACTCATACCAACGCGCATACGTGCTTGTAACAACTCACCAACAAAACGAACACGACGAAAACCGAGGTGGTCGATGTCGTCTGGTTTTGCATTCGGGTCGGAATTAAGACGTGTAATTTCCGAAACAATATTTACCAAGTCCTTAAGCGAAAGAGTCCGCTCGTTAAGAGCCTTAGAATCTTTAGAATCACCGAAACGCTGGTTCATTCGGTAACGCCCAACACGATTTAAGTCGTAACGATCAGATACAAAAAGCGAATTAACATACTCTTTTGCATTGTCCGCTGTAGCCAAATCACCATCTCTAAGACGACGATGCACCTCGATATAAGCATCATCTATAGTTTCTACTGTAGAGTGTTCGAGAGTCGCTCGGATTGATGCGAGCGCCGTTTCGTTACCTTTAAAATGCTTAAGTATTTCATCTCCGACACCTGCTCCAAATATACTGAGAAGATTTGTTACAGGGAACTTTCTTTTACGATCTATCTTTACGTAGATAGCACCCTCTGCATCGGACTCTATTTCAATCCAAACACCACGCGCAGGAATTATTTTTGCACCGAACCATTGCTTCCCTTTAATAAAATCGGAAATAAAGAACGCTCCGAAAGAACGAGCAAGCTGAGGAACTATTACGCGTTCTACCCCGGAGACAATGAAGCTTCCGTGCGGTGTCATCATCGGCAAATCTGCAAGAAAGATATCTTGTGTTTTTTCCGACCCGAGAGTTTTGTTTGTAAGACGTACTGAAATCTTTAGAGGAGCTTCATATGTACGCATGTTTTCACGAGCAAATTCTTCATCGTATTTCGGTTCACCTATTTCGAAACTCTCAAAACTGAGTTCGAATTTTTTACCGGAATAGTCATTAATTGGTGAGAACTCCTTAAAGAGTTCTTTGAGACCCTCTTTTATAAGCCAACCAAACGAGTTGCGCTGATGTGCAACAAGATCCGGAAGTGCTACTTTCGGAGCACGAAAAGCTCCAAATGTTTTCTGCGGAAGAAGTTCTTTTTTATGCATTGTATTTGTTTTTTTGTAAAAATACTGAAGGAAATGAGGTGCTTTGGTTACGACAACGCACAGCGTACCCACGCTTTCTTCAGACGCTCGTAATAAATGTATGCCCCCAGACGCCGCCAACCGCCACTCAATCTGTTCTGGTTATTTTTAACTGTAACAGCACTTGCTATTTAGCGCAAGTATATAAAAAAGCCACAGTCTGAAAGATTGTGGCTCTGCGTTACGCTTTTCTGTTTTTTGGATTCACCTTTGGCTATGCAAAGGTGAATCCATGCTTAGTTTTTTAATTTTTGGAAATTTTTGCTTTTTTTGCTCCTCCCTTTTCTGCTTAGCCTCCTTTTTCCCCTTTTCCATCACACTCCTCCTTAAAATTAATTAAAAAGAAAATTTACATCATCCATTCAAATAATAACAGGTTTACAAAAACAATGTAATGGTTAATATCTCCAACCAGCTATACCACCAGACAAATCATACACTTCCTTAAACCCTATCTGACCCATAATACCAAGTGCGTGCCCTGACCTTGCACCGGAAAGACAATAAATTAAATATTTTTTATCTTTATCCAAAGAAGACATTTTTTCCATAAAATCCGATTGGCTTACATCGATTACCTCCGACTCGGCTATTTTCTTTTGGTCGTGTTCTGCCTGAGTTCTAACATCAATCAAAATGTATTCGTTTGTATCCAATTTATTTTTAAAATCCTCCGCAGAAATTGTTTCTAACATAATATAAATATAAATAATTAACTTTAATAAAACTATTCACGACTTCGAAAGAAATAATACCTCGTGCGGATTTTTTTGCAAAACAATGCCCGCGAATTTCCTAGGAAATCCGCGGGCATAAAACACCGACGGCACACATCACACGATTAGTGCTATCGACGCAAAAACAACATAAATAACATAGCCCACTCGACAAGCCACAGCAATGTCTTTCTTGGACTCTTTCTCCTTATTTTCTTCCACTGGCAAAAAACCAAAAGGATTATAAACAAAAGGAAATATTGATATGACGTCTACAACGAACACAAGTGCTACCGTTGCATTAACACCTCTTTGCGCACAAATAAATAACGCTATAAACGCTACGAAAAATGCAACAACAGAACCTACATACTTCCTTACGTCATGTACATAATAGAAGGAATAAAACGTTGCGATTATTCCGACCAGCAACAACACAACGTCCCAGGCAAGAATTTTCCTGCCTTGCGTTATTGTTTTTTCTTCAAAAAATCGCGCTCTGTGCGTTACCTTATCTATAAGCACAGTTCTGTCGTACTTACTTGAACGCGCGTAGTGGAAAAAATCGACTCTTTTCCAAGTATTGACTGCTCTTCCAACCCCGATTTTTTCGCCGGGATTTTTTCGCGCTTGCTTAAGAGCGGTTTTTTCTACCGTGGTTAAGAATCTCCAGCTATCCGGAGTATTAGTCATCCTAACCTTCCCGCTCTCATTTATTTGAGCCCGCGTCTTGGCAAACGCAGTACCGCTGAAAAAAGAAACTGCCAAAATTGCCAGAACCATACAAATTGCTGTTTTCATTTTGCCTCTCCTTGTGTTTTGTTTAAACAGTTTTAACTAAAATTGTTTATTTACTTTAATTTATTAAGGTTCAGATTCTGCTGTTAATTTACATACTTATTTGCAGAAAGTCAAGTCGAGCCCAAACAACAATGCCCGCGAATTTCCTAGGAAATTCGCGGGCATTGTTGTTTGGGCGTGTGCGTCACGCTTAATTATTTTGCATTATATTTTAAACTACTGCGGAGGTGATACTTATAAACTAAACGTTTTTTAAAATTAAATATTTTCCTTAACAAGTTTTGCCACCTCGGAAAGTTCGTCTTCCGTAGAAGCATCGCGCTCACCTTTCCTATACAGGAATTTTCTCGGATCATATTCAAAAACACCCGTATCCCCTTTCTTTCTCGGAAGCATATGTAAATGAAAATGATTAACTGTTTGCCCTGCATCTTTGCCCTCATTCCACGCATAGTTAAAACCATCTGCATCAAAAGCTTTAATCAAAGCCGGTTTCAATTGTTTTTGTAAATGCAAAATCGCACGCATCTCTTCATCTGTTAAATCATCAATCTTTGAAGCCTGTCTTTTCGGACAAACCAAAACATGTCCGGGCACTATCGGCTTGTTTGAAGGAAAAGCAAAAGCCAATTCATTTTCAATGATTATTCTATTCCCTATTTTAGGATTATCAGTATCAAAGTATTCCATTTTTATATTTTATATTATTAAGTTGTTCAATATTTTATACTCGGAAAATACAAAATGCGTTTCGGTTTTATTTCAAACCGTTTCAGGTGCCGGGAGTGAGACTTGAACTCACACAAGCTGTAAAGCTTACAACGTTTTAAGCGTCGCGCGTCTACCCATTCCGCCATCCCGGCATTACTGTTATTTTTACCACAACATACGGTTGTAACGCTACTGTTGTTTACACAAAAAATAAATACGTATGTTTAATATCAGATATGGAGTAAACGGCATATATCTGATACTCTCTACAAGATAAGGCCCGGTGGCGAAGTAGAAACGCAGCGGTCTGCAAAACCGCGATGCGCGGGTGCGATTCCCGCCCGGGCCTCTTATTTAAAACAAGTAAACAAAGTGCGCCGATTGCTTCGCAATCGGCGCACTTTGTTTACTTGTACTCTCAATCAATCGCCCTTACTCTTTTCTATTTCCATCGAAAGCTCATCAAGATACTGGCGGTTCTTTTCACCGTAATCAAATTCGAACCGCACACCCGGTATCGGGGAGAGGCGCGATTCTTTTTTCAAAAAATCGAAAAAGTCATTTCTGTGTCGATTAAGAAATTCAAGTGCACGGTCAATAGCGTTATCCGGAAAAATACTTACAAAAATAGTGGCGTGAGTGCGCGCACGAGAAAGCTCCGCACGCATCGGTGTAATTAGAGTGTCGCGATTTGCTTCACGCGCAATATAGCGCGCGGACAAGCGAACAAGCATCTCTTCTTCGGCACGGTCACGGCGCGGGTTCATACTTCAACAACAGTATAGGTAACAATGACATCGCCCGGAGCAATCTCAATACGAGCCTCAATCTCAAAACCAAACTCCCCTTCTGTTTTTATTTCTTTTACATTCGCACGAGCTTGTTGCAAGTTTGTAATCTTACCGCGACCTATTTCAATATCACGACGCATTACTTTAGCCATTGAACCAACAGCGAAAGCTCCGGAAACAAGTCTTCCTCCGGCTACATGCTTGCGCGCGGTAGAGCTAAATACTTTTAGAACCTTTGCCTCACCTGAGGTCTCTTCTTTCATAATGCGTGGAGCTCGCTCTTTAAGCATATCCGCCACACGTTTATCAAGATCGTAAATTATCTTAAAGGATTCAATATCTACACCCGTCCGTTCTGCGACATCGTGTGCGGAAGAATCTACTGGCGTGTCAAAAGCAATGATTACAGCATTTGATGCTTGTGCTTTTTTAATGTCATTTTCCAAAACAGCACCAACAGATGTGTCAAGAATACGTATTACGGCACGCTCGTGTGTAATCTTTGCCAGCTCGTGTTTTATTGCTTCAAGACTTCCTGTTACGTCAGCTTTAATAATAAGAGGGAGAGTTGCTGTCCCTTTCGGAGCTTTTGCTTCCTGTTCTATAACATGAGGTTTCGTATTTTCAGAAACCATAGTCTTAACATTTTTACGCGAGGACACTGTTACAAAAGGTGTTCCGGCAGGAGGAAGTATTGAAAACCCTGTAACCAAAACAGGCATCGAAGGGGTTGCTTCTTTTATTCTATTGCCAAGAAAATTTTCCATAAAACGCACTGGAGCATACGCCTCACCTGCGACCACAAAAGTACCTGCTTTAAGCGTTCCGTCTTTCACGATGAGTGTTGCGGAAAGTCCGCGTTTTTGATCTTGTGTAGACTCTAAAATAAACCCGCTCGCGAGTGCGCTTGTATCTGCAGAAAGCTCTGCGAGGTCTGCGGTTAAAAGCACGAGATCCAGTAGCTCCGGAATACCCTCACCAGTCTTTGAAGAGATAGGAGCATACGGTACAGACCCTCCAAGACCCTCCAAGTAAACCTCATTCTCTAACAAAGTTGCTTTTGCGTGTTCAAGATTCACTTCTCTTTTATCTATTTTAGTTAGCGCAACGACAAACGGAATACCCGCGTCGTTTATTGCAGAAAGTGCGTCAAGTGTCTGAGGTTTTACACCTTCATCTGAAGCGACAACAAGAATCGCCATGTCCGCAGCGGAAGCACCGCGCGCGCGAAGCGCGTGAAATGCCTCGTGTCCCGGAGTGTCAAGAAAAGTAATACTTCTTTTTTTACCCTCATATTCATGCTCTGCTTCGTAAGCGGAAACACACTGAGTAATACCGCCGTTTTCTCCAGCGACAACATTGGTTTTTCGAATGTAATCCAATAAAGACGATTTACCGTGGTCAATATGACCCATAACGGCAATAATCGGAGGACGAGGTGTTTGTGTCATAGTACCTTCAGTACACCACAGGCAACATTAAAATGCAATTCATAAAGATAGCGCAAATATAGCGTTCATGCCGTATACTATATCTACAATGTCTTATTTAATTTAAAAATTATGTCGTCAAAAAAAAAGAAACCTGCTGTCGAACGCGCTTTTTCCGCTCCGGCAGAGCTTCTTGAAAAAAGCGTAGATGTCGCGAAAAAGGGCGAGAAAATGCTTACAAACAACGGTCCTGTACGGCGTGCCGAAGAATACTGGGGAAAACTTGGACCCGGGCTTGTAACAGGCTCCGCAGACAATGACCCTTCCGGTATAGCAACATATTCACAAGCCGGAGCGAAGTTTGGTTTCCAATTTATGTGGGCTCCGCTCTTCACTCTTCCTTTTATGGCAACTGTGCAAGAGATGTGCGCGCGTATCGGAATAGTCTCAGGAAGAGGACTAGCTGCAAATATACGCAGTCACTATTCCGCAGGAGCACTTTATACGGTCACTATTCTAATTTTTGTTGCAAACGCTCTAAATATCGCAGCCGACCTTGGAGCAATGGCTGCTGGGGCACAATTATTGTTTGCACGCGCAAATATAGAATTATTGGTTGTTATCTTTGCGTTCGTAAGTCTTTTACTACAGATTTTCACCAGCTATGCGCGCTATGCAAAATACCTTAAGTATCTCACTCTCGCACTTCTTTCTTATGTTATAACCGCTTTTGCAATTCATTTAAATTGGATTGAAGTTTTAAGACATACTGTTATTCCATCGTTTTCACTAACAAAAGAACATATATTCCTTCTCGGCGCCATCCTTGGAACCACAATTTCTCCATACTTATTCTTCTGGCAAACCTCACAAGAAGTCGAAGAGCGCGTTCTTCACGGCGAGACCACTGTAAAATTACGCAGAAAAAATGTTAACGACGCCGAGATTAGCGACATGCGTGTCGATGTCTGGTCTGGGATGTTTTTCTCAAACCTTATCGCTTTCTTTATTTTTGCTGCATGCGCCGGAACACTTTATCTAAGCGGAAATACAAACATAGCAACCGCTGCCGATGCGGCGGCGGCAATACGTCCTTTCGCAGGCGAGTTCGCTTATCTTCTTTTTGCTGTAGGTATTATCGGTACGGGCTTGCTCGCTATTCCGGTTCTCGCGGGCTCCACAGCATACGCAATAGCGGAAAGTTTCGGGTGGCGTTACGGGCTCTATCGCAAACTCAAACAAGCATCTGCATTCTATGGCGTCATCATCGTCTCTATGATTATCGGCGTCATCGCAAACTTTATGCACCTCGACCCCATAAAAGGGCTTCTCTACGCGGCGGTTGCAAACGGAGTGATTGCTCCTGTTGTATTGTTTTTCGTAATTCGCATAAGTAGTAGCAAAAAAATAATGGGGCGTCATCACAACAAACGTCTATCGACATTCACCGGTTGGGTTACAGTTGTTATAATGGCTGTCTCCGGTGTCGCCGCAGTATATACATTATTTTAACTTCCAAACATAAATATATAGAAACAAAAAAAACCGAGAACCCTAAAGGGTTCTCGGTTTAAGCACGCTTGATGTATTCGTAATTTACTCACTTTCTTGAAGAGCTCCCCAAAACCCAACAATAGCGATTACCACACCGGTTACCACCGTTGTCGTTACTTCCTGCATTCCAATGAGAGCCATTACAATAACCCATAAACCGAGCATACCGTTAATCCAATGTTGCCACATAAGCGATTAGAAATTAGAGATGCTAATTTCGACCAAATACCTTTTCTTTTCATAAAGAGGTTTATTCACCACTACCTACAGCAAAACCCCTTCAATACAAAGTATACATGCTCATCTTAATCTTTTACGGATATGCACAACACTCTACACATCGGTCTCGAGATCCGGTTTTGAAGAAACGATTATTTTTTCATCCACCGCTTTCATTTTTGCATTTTCAATCTCCATACGCATTGCCTCACGCGCTATTGTACGGTCTGCAGTAGATCGTAAATGATAAACGTCCATAAGAGAAAAAGTAACCATCCCTGCAGAAACTGTACCGAGAGCATTAACAAGAAAAGTTGCGAGTGCTCCAAGAGCAATAGTGGGGCTCAGCCACGCAAAACCAATACCTGCCACGGCAAGTGGTGGAATAAGAGCGACCGATATTGCAACACCAGGGAGAGTCTCTGAAAGTTTTGGTTTTACGATAGCGTATGCCACCGCGACACCAGCGCCCATGCCGACAAGAAGCGATAAAAGTGACGGGGATGTTCGCGAAACGATAGCTGTTGTTTCAACCACAACGCCTCCGTTTATAGCGGAATAAAACAACCCTGCAACAGCAGATGCTCCGAGAGTTATGGCGGAAGCCTTGGCAACAGTCCATATTGATTGACGCATTAAAAGAGGGTCGGACATGGAGAGCCCGAGTGCGACACCCAAAATCGGATATAAAATCGGGGCGATGAGCATACTGCCAATGACAATCGCTTCACTTCCTTTCAAAAGCCCAAACGATGCGATAAGCACCGAGAGCGTTACCATAAAAAAGAAATCGAAATCCGGAGTCGCACGCTCTACCAATGTATGCACTGCACGCTCTTTGTCGGAATCTTTAATAGTCTGAAAACGAGATAAAATGCTCATGAAAATATCGGTATCGAATTACGCAATTAGATATAAAATATTATACTATACACACGCAAAAACACCTTAAAAAACTCTGTGCGCAAAATAAATATAAATGCGCGGTCGAAGGGACTTGAACCCTCGATCTCCGCCGTGACAGGGCGGCGCTTTAAACCAGCTAAGCTACGACCGCAAACAGATTGAAGTGTACTTGAAATCGCAACTTTTTTCAAATTTTCTGTGCAATACCATCACAACACCACTACCAAAAGCAAGTAGCCACAATGAGTTTCAAAAACATCTGACACAACATTTCTTGTACTTTTCTGCACCTTTATTAAAAACATATCTGTATTTCAGGACATATATTATATAAGTCTCACGGCACTTACCTATTGTAGCCGTGCGAAGCACGGGCTTGACAATCTGATACTTTACTATTATAGTAGTAACAGCTGGCAATGAGACTGTTTTTTAAATAACAGAATGGTTTCCTGCCATTGAAAAAAATGTTCCTTAAAACTTATCTTATACGGAGGTATGAAAAATGATTCAGAATAAACCCACAGCGCTTGTGCTTGCATTTTGTGCAGGTTTAATCGCCAGTACAACAGTAGCAGCCGGAGCAGACGCTTTAAGCGTCGGGCTAAGTATATTTTTTGCTTTAACAGCAATTATTTTGGCGTTACCGAACACCAAAGAGAGGGGGTCGGACACCACCGAAAAATCTTAGACACATCCCTCTTAAACGCCACGACGAGTTTGCAAACTCATCGTGGCGTTTTTTCTTTGGCGAATTTACAATTTGAAAAACAATATACTTGGTGCCGGCGGGAGGACTTGCACCTCCGACCTTGGGTTTATGAGTCCCATGCTCTAACTGCCTGAGCTACGCCGACAAATTTCATACTGGACATAATTACATTACGATACCGCGACACATTTCACAATACCGAAAATACTGATTGTCAGTAAGATTTTGTTTAAACACAAACGACACAGTAAACAATATCGGGTATACTACAGTATATAGTTATTCAAACAAAACCTTATATTACACACTTCAATCATATGCAATATTTTTCTAAAATCCGAGCGCTGAAAACAGGTACGAAAATCACAGGTTTAATTATTTTAGTATCACTTATAGGAGGCGGATATCTTTATTGGAACGCAAATCGCACAACATATCAATTTGTGTCTGTTAAAAAAGGTTCTCTTACGGAGCGCGTAGATTTAACAGGCTCCGTAGCTCCTGTAGGTACGGCGTCTCTCGCTTTTCAAAACTCCGGAACAATTTCAAAAGTTTATAAACAAGTCGGCGACAGAGTATCCGCAGGTACAGTACTTGCCAAGCTCGACACCCGCAATCTGGAAGCCCAACTCGAATCTGCAAAAGCAAATGTGGAAGTGGCGGAAGCAAAACTTAACTCGCTAACAACGGGCGCGACACCTGCCACTATCAACGTTTCCAAAACCGCACTCGACATGGCGCAAAAGACTCTTGCCGGAGATTATATGAACGCCGTATCGGTTATCATCGACAGTTATTCAAAAGCCACAGACGCTGTGCGAACAAAACTCAATATCTTTTTTACAAATCCTGAAACACAAAACCCTGTACTGGTATTCACAAGCAGTGCCGGATCTACGGTTCGTAAGACACAGTACGAAAGAGGAAATCTTAACAATTTATTTTCTACATGGAACGAACAGATTAAAGCCTTTTCGTCAGCCTCTTCGTCTCCCGCAAAAATACATGAGTCTCTCTCTGTTGCATCTGGAAACCTTTCACAGATTGCAATGTTCCTAAATGACCTGACAACAGTCACGATAAACGCAAGCTCTTTCCCTTCGAGTTCTTCTTTAACAACAGAAACAGCAAAAACAACAGTTACAGCAAGCACAAACGAAGTAAATGTTGCATTAGCAAATATAGTATCTACAAGCAACACCATTAAAAACCAAGAAGCTCTTGTGGCGCACGACCAAGCGAAATTTGCGCAAACTCTTGAACCTGCAACGAAAGAAAACCTCGCTATTGCCCAAGCAAATGTTGATTCGGCACAAGCAAAATACGATGCGATTCTTATTCAAATCTCAAAGTCACTTTTGCGCTCACCGATAAGAGGGGTTGTCTCCGTACAAGACGCGAAAATTGGACAAACAGTTCAAGCAAACCGCGTTGTTGCCAAGGTCTTTTCAAGTAACGAACTTGAAGTGGACGTGACCCTTCCGGAAGTTGATACAGGCAAAGTTTCCGTAGAAGATGACGTCGATATAACGTTCGATGCCTTTCCAAACAAAGTATTTACCGGAAAAGTATTCTCTATAGATCCTGCAGAGACCGTTACCAGTGGCGTCGTAGGATACAAAACAAAAATCCATTTTACAAAACAAAATCCTCTTATCAAAAGCGGGCTCACCGCAAACGTATCAATAGTCACTACAAAGAAAGAAAACGTACTTATTCTTCCACAGTACTCTCTTCTGCAAACCGATGACGGTACTTTCGTAGAAGTGCTCAAACATGGCAAAGCCACTCGCGTTCTTGTCAACACAGGGATTCGCGACGATTCCGGAAACGTTGAAATAACATCCGGAATAACAGACAATGAAAAAGTTATTAATATGGGATTAAAATCCGGGAGCTAGTCAATTCAACATGGAGATTATTTCCATTAAAGACATAACAAAAGTGTATGCGGACACAGTGCCTCCGGCGCATGTTTTAAACGGTATAACTTTTACAATCAACCAAGGTGACTTTGTGTCTATCATGGGTCCGTCCGGATCTGGAAAATCTACATTACTGCACATTTTAAGCTTCTTAGAGCGTCCAAGTGGTGGTGAGTACACATTTAAGGGGAAAGACGTGCGTACACTCACAGATGATGATTTTGCCTTAATCCGAAATGAGGAGGTGGGCTTTGTATTCCAAGCATTTAATCTACTATCCCGTGCAAGTGTATATGAAAATGTAGAGATGCCTCTTTTGTACGCAAAAAAAGTAGCTCCTTCGGAACGAAAGTCTCGTATTGAAGAAGCGATTAATTCTGTCGGGCTCTCTGAAAAAAAAGACATGCTGACTGGCAAGCTCTCTGGAGGTCAAAAGCAACGCGTAGCTATTGCTCGCGCGCTGGTAAATAAACCTAAAATAATTTTTGCGGACGAACCTACAGGAAACCTAGACTCCGTCTCCGGAGCCCAAGTTATGGATATTCTCGACAAACTCAACGCTTCCGGACACACGATAGTGCTCGTAACACACGAGACAACAACTGCAGAATTTGCAGACCGTATTATTCATATAAAAGACGGGACTATCGAAAGAGATGAAAAGATAGAGACCCGCAGAAATTATAAAAATGCTTTTTCCAAATAAATTATGAGGTTTCGAGACACACTTAACACCGCCGGCAAAAGCCTACATCACGCGAGGATGCGGTCCTTCCTTACGATACTCGGTATCATAATAGGAATTTCCTCTGTAATCATTATGATGTCTTTAGGGCAATCCGCTCAAGATTTTATCGTAAACCAGATAAAAGGCGTCGGTTCAAATCTTATTTTTGTAATCCCGGGAGGAAGCGGTAACTCAAAATTTTCTGCTCCGGCATCGACACAAGGAATAGTAATAAAGACACTCGTCGACCAAGACGTGCGTGCCATATCGCGCGAACCTTCCATACTTTACGCAACGGGCGAAGTGCGTGGCGTAGAAACCGTTGTTTATGGAGACAACAACGTAAAAGCAACTTATGAGGCAGCTGACGCAAGCATCTTCCCAATGCGAGATTTTGCAACACAAAAAGGATACCCTTTCACAAAAACCGATGTAATGAGCTATAACCACGTTGCTGTTATCGGGTATAAACTTGCAGATACGCTTTTCGGGGAACAAAACCCCATAGGTAAATCAATCCGTATAAAAAATGTTTCATTTCGTGTTGTTGGAGTTATGGAACCGAAAGGTCTTGGTCCACTTGGTATCGACCAAGACAACGAGATTATTCTGCCTATTACAGTTGCAAAAACCCAGCTTGCCGGAACAACGTATTACCAAAACTTTCTTATTGAAGCGCGAGACACTTACAATATAGACTTTGTAAAAAACCGCGTTATTTCAATACTGCGCCAACAACACGGAATTACAGACTCAAATAAAGACGACTTCACTGTTCGCACGCAAGCCGATTCCGTAGCCCTGCTTGGAACAATCACCTCGGCTCTTACTATATTCCTTGCAGCTATAGCAGCAATCTCGCTTATCGTAGGCGGAATAGGCATAATGAATATTATGTTTGTGTCTGTTACCGAGCGCACGCGAGAGATTGGTTTAAGAAAGGCTCTCGGAGCAACCGATAGTGAAATATTGCAACAATTTCTTTTTGAATCGGTAATCTTAACATTTATCGGGGGCATCGCCGGAATAATATTCGGTGCAGGTATCGTGGGTTTAAGTTGGTTTGGAATAAACCATTTTACCGATATTGCTTGGAGTTTTGCGTTTCCTCTTTCGGCAGTAATAGTTGCGCTCGTGGTTTCAAGTGCCAGCGGTATTATATTCGGTCTATACCCTGCTCGACAAGCCGCCGCAAAAAATCCTATCGAGGCATTACGTTATGAGTAGCAAAAAAACAAAACTCACTTCTTTTATTTTTAATAAACAGAAATTCATTCACACATATACGCTTAAATTAAGTTGACACTACATAACCCATAACATAAAGTTTATGTTATGGCACAGTTTCGCAGTGAAGAAGAAGTACTCTCAATATTAAACGATAAGATTCGCTCCAATCCGGATGCTGTAGCACTTATAATCCGTGCGTGGAATTTTGCAAAAAAAGCACATGGACAACAACAACGCATGTCGGGAGAGCCTCACACGGAACACCTCTTTGAAACCGCAAAATATCTAAGCGAGCTCGGTTTGGGCGCATCTACCGTATCTGCCGGAATTTTACACGACACACTGGAAGACACTAACACCTCTGAAGAAGACTTGGAAAAAAGATTCGGGAAAGATATAGCTTTTATGGTTATCGGTGTAACGAAGCTTGAGAAAAAACGCCACGGACTCGCAACACGCCAAGCAGAAAACCTGCGCCGTTTTTTCATTTCCGCAGCAAAAGATCCGCGAGTTCTGATAATAAAACTATGTGACCGTTTGCATAACATGAATACACTGCAATACCTGCCCCCAAAAAAACGCGAGCTTATTGCGAAAGAGACTCTCGATATATATGTTCCGGTAGCGGAGCGGCTTGGTATTGATGTGCTGAAGCGCGAGCTAGAGGACCTTGCCTTTGAGCAAATGGAGCCGGACACATACAATGAAAATAATCGGTTATTCGCGGAAAGCCTTAAACAACATTTGCCGA
>CAZYRK010000002.1:0-7779 GCA_964650475.1 uncultured Candidatus Saccharibacteria bacterium
CTACTTCGCCACAGCAACAGCATCTTCAAACTTAACTGAAAGCATTTTCGATATCCCGTCGTTCCCCATAGTAACGCCATAAAGAATACCTGCGCGACTCATTGTCTCTCTGTTGTGAGTCACAACAATAAGCTGGGATTTCTTTGCGAGATTTTCAATCATATCTCCATAGCGCCTACTGTTGGCTTCATCAAGAGCCGCATCTGTTTCGTCGAGTATTAAAAACGGGGGCGGATTTACCTGACTCATCGCAAAAATAAGAGCAATCGATGTTAGTGCGCGCTCACCTCCGGAAAGCTGTGTAAGGGTCTGCACGTTTTTCTTTGGCATGTGTACTACGATATCGATACCAGAACGAGCGTCGCGCGCCGACAATTGCTCTTCATCAGAAACACCCTCAAAAGAAACTTCCGGCAACTCTTCGAGCACAAGCTCCGCGCTACCGCCTCCAAACATGAGTGAGAAAAATTCTCTAAACGAAGAATTGACACGCGCAAGACCTTCCGTAAAAGTTTTTGCCAGTTCTTCTTCGAGGCTCTCTATAAGCTCGCGCAAACTCTTTGCAGAGTGCTCAAGATCTGTGAGCTCTCGCGAAAGAAACTCCTCTCGCTTAACAGCGTCTTCATGCTCCTTGCGAACATCTTCTCCGGTTCCACCGGCTTCTTCCAAACGAATTTTTAATCGCTCTATATTGTGATGGCGTTCTTCTTGCCCAAAAATATCTTCTTCTGAAACCTCCAATAAAGGAGCGTAAGAAACTGCCTCGCTTCCAGCAACAGAAAGAAGCTCCGCCTTGTCTTTCTCACATGCCTCGCGACGCAATCTGAGCGCTTCTATTTTTGATTTTGTTTTTAAAACAACAGCTTCCTCGCGCGCTTTCTCTTCCGCATACTTCAAAAGCCTTCGTTTCTCTTCCCGACTTGTTTCTTCGTACGTCATAGCATCTTCGCGCGCGCGCTGTAATGTATTGCGTAGTTTTTCAATTTTCGCGGAAAGAGTTGCCTCGCGCGCACCGAGAATAACCTTGTCCTCCATCAAGGTCTGCACTTCCGATTTTTCTTTTTCTGTCGGGGTGCCACTCGCAGGTGAAAAACGCTCAAAGAACGCACGCACTAAAGTGCGCACAGCAACCAAAGCTCCAGAAATCGCATTTGTATCGTTCTCTGCCTCGAGTATATGTTTTTCAACAGCCTCACGAAGTACGGAAAGATCGTCACGCGAAATACGCACATACCTGTCTTTACTTACTTCTTCTAAGCGCGACTCGACTACAGCAAGTGTCCCGTCTACACGACCGACCTCACGCGAAAGCGCCGTATGTTCCGCTGTCGCGCGCTCAAAAGCCTCCTCAGCATCCCGCACGGTTTTTATTAACCGTTCCCCTTCCTCGTCATGCAATGTGCTTGATTCAATTCTCAGTAATTCATTTGAAACGGTTGCAAGGCGTTGCGAGGCAGAATTAAGTGCCGCAGAAGCCGTTTCATTTTCTTTTTCAATATAGGCATCTTCTATCGCCAAATATTTCTGGCTTTGTTTAATAAGGTCTTGTCGCAAAAGATCCGACCTCTCGAGCTTTTCAACTTGTCTGGAAAGAAAACGTAAGTGCGGTGAGAGTTCATTTCGAAGCGCTTCAACCTGCGTAATATTCACTTCTGTTTTATCAAGTCTCCTTATGGCTTCTTGTTTTTTAAATTCGTATGTTTGCAAACCAAGAGCGTCTTCCAACATTTCGCGTCGCACTCGAGATGATGCCAACAAAATACGGTCCGCTTCACCTTGGGAAATAATATGGTGTGCACTCTCTCCTATGTTCGCACTTGCGAGCAATTCGTGTATATCGCGCAAACGCGCTTTGGAACCGTTTATTGAGTACTCACCCGTACCGTCTCGAAAAATCGCGCGCTCTATAACAACCTCGTCAAAATCAAGTTTGAAAACGCGCTTTGTATTATCAAAAACAATAGCAACTCCTGCGCGGTTTGAACGCGGAGCGGAATGCGAACCGGAAAAAATTAAGTCTTCGGTTTTCTTACCACGCATACTTTTCATCGACTGTTCACCGAGTGCAAAACGAAAAGCCTCTGTAATATTTGATTTTCCGGAACCGTTCGGCCCAACAATCGAAGTAACGTTTGATGAAAAATCGAGAACCGTCTTACGAGCAAATGATTTAAACCCAGCAATCTCCAACCGTTTAAGCATAATTATTAAAAGTATACCAGCACGTGGCACACTATTGCTATAAAATTACCAACCGGTCTCTTCTATCGCCCTGTGTGCCGCGTCTTGTTCAGCTTCTTGTTTCGATTTTCCGGTTCCTTGCGCCACCTGCTTATCACCTAAAAAGATACCTATGGTAAATTTTTTATCATGGTCGGGACCTTCCTCAAGCAATGTTTTGTAACTCGGAGTAACGCCTCTGCGTTCTTGCGCCACTTCTTGAAAATGGCTTTTAGCATCTTGCCATAGCTTGTTTGCTACAACATTTTCTATTTTCGGGTAAATATTTTTTGCTATAAAACTCTCAGCAGCATCGTATCCTTGGTCGAGGTATACCGCTCCGGTAATAGCCTCAAAAGTATCTGCGAGGATAAACTGTCTGGCGCGCCCCGTATCTTTTGATTCCCCTTTTGAAAGAAGGAGCATATCGTTTACACCTAGAGCTTCGGAAGTCTCTGCAAGCGACTGAGTGTTCACAAGCGACGCTCGATACGCGGTTAAATCTCCCTCTTGGTTATTTGGAAACTTATCAAAAAGAAACCGTGTTGTGGCGAGCTCTAAAACAGCATCGCCTAAAAACTCGAGCCTCTCATTGTGATGCCCTGTTACACTTTTGTTTTCGTTAAGATAAGAACGATGAGTAAGTGCTTCTGCAAGAAAATCTAAATCATTGAAATTTAGCCCGAGACGTTGTGCGTATAAAGAAAAATCTATCATTTGTTTGTATTGGTACTGGCGTTATCAAGTATTTTTTGTATTCCCGCCGTAACAATTGGGAGCATATCATCATAAAAATTAAGGTCAAGAATATCCGCCAACTTAAACCACTTTGCGTCATCAAGCCCGCCAGACTTTTTCAAGACGAGAGTATCGAAATCAGCGCGCATTAAAAAGAAATAAACATGCTTTCTCACCTTTCCTTTTTCAGGATGCGATGCCACGTATTCATTCTCGCCTATTAAACCCTCCACAACTCCGGTAATGCCTATTTCACTTTTAACAACCTTCACAATCCCTTCTTCTGCCGATGAATCTTCCGCTATATGACCTTTGGAAAGTGTCCAGTGTCCGAACACGTCATGAACTAGAGCGAGATAATACTGCCCGTCATGTTTTGTGTAAACAATCGCTCCGCCGAGCTTTTCCAATGGAACTTCCGCAGACTTAATGCGCTTTTTGCTTGCGTCGTCTTTACCCGGTTCGCCTATTTCTTTATACACTGCTCCGAGAACTCCGTTTATAAAACGTCCGGACGACTCACCACTGAAAGTTTTTGCAAGCTCGATAGCTTCATTAATGGCAACTTTTGCGGGAACTTGCGCGCGTTCGGCAAAAAGTAACTCGTATAACCCCATACGCAAAATATTGCGGTCAATCGGAGCTATTTTATCTAAAGGCCACTCAGGTGCGGCTTTTTCAATTATCAAATCTAAATCCTCGCGCTTGGCAAGTACACCGTCTAGGAGTTTTAACATAAATGGCGAATCTGTTTCGTCTCCAACAAACTCTTCAAAATTGCGAGTAAGAATTGCGCGCGCTTCTTCATCTGAAGATTTTGAAGTATCCCACTCAAAAAGTGTTTGAAGTACGACTGAACGAGCTAGGTGACGATTTGCCATGTATGAAAAGAGCTTATGTATAACAGAATACGCACAAAAGCGTGTACGCGCAAGGTTTAAACCCTATGTATTGTGTGCAGAACTTTTGTAAAAAAAATAGTGCGCGCCGATATATCGGCGCGCACTATTTTTAAATACGAAAAAACTACACTCCTCGGCGAGTATTAGTAACACCCCTTTGCCCATGAACATTCTGCGTTGCTGTTTTCTGTACGTTTTTCACTTTCTTTTCTTCCAAAGATTCGGTTGTCTTGTTTTCCGTATGCTCATATTTTTCAGCTTTTGTGCGCTCTTTTTTCACTTTCGGTGTTGCGATAAGTTTGCCACGATACATGCCCGTGGTCTCATCAAGACGATGAGGGAGGCGTAGTGCACCGCTTTCTTTGTCTGCGACCACGGAAACATCGGCGAGCGCATGATGCGAGCGACGATTATTTGTGTGTGCACGGGTATGGCGCATTCGTACTGTCATTAATTGCTACATTATCACAAACCACACAAAAAGAAAAGCGCCGTATTCTATGAATACGGCGCACAATAGTTACTTAATGGTGTTTTTGAGGAGCGTTTATACAGACAATGCAACACTCTCCACTTCATAAGACCGGCGCTCACACCAGCCTTTTTTAATCCTCGGACATTTTTTGTACAGCTCGTCTGAGGGAAAAAGATACTCCTTGCCGGCGCCGTGTGCATCTCCGCATTCTACACTTGTACTTCCATCCAAATCCTCGCGCAAATGCGCGGAACTCGGACATCTGACGCACACTCCAAAGCCGTTCTCAACAAAACCTTCTTTCCTTCTTTTTTTTACTACCCATGGTGGCAAAGCCATAAAACCTCCTTTTGTTACGCTTTTCAAAAAAGAAAAGCTTTTTTGATTAAACAACATTCTTAAAATCCACTATGGATTGTACTCTTTTATTGAAATAAGTCAAACAAGCTGTGTGCACTGCACTTGTTTTCTATACAAATCCGCGAAGGTGCTTAGTGTATAAACGTACGTCTATGTATCGCACAAACTCCGTACTCGCGTATAAGACTTCTATGAGCAGAAGTGCCGTATCCTTTATTCTTTTCAAACTCGTAATTCGGATACTTGTCTGCCAGCAAATACATGAGGTGGTCGCGAGTAACTTTCGCAGAAATGGAGGCGAGCGATATAATAGGCACTAAAGCGTCACCATGGATTATGGTTTCTTGATTTATATATTCGCTCGGTGCAGAAAGCGAGCCGTCTAAAAAAATACGAGTACTTAGCGGTTCTGGAGACACTTTCAAAAGAGCGTCTTTAAGTGCCTTTTTAACCGCAGGCACGATACCGTGTGTATCGATATATGTAGCATCGGAAAACCCGACCTTAAAGCGCGCGTCGCCTTTGGCGACGCGCGCTTTAAGCATCTCAAAAAATTTCTCCCTCTTTTTTTCCGAAAGTTTTTTCGAGTCATCGACTCCGAAAAACTCCCTTGCAACATCAAACCCCTCTGCCACAGCCACCACCCCTACAGCAACAGGTCCAGCTAGAGGACCTCTGCCCGCTTCATCGATACCGACAATCATATTCATATAAAAAGAATACCAGACAAAAAAGAAAACGCTTGGCAAATGCCAAGCGTTTTCTTTTGAGACACTCCAGTCGAAACCTCGTGTATTTAAGTGGGTCCCCGCAATCAGATATCCATGAATATCGATGATATAAGGCTCCCGAGAAGTTTTTAAGGTTACAGACTCAAAAGTGCCTCACTAAAAGTATACCCTACACTTTGGCACCGTATACACTATTTCCCCAGAAGTCCGTCTAGCGTCGGGGCGTACATTATCTGCTCTTGTACAAGCTTGTAGTCAATAACTTCTTCCGGTGTAAACCAGTGTTTAATTTCATTTTCAGATTCTTCAACCGAACCGGAAGCATGCACGAGATTACGTACTGCTCTTGTGTCGGTATCTGCCATTTGGTATGAATCCAATACGTAGTCACCTCGAATAGTACCGACATCTGATGTTAGAGGTTCCGTACCACCTGTAATCTTACGAACAATCTTCACGGCATGCGCGCCTTGCCACACCATGCAAACGATAGGACCGGAAGTCATATATGTTTTCAACCCCTTAAGAATTGCGTCGGTAATCTCCAGAGGATCTTCTGATGGAGGGGTCATACCTTTTTTCTTATAGCTGTCTATTGTTTTTTCACCAGTAATGCGACGCCACTCCGGGTCGAGAGTATAATGCTGTTCTATATGCTCTTGCGTGGCAACCGCCATCTTAGATGCAATAAGCTTGAGACCGACTCTTTCATACCTTTTTATAATTTCACCAATGAGACCTCTTTGAACTCCGTCTGGTTTTACAATAACAAACGTACGTTCTGTTTTTAAATGTTTAGACATATTTTGTAAATAAATAAATCGCCAATGGCGCTGTTATGTTTACAGTATACAAATCTTTAATGACAACTACAACTCACTCGGGCGACGCGTTACAACCAACGGACCATTTTCTTCTATCAAAATAGTGTGCTCGAAATGTGCGGAAAGCGTGCCGTCTTTCGTGCTGTACGTATAGTCATCATCTTCAAGCACAACAGCGGACTTGCCTTCGCTTGAAATAGGCTCGAGAGCGATAACCATTCCGGAAACAAGTTCTTCTCCCGTTCCTACTTTTCCTGCGTTTGGAATATACGGCTCCTCGTGAACATGGTCTCCAACGCCATGCCCTCCAAGCTCCTTCACCACAGAAAAGCCGGTGCCATAAAAAGTGCTTTCTATGGCATGTGAAATATCGCCGACAAAAGAACTGGGTTGCGCAACCTCCATTGCATTCTCGAGAGCTTGCGCTGTCGTTGCCATTAGTTTGTACGCTACCGAATCTGTACGCCCGACAGGAACCGTAAGCGCAGAATCTACAACAATGCCGTCGTGAGTAAGACCAAGGTCAAGACTGACAATATCTCCCGTTTTAAGAATTCGCGGGTTTTCTGTTGGTATGCCGTGCACCACCTCGTCATTTACAGAAACGCACAAAGACGCCGGATACGCCCTAGGAAATCCTTCCGGTGTATATCTTAAAAAACTCGGAATATCGCCTCCTGCACGAATCAATTTTTCCGCAGTCGCATCAAGAGTGTCAACAGAGACACCCGGAACAACCGCTTTTGCTAAAGTTTCTAAAATCTCTCCAAGACGCTTTCCTCCCTCAATAAGTGTTTCTTTTTGTGCCGATGTACGAACAATCATTATGAAATATTTAACGCTTCCATTATATCTTTTGTAATATTTTCTTTAGTTTGAGCGCCGTCAATATCTATAAGCTCCCCTGCAGCACGGAAAAGATCGATGGCAGGTTTTGTATACATGTCATATTCCTCGATACGCGTGTGAACACTATTGTCATCGGCACGGCTTTGGCTTTCGCTACGCACTTTAATGCGCTCGTGCACCATTTCATCGGAAATGATTAAGTTTATAACAGTAAAAGACCTTCCAAGCCACGCGAGAGACTCCACAACCAACTGCGCTTCCTCCGGTTTTCTGTTAAACCCATCAAAGATTGCGCTTGCTCCCTCAGGTATTGAAAAAAGCGCTTTTTGATACAAATACATTGCAAACCAGTGCGGTGCAAGAAGACCAGCGTCAATTTCCGCTCGTACCTTGCGACCAACAGGAGAGTCTTCCGTAGCTATTTTTCTAAACTGATCGCCAGAGGAAACAATGCTCCAACCTGTTTTTTCAGCGAGACTTTTTGCCTGCGTACCTTTACCGCATCCGGGTTTCCCAAGAAAGAAAATCGTGCGCGTGTCTTGCATAATACTGGCAGTGTACGCGAAACATCATCTCCATGCAAATTAACACCCCATACACACCAAAAAGTTTTGGGAAGGTCTAACCTTCCCAACTTTCCGAGGAACATTTTGCGGACACTTAGTGTCCGCAGAGTTGAC
>CAZYRK010000002.1:7879-80515 GCA_964650475.1 uncultured Candidatus Saccharibacteria bacterium
CCTTCCCAACTTTCCGAGGAACATTTTGCGGACACTTAGTGTCCGCAGAGTTGACGAGGAACATTTTGCGGACACTTAGTGTCCGCAGAGTTGAGTAATGTAGCGCGGGATTTTGCGGACACTTAGTGTCAGCAGAAAGTGTCAGCAGAAATTAACAGCTAAAAACCTAAGCGGTACGTTGCGATGAGTATGATAAGACTCGGGCGAGCTTCCCTGTTCGCGTTTCGTCCGCGTCATGTTGTTCTGTAATGTAACGCGGGGTTTTGCGGACACTAAGTGTCAGCAGAAACGGAGTTTTGCGGACAGGAGTTTTGCGGACACTTAGTGTCCGCAAAGTTGGTGTCGGCAGAGTTGAGTGTCAGCAGAGTTGAGTAATGATTTGCGGACACTTAGTGTCAGCAGAGTTGACGAGGAACATTTTGCGGACACTTAGTGTCCGCAAAGTTGTGTCCGCAGAGTTGATATTCCGAGGAACATCTTTGGCATTTTTTGGGAAGGTTAGACCTTCCCAAATGGGAGGGTCTGGGAAATCAGATTAAATCGGACAGGTTTGGTTTAATATAGTTTTTACCTTTTAGTACCTTGCCGTCGTCTCTAAAAAGAGGTTTGCCGTCGTCTCCGAGCTTACTCATATTGGATTCATGCACGCGTACAAACGCTTCGTCTAGTTTCCTGAGAGGCGTAAGAGATACAGCTGTTCCAGATATTACAGTTTGCACATCGGAAAGTTCTTTTAGCATATTCGCATATAGCTCTTTGGGGACCTCTTCTCCTTTTTCCAAATGCGATATTGCCGTGTCCATATCGGAAAAAAGCTCTTTTACTTCTTCATCTATAAGTGCTCTGCGCAATTTTAGAAGTTTAACGGTTGGTTGTTTATCTATTTCAATTCCAAATTTCTTATGAAATTCTTCAATCACATCTTCTCTGGTTTTAGTCATAAACATGAGTATACCACTGTATAAAAATACCCCGCTTTTTAGCGGGGTATTTTTATACAGACCAAACTCACTTACTCTAAACAAGTTTAATATTCTCTGAGAGAAATTTGCGCGTCAATCTTAAGCACCAGTTCGAGAACAACCTGTACAACGATAAGCAGGGCGGTACCACCAACGAGGAAGGTTGTTATTCCGGTAATTCCTTGGATAATAGACGGCGAAACAGCTATCAAACCTAAGAATACGGCTCCCGGAAGAGTAACCCTGTTCATAACGGCACCGACATACTTTTCTGTCGCCTTACCCGGTCGAACACCTGGAACAAAAGCTCCGCTCTTTTGCAGATCGTCTGCAATACGGTGCGGGTCAAATGTAATTGCCGTATAAAAGTATGTAAAGACAATAACAAGTACAAAGTAAAGCGCTCCATACTGCCACGGGTTTGAAATAAACGCCGTGTACCATGTGGAAACAGCAGCTATGCCCGGCATACCGGCAGCGGCAAGCATAGAAAACGCCATTTGAGGCAAGAGCAAGAGCGAGAGAGCGAAAATGATAGGAATCACACCTGCCTGCAAGATTCGAATCGGGAGGTATGTTTCCGCCCCGCGCCGTATAGCGTCACCTCGCTCCGCACGAGCATACGCAATAGGTAGCGAACGCTCAGCATCAGAAACTACAACAACAGCATACGTAACACCGATTGCTATTAGCAAGAAACCAAGATACGCGGGAAGATCGGATGCTGTAGCGGTAAACAAGGCTTGCGATACCGATGAAGGCAACCCTGCGACAATGCCTGCAAAAATGATGAGAGAAACACCGTTACCGATACCAAACTCAGTTATGAGCTCACCAATCCACGTTAGCAAGAATGAGCCTCCGACGATGAGTGCAACGTTTGCGGAAAAAGGTATGAGTGCCAAATGCGGTAAAATACCTTGGTTTTGAAGCAGAATAAGAAAACCTATACCCTGCAATATTGCGAGAGGTATAGTAAGAATACGGCTCCACTGAATGAATTTTGTACGTCCTGCTTCCCCTTCTTCAAAGTACGCTTCTTTCACCTTCGGGAAAACAATGGTAGCGACCTGCATTATAATAGATGCGTTGATATAAGGACCAACACCGAGCATTACAATAGACAAATGTGCGAGCCCACCGCCTGAAAAGATATTTAACAGACCGAGAAACTGGTTGTTTGCAAAGAATTCCGCGAGGCGTTCATGGTTAACCCCCGGAATCGGAATCGCTGCAAAAAAACGAAATATTGCCAGCGCCACAAGAACAACGAGAATACGCTTCCGAAGCTCTTTGTCGGTAAAGGCGAGTTTTAGTTTTTTTATAAATAAATCAAGCATTGGAAACTGTGCCACCGACAGCCTCTATGGACTTCACGGCAACGGCGGATGCCGTGCATCCGGAAATTGTAAGCTTCTTCGAAAGCTTACCTGTGCCAAGTATTTTTACACCTTTTGCACCGCGCAATGTACGTACGATTTTTTTCTCAACGAGAACGCGTGGTGTAACAGTATCTCCAGACTTGAAATTAAGCTCGAGACTTGCAAGGTTTACAGCTACAAAAGGCTTTCTGTCGATACGCACTGTACGGCTTCGATTTTTTCCGTAACCGCGACGCTTCGGAAGCTTTTTTATCATGTCGCGCATTTCCGGACGAATACTGTGCCCTGCGCGAGATTTCTGTCCTTTTGTACCGCGACCACTGGTTTTTCCACGCTTACCACCGCGTCCTACACGCTGGACGTTACGGGTTTTTCTTGAAGTGGTGAGATTGTTTAATTGCATACGAAAATAATTTTATTACTCTGAAGCGGATTCATCCGGAGCAGTCTCCGTCTTTTCCTGCTTTTGCTTCCTTTCTACAAGTCCTGACAATGCTATAACGGTTGTCCGTGCGATGGTAAGTTTGTTTTTAGAACGCGAAAGTATCTTTCCAACAACGTCGGTAATACCTGCGAGTTCCAACACTGTTCGCATCGCACTACCAGCGACAATACCACGTCCTGCAGAAGGCGACATCATAAGTAGTGCCGATTCGTATTTTGCAGTAACAGCATGAGGAATCGAGCCTGCAGATGTCCTTGAAATTGTAACAAGGTGTTTGCGAGCGTCACGCGCTGCCTTTTCTACAGCAAGAGCAGTATCAGCTCCCTTACCAACACCAACACCTACGCGTCCTTTTCTGTCGCCGATTACAGCCGTAACACTAAAGCTGAAACGGCGACCACCTGCCATAACACGCGCAACACGACGCACTTCTATCGTTACCTGATCAAACTCAGAGCGTTCACGAGTTCGCCCGCGCCGTCCGCGAGGCGGTCTTGCCCTGCGACCTCGTGCAGAAAAAGGTGTCTGCCTTGAAGCACTTGCAGTACCCGCGCCTGCACCTGTTTTCGTGTCCGGTTTTGATTCGGTCGAAGGCTTTTGTGTCTGTGTTTTCTCGGTAGTGTCTGTCGTCATAGTATTCATTCTCTATTAAAAAGTAAGCCCCGCTGACCGTGCCGCATCTGCAAGCGCTTTTACGCGCGGAGCATATGCATACCCTCCTCGATCAAAAACAATACTCTTGATACCGTCTTTTACAACTCGCTCCGCGACCGCTTTTCCAACAGCCGTAGCTTGAACAAGCTGACTCCCGCCAAACTCACGCCCATGTGCGGAAACGATTGTGCGCCCTGTTTCGTCATCAATAATTTGTGCCGAAATAAAACGGTTCGATTTATACACCGCAAGTCTCGGGCGCTCTGCTGTGCCGATTATCTTTGCACGAATTCGTGCATGGCGACGTGCTCGTAGTGTTTCTTTTGTTGTTAAATTTTTTTTCATAAGTCTATTACACTGCTCTCTTACCTTGCTTGCGACGGATAACTTCGTTCTCGTATCGAATTCCTTTTCCCAAATAAGGTTCCGGTGGCTTTACGGCGCGAATAACTGCCGCAAACTGACCCACTATTTCCTTATCGATACCTTCAATACGAATCGTATTTTTCTCAACTGCAATATCAACCCCTTCCGGAATCGGTACGTTTACCAGATGTGAAAAACCGACGGCAAATACCAGCTCTTTCCCTTTAATTTCGACTTTGTAGCCGACCCCCTCAAGTATGAGAGCTTTCTTAAACTTGGTCGTTACGCCGTCCATCATATTTTTTAGGTGCGATGCGAAAGTGCCGGTAAGTGCTTTCGAGAGCTTACTGTTGTTTTTTGCTACAATCGATACGCCTTTATCGTCAACAGTAATTAAAACTGTTGGGTGAATTGTACGGGTTATTGTTCCAAGAGGACCCTTGACGGAAAGTGTCTGCACATCGGCAGAAACTTCGACTTTAGGTAGTTGGATAATTGGCTTTTTTGCAAAACGTGACATATATAAATTTACCAGATTTCAAATAGTGATTCACCTCCCACACGCTCTCGACGTGCTTCGGAATCCGACAAAATTCCTTTAGGTGTCGAGATAATTCGTGCTCCCATACCGCCGGCTACCGTATGTGCTTCGCGATGCGAAACATAGAGACGGCGACCTGGCTTGCTAACACGTCGCACGTCATGTATCTTGCCTACTCCTTTATCGTCATATGCAAGTTCCACGAGAAGCGTCCGTGCGTCTTTTTTCTCAACCTCTCCGACAAACCCGAGAGTACGAAGCTTTTTGGCTATCGACTCAAGGTATGCGGAATACGGCAACGAAACATCGTCGTGCTTAACAGCAGTTGCATTCTTAAGACGGATTATGAAGTCTCCTACGCAATCGGTTACCATGATGATTTTTTTACTCCAGGAACTTTACCCTCACGGGCAAGCTCACGGAAAGTTATACGGGACAAACCAAATGCGCGCAAATATCCATGAGCGCGTCCTGAGACTACGCAACGATTCTTCACGCGTACGGGAGAAGAGTTCTTTGGAAGTTTTTGCAAAGCATCCCAGTCGCCAGAAGCCTTAAGCTCGGCGCGTCTCTCTGCGTACTTAGCAACGAGTCTTACTCGCTTTGCATTTCGTGCTATTTGTGAAGTTTTTGCCATAGTGTTGAGAAATAATAAAAAAGACGCGTGTTGCGTCACGATTGCATCCTATCAGTGTTTAGGCGTTTGGTCAACGCACATCGGCAAACCGATGTGGCGCAAGAACGCTTCAGCCTCTGCACGTGTATTTGCGGTGGTTACAATAGTAATAGCAAGCCCGAAAATGTCCCTTAAGTCCTCGTCTGCGACCTCCGGAAAGATGGTGTGCTCACGTATGCCGATTGTCATATTGCCCATTTCATCAATCGCTCCGGCAGAGAGACCTCTAAAGTCACGGGCTCGCGGAAGTGAAATATGAATGAGTTTATCGATGAAATCAAACATGCGTGCTCCACGCAGTGTGACCTGCAGACCTACAGCGTCTCCTTCTCGCAACTTAAACGCCGCGATAGACTGTTTTGCAACACGAGACGATGGTTTCTGTCCGGTAATAAGACCAAGACGATCTGCGATAAGCGCAACTTGTTTTGCATCTTTCTTTTTTCCGGTTCCTGTTGAAACAACCACCTTCAAAATGCGCGGAGCAGCCATCCGGCTTGTGTAGCCGAACTCTTCGGAAAGCGCCTCGAAGGCTGTTTGCTGTTTTTCTTTTGTAAGCATCATAAGTATATAAAGTATTAGCCTAAGTCCTCACCACTTTTAACAGAAATACGCGTTCGCTTGCCATCTTTCTTTTCAAGACGAATACGTGTCGGCTTTTTGGTTTTTGGGTCAATAATCATCACGTTTGAAGCGTGGATTGGCAAAGGACGCTCGACGATACGCCCGACCTCACCACGAGCACCTTTAATGTGCCGTTTTGCAACAGCGACACCTTCCACTACCACGCGATCCTTTTGCGGGAATACGCGTAGCACGGTACCGGTTTTACCTTTGTCTTTACCGGATATTATTTGCACATTGTCGTTTTTCTTGATTTTCATAATTTTATTTATACAACTTCAGGAGCTGCTGATGCTATTGCTTGCCACCCCATTTCGGTTAGCTCTCTCGGAACAGGGCCGAAAACACGATTACCGCGCGGAGCCATCTCTTTACCCCTCTTTTCTACCAAAACAACTGCGTTGTCGTCAAATGAGATATACGAGCCATCTTTACGGCGCATAGGTTTCTTTGTGCGTACAACAACAGCACGTACGATATCTTTCTTTTTAACTTGTTTGCGCGGCTCTGCTGTTTGGATTGATGCCACGACAGTATCTCCGATACGAGCGTAACGACGCTTGTGTCCTCCGAGCACCTTGAACACTCGGGCAATCTTGCCTCCGGAGTTGTCGGTGATATTAACGATGGTTTGCGATTGAATCATACTTATTTTAAAAGTCTAAAGCGTTTTAGTTTCGACACAGGTCGGCATGCTACGATAGTAACTTTCTCACCAACCTTGGCTGTGTTTTCAGGATCGTGTACAAGAAACTTTTTCGTACGAACCTGATACTTCTTATACTTAGGATGCTTTACGTATCGCGATACTGAGACCACGGCGGTGTCTTTCGAAGCCGTTTTAACAACGGTTCCTTGAAATGTTTGCGGTTTTGTTTCGGTAGTAGTCATATTTTATTTTTTTACGGTATTCGCGCGTGAAGAAAACTCGGTCATAATGCGTGCAATCTCTTTACGAATCTTGCGCGGTTCGCTCGTATCTTTCGGGCGGGAGCCTGCAGAAGTAAAACGAACAACTCGAAGCTCTTCGCGTTTTTGCGAAAGAATCTTTGAAAGTTCCGTATTGGTTTTATCCGTGTATTTTGTGTTTTTTTCCATAATATTATCGAGAAATGAAGACTGTCTTCATCGGGAGTTTCGAGCCCGCGCGACGCATAGCGTCGCGCGCCAAGGTCTCTTCGATACCGTCGATTTCAAACAGTATACGACCGGGGCGAACTTCGAATACGAAGTATTTCGGATCTCCTTTACCATGACCCATACCGACCTCGGCAGGCTTGTTGGTGATAGGACGATCCGGGAACACGCGAATCCAGACCTTACCACTTTTTCCGGTTGCGCGCGAGAGAACCTTACGAGCCGCCTCAATCTGGTTGCTTGTAAGACGTGACGGGGTTATGGCTTTTAACCCATAGTTACCAAACGTGAGTACAGTACCTCGGGTATCTGGACGTGCTCGGCGTGCTAGACTTTTACGCCCTATTTGCCACTTGCGGTGTTTTACTTTTTTAGGAAACAACATACGTATATATATTACATTCTACGGTGAGCCGTGTTTTGATCGGTTGTGTGCTTGTCGCCTCGATAAATCCAAACCTTAATACCGAGAACACCGTACGGAAGGTGTGCTTGCACACTTGCGTAGTCAATGTCTGCACGAAAAGTCTGCAAAGGAATACGTCCTCGCTTTACCTCTTCCTTGCGTGACATGTCGGCTCCTCCGAGACGCCCCGCCAAAGCGATACGAACTCCAGAAACCTCTCGTACTGCTATAACCTTTTCTGCGGTCTGTTTTAGAACGCGACGAAATGGCATTCTCTTTTCAAGACCTTCCGCAATCATATATGCCACAACAGTAGCATCAGTCTCTGGCTGACGAATTTCCGTGATGTCAATCTTGATTACATGATTGTGTGCAGGAGCTGTCTTGTGCACGAGACGAGTAACCTCCGCGCGTATTTTTGTAGCGTTCTCACCTGAACGACCGATAACAAGCCCCGGACGTGCTGTGTGTATGAAAATACGCAATTCAGTTTCCGTGCGCTCTATATCGACACCGCTTGTGTGAGTACCGCGCAATCGTTTTGTAAGGAAATCACGGACAACAGCATCAACTTGGATATTTTCTCGATACTGTTTTTTATCAAGCGCGAACCAGCGACTTTTCCAGTCACGGATAATGCCGAGGCGATGTGCGTAAGGATGGACAATGTGTGTCATGATATGTATGAAAAATTATACGGACTTTTCTTCCGTAAGAGTAACCGCCATGCGACTTTTGCGATGACGAATAGTTGAAGCGCGACCAAATGCTCGTGCGCGGAAACGCTTAAGCATTCCGGAGCTATCGACCGTTATGTTTGCAATACGCAGGTCTTCCGGTTTCGCACCCTTCTGTGTTGCGTTTGCAACAGCAGAGCGGATTAGTTTAGAAACAGGCTGTGCAGCGCGTTTGTTGAGGAAATCGAGCTCCGCAAGAGCGAGCGCGACTTTCTTGCCTTTTACAAGGTTCGTAACGAGGCGCACTTTACGCGGGGACTGATTATATCCTTTTAGTTCAGCTTTCATATGTTATTTCTTTGCAGAGCTAGACTCTTTTGCCGCCTTTGCCGCAGCTATTTCCGATTGCTGGCGCTTCTGTTCGAGCTCCTTCTGCATTTTACCGCCGTGACGTACAAATTTCTTTGTTGGCGAAAACTCTCCCAATCGATGACCGACCATGTCCTCGGTAACTCGCACTTCAACATGCTGTTTGCCGTTGTGAACGCCAAAAGTAAAGCCCACCATTTCCGGAGCAATCTGACTTCCGCGAGCCCACGTTTTGATAACAGAAGCATCAGCCGGTTTTTTGCCGGAGATTTTCTTCATGAGCTTCACGTCCACGTATGGACCTTTTTTTAGTGATCGAGACATAATGAAATTAAAACCCGCGATGCGGGATAAAGCTACGATACAGGAAACAGCCACGAGAGTCAACACATTGTGCCTTGTAGTGTTACAAAACATTGACCATCGAGTATGAAAACTTTTTATACAGAGATTGCGAACGCCTTAAACAGACTTTATATTAAACAAATTTTATACGTTTGTAGCATAATCCAGCGCATCTCCGTTAATAACAGATATAATTTGCTTTTTAACGCGCGATTAAATTCTGCGGAGCTTTTTAAGTTGGTAAATACGACAACACTACTAAAAAGCAAACACTTTATCTACGGTGTGCCGCGAAAAAACGCGCGACCTTTCGGTCGCGCGTTTTTTCGCGTGTTGGTTTCTAAAATAACTACCGCCTCTTTCCAACTTTACGTCGAGATACAATAAATGTATTCGAGTACTTCTTCGGTCGGCGCGTCTTCTGCCCCTTTCCGGTCGGCTTGCCCCATTTGCTCTTTGCACGACGAGTACCTCGTCCTTGTCTACCTTCACCACCTCCGTGTGGATGATCGACAGGGTTCATAGCATTACCACGCACAGTAGGTCGTTTACCCATCCAACGAGAACGCCCCGCCTTACCGATTTTTACGAGCATGTGCTCCTCGTTACCAACAGCACCGACAGATGCCCAACATAGATCGGAAATCTTACGCACCTCGGTCGACGGAAGCTTTATTTGAGCGTATCCGGCATCATGTGCGATTACCTGCGCGTAGTTTCCAGCAGAACGTGCCAGACGCGAACCTGCCCCAACCTGAAGCTCTATATTGTATACAAAAGTACCTACAGGAATCTTTCCGAGAGGAAGACGGTTGCCTGTCTTTACCGGAGCATCTTCCGAAACGATAAACGAATCGCCCACCTCCATGTTTTTAGGAGCGAGCACATAGCGACGCTCTCCATCTGCGTAAAGTGCGATAGCAATGTTTGCTGATCGGTACGGATCGTACTCGATTGTAGTGAACTTTGCCGGAACACCCCTCTTGTCGTACTTGAAATCAAGCTTACGGTACCTGCGTTTGTGTCCCCCACCTTGGTGACGGGTTGTAATACGTCCAAAGGCATTGCGTCCAGCTTGACGTTTCTTGCTGGAAAGCAAGCTCTTGGTTGGTTTATCGCCAGAAAGATTTTCTCGATATGGCAATGTCGACATGTGACGACGACTCTTGGTTGTTGGTTTGTAAGTTTTCATATACTCGTTCTAAGCAAATTGAATAGTGTCCCCTTTATTGAGGTAAACGTACGCCTTGCGACGACGTGGGCGAATAGCAACACCTGCACGGGCACGCTTTGAAACGCGCTTGCCCGGAAGATTTACAATACGCACACTGCGCGGTACTACGTTATAGATTGTTTCTACAGCGCGCGCAACATCTTTTTTCGTTGCAGATCGCGGAATTGCAAATACATAAATACCGTTGTCTGTTCCGATAAGTGCTTTTTCGGAAATCCACGGAGCGGTAAGGACGACAGCAGCGCGGGCGCGAAGCGCAGTTGTAGCTTCACGTGCTTTTTTTGCAGGTGCTTTTGCTACTGCGGTTTTTTTCGCTTTTGCGTCTTTTGTAGTTGTGTCTTTAGAGAAGAGAGCCATAAGTCAAAATATAATTATGCACGTTTTGAGCGAGCTACTCGCTCTTTAAGAACTCCAAACGCTTCGGTCGGTTTCTCGATGATTAAGTAACGGTATCCAAGTATATCAACCGGGTTTAGGTTTCGTACTTCTTCTGTAAAGATGTTACCGAAGTTGCTGAAACTTTTTTTAACAAATGAGTCTTTTCCAGAAAGTGCGATGATTGTTGCGTTATTGCGACGCTCTGCAAGCATCGGTGTACCGGAAGCTTTCGCAATAGCTGTAATCGCAGATTTCGCGTCTTTACTCTTCGGGGCATCAAATGATAGCGAGTCTACAAAGAAGACTTCTCCTTCCGCAAACTTTTTAGAGAGTACGGACACGAGGGCTCCTATGCGCATCTTGCGATTTGCTTTTTGTGTATAGTCGCGCTCCGGACGAGGTCCGTGAGTTGTTCCACCTCCACGCCATATAGGTGAACGGCGTGAACCATGGCGTGCACGACCTGTGCCTTTCTGTTTCCATGGCTTTTTTCCACCACCACGCACCTCACTACGGTCTTTTGTACTTGCTACCGTTGGGCGAGCATTGGCTTGCATAGCAAGCACAACTTGATGTACGAGCTCCGCTTTCCATGAGACACCGAACAGCTCTTCCGGAAGATCTATCTTGCCAGACTCTTTGCCGTCCATTGTATAAACAGGAGCAGAAAGCTTCACGGCAACTTTTTTTGCCGTAGTATTTTCTTTCTTTATTATATCTTTCTTTGTTGTAGTAGCCATATTTAAATATTTTAGGCAGAGATTATCTCTACCAACGAACCACGTCTTCCCGGAATTGCTCCGGAAATTATGATTTCTCCGGTCTTTGAATCGACCGCGAGCACTTTGAGACCTTTTACAGTAACTCGTGTATTTCCCATGCGTCCGCCCATGCGCATACCTTTTGCAACGCGACCTCCGGCACGACCTCCCGAACCGCCGATTGAACCTGGCTCACGCTCGGAATGTTTCTGACCATGCGAGCGAGGACCTCCATGGAAACCATGACGTCTCACAACACCTGCAAAGCCTTTTCCTTTCATTGTGCCGGAAACCTGTACCTTGTCGCCTTCTGCAAAATCATCAACCGTTATCTCCATACCTACATTGTATTCGGCATGGTTATCGATACGAAACTCTTTCAAGACCTTAAAAGCTTTGCCTTTGAGGTGTCCGAGCACTGGTTTGCTGAGCCTCTCTTTTTTCTGATCGTCAAAACCAACTTGTACAGCTGAATAGCCATCGTCTGCTGGAGTTTTAACTTGAGTCACGGTAACAGGTCCCGCTTTAAGGATTGTACCTGCAAACGACCGACCTTCGTCGGTAAAAATCTGCGTCATGCGCTCTTTGCGGGCAAGAATAAATTTCATGAGTATAAAGCAAAACGCGCAGCGGCATATCGCACTGCGCGATGTACCATTGGTCCGTATCATGTTCCGAAATTGGAAAACAGATACGTACGTAGCGTTATAGAGAGCACTCTACACGAACAAAACAAGAAATGCAACCGTTTGCGCCTGTAATTCAAGAAACACACTCCGTCTCTACACGACAATACCCCACCACAGGCACTGTTTTTAATAATACGAAGCAAAAGCACTCGAGTTTGGTAGTAAATGCAAAGAAAAACACGGCGCCGTTGCCGGCGCCGTGTTTTTCTTTGTTTTGTGCGATATTGCGCGAGAACGCTATATCATTTTCACATCAATCGTAACCCCTGAAGGGAGTGTAAGATTTGTGAGAGCCTCAACAACTTTCGGTGATGGTGAAAGAATATCGATTAGTCGTTTGTGGATACGCATTTCGAACTGTTCGCGAGCGTTCTTGTGAACGAATGTAGATCGGTTTACAGTCCAACGTTTAAGCTCAGTCGGAAGAGGCACGGGTCCGATTATCTTTGCGTCAAAACGCTGTGCCGTGTCCACAATCTGCTTAACCGAGAGGTCGAGCACTTTGTGCTCGTAGGCGCGCACTCGGATACGCAGCTTCGGCTCAGATGCGACCGCGGACGCTCCTTTTGCTTTTGCTATTTTGTCTTTTGCGGTCGTTGCCATAATGATTCAATTAGTACAACACTAGGCGCTAACTTTTGTAACAACACCAGCACCAACAGTCTTGCCTCCTTCGCGAATAGCAAAGTGCTGTTGCGCTTCAAGTGCTACAGGAGCTGTAAGCTTAACCTTGAAAGTAACTGTGTCTCCTGGCATAACCATCTCCTTTCCTTCCGGAAGAGTAACCTCGCCTGTTACGTCCGTAGTACGGATGTAGAACTGAGGTTTGTAACCGGTGAAGAATGGTGTGTGACGACCACCCTCGTCTTTACCGAGGATATATACCTCTGCTTCAAAGTCTGTGTGTGGTGTTACCGTACCTGGCTTCACAAGAACCTGACCACGGTGCACGTCTTCTTTCTTTGTGCCTCGCAAGAGGATACCTGCGTTGTCGCCTGCCTGACCTTCTTGAAGCTGTTTGTTGAACATTTCAATACCGGTAACGGTCGTCTTTGTTGTTTCTTTGATACCAACAATCTCAACTTCCTCACCAACTTTGACTTGTCCTCGCTCTATACGGCCTGTTACAACAGTACCGCGACCTTCAATGGAGAAGATGTCTTCAATCGGCATAAGGAACGGCTTCTCAAGATCACGTACAGGATCCGGGAAGAACTCGTCCATTGTGTCGACAAGTTTCTTAACATTCTGTGCCTGTTCGTCATCTGCTGAAGTTGCTTCAAGTGCTTTCAAAGCGGAACCGCGAATAAATGGTGAGTCCTTGAAGCCCTGCTTCTCAAGGAGCTCTTTGATTTCTTCTTCCACGAGATCAATCATGTCTGCGTCGTCTACCATATCGGTCTTGTTAAGGAATACGATAATGTTTGGTACGCCAACTTGCTTTGCGAGAAGGATATGCTCACGAGTTTGTGGCATAGCCCCGTCGGTTGCTGCGACCACGAGAACAGCTCCGTCCATTTGGGCGGCACCTGTAATCATGTTCTTAATGTAGTCTGCGTGACCCGGAGCATCGATGTGCGCGTAATGGCGTTTCGGTGTCTCGTATTCCGAGTGGTGAAGAGCGATAGTAATACCGCGCGCCTTTTCTTCGGGCGCGTTGTCGATGTTCTCAACTTTTTCGCTACGAGCTTTATAGCCCGCTGATTCGTTGAGAGTAAGTACGTTTAGTATAGCCGCTGTGAGTGTTGTCTTACCATGGTCGACATGACCGATAGTACCAACGTTCACATGAGGCTTACTGCGATCAAATTCTGCTGCCATAAGTCTTGTAAATTAAAATTAAAAGAATCGAAATAATAGATAACGCGCCGCGCCTCGCGCCGACGGTGATACCGTCGAGTTCAAACACGACGCCCGAAAGTGTCGCGAACGAACAATTGCGTTAGTGCAAAGGTTACCCGACCTGAGAGAAAAGGTCAAGAAAAATATACCCTGCCTCTCTATTTTACCGGTGTTGTTGCTACACCAAAACCCAAACGCGCGCAAACAAAGTTTGCGCGCGTTTGGGTTTAACACATACTTAAATTTTACTTGCGTGATGCGATAATATCCAGCGCCACGTTCTGAGGCACGGTCTCGTAGTGATCGAATTCCATAGTCATAGAACCTCGACCTTCCGTCATAGAACGCAAAATCGTTGTGTATCCAAACATTTCCGCAAGCGGTACCTTTGCATGAATCGCTTTGTTTATACCTCGGTCTTCCATTCCTTCTATCGCTCCGCGCTTCCCTGAAAGGTTTCCGGTGATGTCACCCATAAACTCCTCCGGAACAATAACCTCAACCTCCATTACAGGCTCGAGCAGTACCGGCTTTGCTTTTTGCACAGCCTCGTGGAAAGCCTGTGACGCTGCGATTTTGAAAGCAATCTCAGACGAGTCCACTTCATGGTATGAACCGTCGTACAGCTCAACAGAAACGTCAACAATCGGGTAACCTGCGAGCACACCCCTGTCCAAACCTTCACGAATTCCTTTTTCTACAGCCGGAATATATTCCTGCGGAATAACACCTCCCTTAATACTGTTGATGAATTCGAAATGGTCTTCGCGTTTAATATTTTTCGGAACCTTTGCACCTTCTTCAATCGGCTCAAGCGGTTTAATGCGAATTTTCACATGCCCGTACTGGCCACGCCCACCGGTCTGTTTGATGTATTTATTTTCAACTTCCGCAGAAGTCTTGATAGCTTCACGGTACGCTACCTGTGGCTTGCCAACATTTGCTTCAACATTAAACTCTCGCTTCATACGGTCAACAAGAATGTCGAGGTGAAGCTCGCCCATACCTGCGATAATAGTCTCCATAGTTTCATCATCTGTTGAAACACGGAACGTCGGATCTTCATCGGATAGTTTGTGAAGAGCGATTCCAAGCTTTTCCTGATCGGCTTTGGTCTTCGGCTCAATACGCAAAGAAACAACCGGCTCCGGAAAGATTATCTCTTCCAAAACAATCGGGTGCGCTTCGTCACAAAGAGTATGAGATGTTTTTGTATCTTTCAGTCCAACCGCCGCCGCAATCTCACCGGCAAAAACCTTTTTTACTTCCTCACGCTTGTCCGCTTGAAGTCGCACGATACGCCCGATGCGCTCTTTGGTTCCCGTATTTGCATTGTATACATACGAACCAGCCTCAAGCGTCCCTGCGTAGACACGAAAGAAAGTAAGTGTCCCAACGAAAGGGTCGGTTTGGATTTTGAATGCGAGCGCTGTGAACGGTTCGTCATCTGATGGTTTACGCTCGATTTCTTCACCGCTCTTCGGGTCTATACCTTTAACTGGTGGCAAGTCTACAGGCGATGGAAGATAGTCCGCAACAGCATCGAGCACCGGCTGTACACCTTTGTTTTTCAAAGCAGAGCCCGTAAACACAGGAAAGATTTCATTTGAAATTACAGCTTTACGAAGAGCGCTCTTAAGCTCTTCAAGAGAAGGCTCGTTTCCTTCAAGATAAGCGCTCATAAGATTTTCGTCTTGCTCTACAATACGCTCAACCAATTCTGCTCGGTACTTCTTTGCATCTTCTTTTAGATTTTCCGGCACCTCAATAATCACAACTTCTTCACCCATGTTTCCTTCGAAATGAAAAGCCTTCATTGTGAGCAGATCTACAGCTCCTTCATGTTCGCCTTCCTCACCTATCGGTATTTGCATACGCACCGCTTTTTTGGAAAGACGGTCTTCAATGCTTTTATATGAACGCTCGAACGACGCTCCAGTACGATCGAGTTTATTTATGAAACACAATCGAGGAACATTTGCATCGTCTGCGTAGCGCCAGTTTGTTTCTGTTTGCGGTTCAACACCTGAAACACCGTCGAAAACAACGACAGCACCATCGAGTACACGCATAGAACGCTGAACCTCTGCGGTAAAGTCGATGTGCCCTGGGGTGTCAATAATATTAAAACGGAACTTCTTGGACATATCTTTTTTATCCATTTCATCTGTCTTGCTCCAGAAGCATGTAATGGCAGCGGAGGTTATTGTGATACCTCGCTCACGTTCCTGCTCCATCCAGTCTGTTGTTGTTTCTCCTTCATGAACTTCACCAATTTTGTGTTGGCTACCTGTATAGAAAAGAACACGTTCAGATGTAGTTGTTTTACCGGCGTCAATATGTGCAATGATGCCGAAGTTGCGTACTTTTTCAAGCGGATAATCTCGATTCATAGATAATTGTTACAAAAAATAAGATGCTCCGACGGTTTTACCAAAACGCTTACACATATGAAAACATATTATCTTTCCATACAACAAGCGAGTGGCTAAAAAGACCGCCAAAAGCGTTGCTTAGAGGATAACCTAACTACCATAAAATGCAATCTTATATACAAAAATTGTCCGAAGCAACCGAAACGCATACTGTTTTCCTTTAGTGATTTAGCTTCCCGCTAGGGTCAATATGTGTAATACAGAAAAATTGTTGTTTTTGATAACCAAACACGCGAAACAGCTTGTCTGACTCGACACGAAAATGAAAATAATACTGTTCCATAAGATTACCCTCATAAGTGCTCTGCGTACTTATTAAATTGAAGTTTGGAGCTCCTTGTTTTTCAAACGTTAGCCCCTTTTTTCTTGAGAGATTCGCAAACTGCTTCCATGTTAATTTTTCCACATATTGCAGTTTGTGTAAAAAAATTTTTGCTTGCTCCTTATTTAAGGGCCAGAACGAATACTTTTTATCAAGCGAGCAGTCACTTATGGAAAAACAAATTTTTTCTTCTGCGTATTCAAGATTAATTTTTGTTGATACGTCGTGTTCGTCCATAGGCAAGGAAAAACCCGACCTATTTATTCAATAACGGGCTGTAATACTCTTTAAGGGCTTTGTTTGAAATGATTTGACTCGATGTTTTGTTTGCTTCTTTCCATGGAGTATGAGCATGGGTAATATTAACGAGCTTGCTTGCGGAATAACCACCGAAAGTGTTCCAGATTATTTGAACAACTTTTTTATCCTCTTCGGAAAGCGATGACTTGCCGTCATCAATAATCGGATTACTGCCATTACTTCGATATTTTTTATAAACACGCGAAACAACCGGTCCGTACTCCCACGCTTCAATATCATCAGAAAAAAGTGCCCTACCTAATTTTGCAATATAATATGCCTGCGCAAAATATAATATCTTTTGTAATTTAAGATTTGTGATTCCTTCGCGTTCCTGATTATCGCCGACAAGCTCTTTTGAAGCGAGATGGATGAAATATTTTGCAACATTGTCGGCTGTGTAAGTTATTTTTTTAGCCATATATAAACTATATCTTGCTGAGTAACAAAAGCCAACAAAATCCCGGCAATCATCATTGTGCATAAGTAAAGCGCGCGTAGTTATATATTGTTCAGCACACCGGGCTACTTAGGGGTCGCCCCCCCCTAAGTAGCCCGGGATGTTTACTATTTTTTACTTATGCCTATTATACCGAGGTCATTACAAATTTTTTTCGCAAGAAAGTTATTTATCTCATTATGTCTTGGAACGGTGGATAATTTTTTAATGGTTGGATTGAGATACACGCTATGCTTTGCACCCTCCCGCAAAAATATACACCCACATTTTATAAGATGTTTTATGAGGTCAGTCCTTTTCATTAGATGGAGACAATGAGATTCTCTTTTATAATTTTTTGCTTGCTATTTGACTTATACATCAAACGGTTTGTCTCCAGCACCAAAAAAAGTGCGTCTTTAAGATTTTCTTTTGTCTCACTCAGTGTGGCACCTTGAGTATTCACGCCGGGGACTTCTTCAATCCACCCAGAGTACCACTTTCCATCTTTTTTATAGTTTGCTGTAAATTGTCTTTTCATATACATAGTATACATTACATTAATATATAGATGCGAGCCCACGGGGGTTACTTAGGGGTCGCCCCCCCCTAAGTAACCCGGGGTGTGATTATTGTCTGGCGTAGCACCCCATAAGCTCCGCGACTGTGATTATGTGCCCCTGCATTTCTGAAAGTACAGTGTCTTTTGTTACCCTTTCTTTAAGAGAAAGATTTGTATCAAGTGCGTACAGGCTGAAAAAATAACGATGCTCTTTCGGCTCATACTGCGGTGGCGGGCAATGTCCGGTATAGCCATTTTTGCCGGAACCGTTTGCCCCTTGTGTTCCAAGAATGGTGCCTACGGACAATTGAAAGCGGTGGAGATATGTTTTCACCATCGCACGTGTAGCGCTCGGGGATATAATCACCATTTGAGAATGCGGTTGAGACGAGTGCCGTTTGTATATGTTTATGTTAGCCCAACGAAAGGGGCGCGCGACAAAGTCGCGCGCCCCTTTCCCTTTTTAGTGCCTTTCACTTACTCTACCAAGCAAAGTGCGCAAAAGCCTTGTTTGACTCCGCCATGCGGTGCATGTCGTCTTTCTTTTTAACTGCGTCTCCTTCACCTTTAGCCGCGAGCAGAAGCTCTTCTGCGAGTTTTTCAGACATTGGTCGTCCTTTTTTGTTGCGTGCTCCGTTTATTATCCAACGAAAAGCCAGTGCGAGTCTGCGCTGTTGCGGAACTTCGCGAGGAACCTGATAGTTTGCACCACCTACACGACGAGAACGAACCTCCATAAGAGGAGAAACATTGCGTATCGCCATTTCAAAAGTTTCAAGCGCGTCAATCTTTGTTCCCTCTTCGTTTTTAAAGTCGAGACTTCCAAGAGCATCGTACACAACCTTGCGTGCGATATCTTTCTTTCCGTCCAACATAACAGCGTTAATGAAACGGGTAAGCGTTTCAGAACCGTATTTAAGATCGGGGTTCCATGTGCGGGGATTTTTAATTGGGTGTCTCATATTAAAATATTAGTTCGGTTTTTTAGCTCCGTATCGTGAGCGTCCGCGACGGCGCTTGTCTACACCAGCAGCGTCGAGTTTACCTCGAACGATAGTGTATTGCACGCCGATGTCTTTAACGCGACCACCGCGAAGAAGCACAACGGAGTGTTCCTGAAGGTTGTGACCTTCTCCCGGTACATACGCGGTAACTTCCATACCGTTTGTAAGACGTACACGTGCGATTTTTCGAATAGCAGAGTTCGGTTTGCGAGGAGTCTTTGTGGTTACTTTTGTACACACACCTCTTTTAAAAGGAGATGGGTAATTCGTCGGTCGGTTTTTAAGAGCATTGAAACCACGCGAAAGCGCAACGACTTTTGTCTTGCGGGTTTTGTTTTTGCGTGGCTTGTGTGAAAGCTGATTGATTGTTGACATTTCGAATATAAAAACCCCACAAAGGGCTTGCGAGCACTATATATGATATGCGAAGGAATTGCAACGTCACGGCTTGCCGACACTACAAAACCCGATAGTCAGTTAGGATTTAATATTAAAACTATTACAATTTTTTGTCACTATATCTGCCACGCAACTAAGGTGTGTAACTTAATTGCCAGCACGAAACAGAAACAAAACATATTGTGGATAATCACACTACTTTTATTGACTAAAAAATATCATTAATATAATATTCAAGATACGAAATGCCGGGGAGCGAGCGTGATGCCGCGATCCGGTTTTTCTATTTGTTTTTGCTCAAGGTAATACTTTTATTGCCTCGACCTTATCAAGGAACCTCTTTTTTAAAACTTTGGCATTTCTGGGCGCACGAAATATTTTTTTATTAAGTATTCGCAACATAATTTCTTCATAAGAGTTTTTCTTAATTTTCTTTTTAAGATATTTACATTTAATCGCATATGCGAACAAATCCGCAATTTGCTCCTCTATATCATGATTCTTTTTTGAAACAAAGGATATTGAAGTTATTGTCTCTTGAACTTTTTTATATGATACTTTTGGTACAGTGAGTCCCTCTGATAGAAAATACCCGAGTGCGCGATGAAAATAAAAATCTTTTTCTGCTGTCGCGCTTTCAATAACAACCTCTCCGCGTGAATCATGAGAAAGCAATATCAATATGAAATTGCGAATCATTGATTTTGCCGTTTCTTTGTAGATTTTTGTTTCGTCCCAACCTAATTTTTTGGTTTTCTCCTTATCAACAATTGCAAAAAACATTTTGAATTTCGAGTCGATCAAAAGAGCCTCGAGATCATGCAAGAAGTTTTTGTGAATATCCTTGCCTCTTAAAATTGCAAATTCGCCATCTCTACGTCCAATTTCACGTGAGTGAAAAATTATATCTGTGTGTCCCCAATATTTAAACTTAATTTAATCTGCGAATATTTTTATGCGCGCTCGCTCAGAATCACTAACCGAGCAGCAAGACAAAACATACAAAGGGGAAGGATGTTTATAGCTTGCATGTCCGAGCTCATCTATAAATAGTTTGTATGCGATTTTGTCAAAATGGTTTGTCATAACAAGACAATATATATAATATCAGCAGTATCCAAACATCTCTAATTTAAGTCTAGAAATATAAATATTGGTAGCTGGTAGAAAACTGCGACAAAAAAACAATGCTATTTTAGCCCTTTATTGAAAGGGCTTTTCTCGCGGTTTTTGAAACAGCCATTGCTTCATATTATCCTTATATAATCAATTTTACTCATATTGGCTGAAAGATTATCCACCTATGTTCTAAAAAGGGTGTCGCATGTACACCATAAAGATATTAAAATGTAAACCAATGCGCGCACATAAGCCCCTACTCTTTTCACTCGCAGTTTTTATCTTTGCTGTTTTGGTAGGCGTGCCTCAAGTCTCTCGGGCAGATACAAATCCAAATATTCCACAATGCCCAAGATTCGAAAAAACCGGGCTGCGCTGGACAAATCCAGACCCGCATCGAAACACTTTCAATCAGACTTTTCCTAAAATAGATATGACTGGGGATATTTTTATATCTAATTATCCTGGTATTTTTATGCAGGACGGTGGCACGTACTCTTTTCCTTTTCATATACCCAGTTTTGGTTATGTGGTTATTGCAGGTACAAACTGTTCCAAAACAAAAGGCGACCTGTACTTTCTTCCGAAAGATTCCAGCGCACGCCAATTCGTAACGAGCTTCCATGGAGCCGGAGATATTTTTGGGGGTTCACCTTACAGCCCACCGGACATTACTTATTTCCAATGGAAAAAATCCGGGCAATACGAGCTTGATATCCAAGAAAAGAATTCTGACACCGGCACATATGCGCTTACAAAAACCATTCACTTTACAGCAATAAACACCGACAACCCTTGCTCTGCCCCCAATTCCTGTTTTGACAATGTTCTTTTTATCCCGGGCACCGAAGCGAGCAGACTGTACTACAAAGACGGTTTTGGTGAACACCAAGTATGGGAACCGGATTTTTATACCGATATACCGTACCTAGAAATGAACCAAGACGGCACGAGCAAACACACGCTGTACACGAAAGACATTATCGGGAGTTTGTATGGGAACACTACGGTCGAGAAAAAGATTGCTCTGCAATACTTAAACCAGGACGGAGTACAGGTCTACGGAAACTTCGAAAAGTTTATGAACGGGCTCGTAGCTTCAAGCACAATTAAGCAATGGTCTGCTTACCCCTACGACTGGCGCTACAGCGCGGACGACATTGTAAACAACGGAACTCTCACAGAAATGCCAAACGGCACCTTAAAACGCGTTTATATTGAAAAAGAGATCGAAAACCTTGCGTCAAGCTCCCCGACGGGGAAAGTAATGATTGTGGCACATTCAAATGGTGGTTTGGTTGCAAAAGAGCTTTTACAGAAACTCTCCAACGACGGCAAGCTAAAGCTTGTTGACAAGTTCGTTATGGTTGCCACTCCGCAATGGGGTACACCGGAAGCTATCGGCGTACTATTGCATGGAGACGGACAGACTCAAGCGCACGGGCTTCTTATGAGCAGTGCCGAGACCCGAAGAGTAACAAAAACAATGCCCGGAGCTTACGACCTTTTGCCATCCTGGGAATATTTTCAGCAAATTACTATTCCGGTTATCACTATCGATGCAAACGGCTCCGCCACAAACGACCTTGCAAAAGCTTTCGGAACAAAAATATCTTATTTCACAGAATTCGCAAATTTTCTTGAACACGGGTTTGGATATTTCCCCGCCCCGCAAGACACGGACACAGCACTGCGCACACCTATAGCTCTTTCCAAAAAACTCATCGATAAAGCAAAAGACATGCATTTTCTTATAGACGTAGCGACCAGATGGTCGGATCTTTACGGTATCGACGTAACAGCGATAGCAGGCTGGGGGCAAAACACAGTAAAAACACTGGCGTACTCTACCGGGCAAAAAACAATCTGCACAAACCTCACCGCCGATGTTATAAACGCTTTTGAACCTCCGTGCCATACCTACTATTATCTCGAACACACACCGGTAACAACCCAAGGTGGAGACGGCACCGTCGTTTATCAAAGTGCTGTTGGAAATATTATTCACGAGTTGTTTTTTGATTCTTTTCTTTTCAAGAAAATCTTCCACGAGAAAATAGTCCACCAAAACATAACCTCCGCACCGCCAATACAAAATGTAATTAAAGACATTCTTACAAACAAAAAAGTACAGAAAACAAACTACATAACAAAAACAAAACCTTCTTCCGGTGAAACTTTCCACGAAATCCGTATAAGCTCTCATTCTCCGGTAAATATTCTTATAACTTCCGCAAACGGGGAACAGAGCGGTGTTGTCCATATTCCCGGCACAGACTTCTCTGGAACAAAAATGGATATTCTAGGAAGCTCCGTGCAGGTTTTCGATACAGAAGAGTATGTAAGCCTTCCAAAAAATGGAAACTATAAAGTGGTTGCGCGGGGTCACGGAAACGGCACAGCAACAATACTTATTGAAACGATAGCCCAAGACGGAACTGCGAGCACTACAAATACGTTTGCGGAAATTCCGACCACGGCAAGCTCCACCATTACTTTCTCCGTATCAAAAGGACAGCCTACAGCACCTATAATAGACCTCACAGGAACCGGCAAACACACTTTTACCATACCTGTTGGCAACGACCCGCTCGCATATGTTCTTTATATGAAAAACGCGATTAAAGAAATGAATCTCTCTCGCGGTGAGCACTTTGTTATCAATGCAAAGCTCTCCGTGATAGAAATGCAGATAAAAAGCTCCAAAGAAACATCGCGATTTTTCAGAAAGGTGTGGCGAGGACACAGACCATACGGCAAACTGAGCGCCTGGCGAAACAAACAGATTAAATTTGAGCTTGCTGTTCTTACTCGCTATATCAACCACCAGTTTTCTCTTTCTGCGCGTATCGATAAAAATAAAGACATGCGCTCGCATCGGCACTTCGCCCGATACAATATGCAACCACACATAAGTGCGACGCAAGCTGAAACCATTATCGATATGATCAACCGCCTAAAAAACTTAATCTAACTTTATGAAACTCTGGTATAAAAAATCTAGCCTTTTCATACTCGCCGGCATTTCGTATCTTGTCGGGCAGTATTTTAGAGGAGAATGGTGGCCTTTTTTCACATGGCCATTCAAATGCAATATGATAACTTCAGGAACCGCCATGTACTGCGACCCTAAATATATGGACACTCTCGGCTTTCCTCTCATCGTCCTCGGACAGACGCTCGCTATCGTTGCGCTCATACTTTTGCTTGCAAACGAAAGTGCTTTTCGCAAATGGCTTCACTTTAGTTATTGGTATGTGCCTGTTGCAACAATACTCTCGTTTATGATGTATCCCGCCCATACCCCTCTTGGCGGAGAGGTTTCTATTTCGCAAGGTGTTTATTTGTTTGGGAGACCGTATGTTCTCATCACCGCCGGGATTGTAATTCTATATATTCTAAAATTCCTAAAGAGACAACTTCGGGAAAGGAGACTCCGAGTGAAGCGAGACTAGCCGAGAGTTAACAGAAGCCCAAAACAGAAGTGTTTTAACACTGGCGAACACTTTGCACAGAAAAACATACGCTCGATTCAAGTTTCCACCTCCATATGATAGGGTTTGATATATGAAGAATACTTTCAAAAAAGGGGTTTCCAGAGTTTTGATTTTTTTCGATACTGCGGAAAAAGTTTGGTATGGGGTTGCTTTGGATTTTAATCTTATCGTTGACGGAAACGAACCGGAGACGGTTCGGAAAGACCTCCGGAATTTAATGCTCGACTATATCGACTCTGCAAAAAAGCTGGGGGACGAAAAACTTTTGAATAGAAAAATCGATAGTGAGTATGAAAAGATATGGAAAGAACTAGAAAAAGGAAACTTGGAAAAGAAGCTTTTGTCTCCATATCGGTTCTACTCTGCGAGTAAAGAATATGTCTAATTGTTATAAAAATTGGATTTTTATAGATATTAAAAAGTTTTTAGTTATAAACGATTTCAAATTGTTGAGACAAAAAGGAAGTCATGTTCATTTTTATAAAAAAGTACATGGAAAAACTTTTTTGGTTACGGTTCCATTCCATGGGAAGCAAAGCCTTAAAATAAAGACTATGAAAAATGTCATCGACAATTCACAAATTGATAAAGAAAAATGGTTTGAATTTAAAAAATAAGTAATTGCTCTTAAGAAACCATTATCGATATGATCAACCGCCTAAAAAACTTAATCTAACTTTATGAAACTCTGGTATAAAAAATCTAGCCTTTTCATACTCGCCGGCATTTCGTATCTTGTCGGGCAGTATTTTAGAGGAGAATGGTGGCCTTTTTTCACATGGCCATTCAAATGCAATATGATAACTTCAGGAACCGCCATGTACTGCGACCCTAAATATATGGACACTCTCGGCTTTCCTCTCATCGTCCTCGGACAGACGCTCGCTATCGTTGCGCTCATACTTTTGCTTGCAAACGAAAGTGCTTTTCGCAAATGGCTTCACTTTAGTTATTGGTATGTGCCTGTTGCAACAATACTCTCGTTTATGATGTATCCCGCCCATACCCCTCTTGGCGGAGAGGTTTCTATTTCGCAAGGTGTTTATTTGTTTGGGAGACCGTATGTTCTCATCACCGCCGGGATTGTAATTCTATATATTCTAAAATTCCTAAAGAGACAACTTCGGGAAAGGAGACTCCGAAAAATAAAAGCACGCGAATCTACAGACACACACTAAACCAGCCAACGACTTTGTCGTTGGCTGTATTTTTTTATATATGTACTTTGCTAGTTTGCTTTTATAAGCTGCGCAGTAAAACCGGCGCGCCGGTTTTACTCTTCACCGCCCCACTTTCCTACCTTCTCTTTAAGCTCCCTCTTATAGAAAAAACTATTCAGTGTCAGAAGAACGCTTCCGTACAGATTTTTTCTTCATCCACACCGATAGACTTAAGCCCTCTCCACATATCTCGCACAAACGATATCGAACCACATATGAAAAACTCCGCTTCGGTTTTTCTATTAAGTTTATTTAAAACCGTTTCCGCAGACATTCTGCCATAAGTCATTTCAGTTGGGATATTTTCTTCTTGTGTGATGAAATAATCCACTTTTATAAACAGGTGCTCAAGAGCCAGCTTGTCGAGTGTCTTATGAAAGACAATATCAGAAACTGTTTTGTTGCTGTAAAAAAGATGCATTTCCCTTTCCTGTTTTTTACCCACAGAATCGAGCATTACGCTCCGAAAAGGAGCTACGCCGATACCGCCCGCAAGCATTACAAGCATACTGGCTTTGGACTCGCTATAAAAATACCCGCTTGGAGCTGACGCTAAAAAAGTATCTCCCGGAGCAAGAGCGCACAGCCGGCGCGAAAAGTCTCCACGTGCACTTACCGTTATGCTTATCGGCTCTGTCGGGGCACTTGAAATACTGTATGCCTTGCCTTCTGGTGTGCCGAGCTCCGGAAGATACACTGTTATAAATTGCCCGGGTACATACTCTGCAGGCTCTCCTTCGCACGAAAGACGCAAGGTCGTAACACTTGGTGTCTCAATTTCAGTGCTTGTCACCGTATATATTTTTTTATTTGTTTTTTGCATCATTTTTTTCATAGTCTTTTATTGCATCTTTAAGTGCCAAATGCCCCAGAACCGAACAATGGTATTTACGATCCGGAAGCCCCTCAAGTCTTTCGATAATCGCCTCGGGCTGTATCTTTTTGGCGCGGGCAATAAGCATTCCACCATTTTCAGTCACCATCAAAGACAACATCGAGGTAGAAGCTATCGCTGACGCGCAACCGAAAGTACGCCACTTGCACTCTGTTATTTTTTGATTTCCCTTATCAACTCGTATCCATATCGCCATCATGTCGCCACACGCAGGGCTTCCCACGACACCGACACCGTCTGCCACATAGTTTTTTTCATCAAGCAATATGTTCCGCGGATTAAAGAAATGATCTTTCACCACTTCACTGTAAAGCCACCCTTCTACATCGCATTTTTTTATTTCTGTTTTCATAAACATATCTCTAGCGCTGACAACGACCTTAATTTTTTAATAATTTCAGGCAAAACACCGAGTACGTATTTCAATTCTTTTAGAGTTGTATACCTTCCTAACGAAAAGCGAATACTTCCGTGCGCAAGCTCCGCACTTTGCCCGATAGCCAAAAGCACATGCGAAGGTCGCAAGTCTCGCGCAGAGCACGCGGAACCGGTCGCAACCTCTACGCCCATGCTGTCCAGCATAAGCAGTATCGATTCCCCTTCTATATTTGGAAAAGAAAAATGCACATTGCCCGGAAGGCGTTTGGTAGGGTGTCCGTTAAGAATTGCCTCCGGAATTTCTTTCTTCACACGAGCGATAAAGTAGTCGCGGAGCTTGGCGAGGCGCGCCGGCTCTTTATCTCGCATCAAATCTGCAATGCGAAGAGCTTCGGCACACCCCACGATAAAAGGTACGCTCTGTGTGCCGGCGCGCACCCCGCCCTCTTGCCCACCACCAACAATGACGGGCTCTATTCGCACCCCGTTTCTTTTATATAAAAAGCCAATGCCTTTAGGTCCATACATTTTAGAACCATTGAGAGTCATCAGGTCGACACCCGTTTCTAAAACGCTAAGCGACAAAAAACCCGGAGCCTGACAAGCATCGGTATGCAAAAGTGGAAATTGTTTTCCTCCACGAAAAGTTTGGATAAGTTTGGAGATTTCACGAATCGGCTCGACCGTCCCTATTTCATTATTTGCATACATTACAGAAACCAACACAGTGTCGTCACGCAACATCTCAGAAAGACGCTTCGTATCGATTATCCCGTTTGAAAGCACTGGTGCCACACTTACCTCAAATCCCTCGCGCTCCAAAAGATGCGCGCTCTCAAACACTGCTTTGTGTTCTATGGAAGAAATTATGATGTGTCGCCCGTTTGCTTTATTTGCTCGCGCAACGCCAAGCAGTGCAAGGTTGTCCGACTCAGTGCCGGAACCGGTAAAAATAATCTCCTCTGCGGAGCACTCGAGTACCTTCGCCACAACAGACTTTGCTTCTTTAATAGCGTGCATAGCCCTACGTCCGCTTGCATAAAGTGAAGACGGATTACCATAACGCTTATCAAAATACAGCATCATCGCTTTAAGCACTCGCGGATCAAGCGGTGTTGTTGCGGAGTAGTCTAGATATACAGAGCTATCGGATTGCGCAGTAATCGACATATTTATTTAGCATTACCTTAAACTCCTCCATTTCCGCATCACTATAGCTAACCTTGTGCTTGAGCTGAGGGTTTAATATTTTGGTCGAAACAAACTTCTGCAAAAAATACCGTTTTGCACCTTTTATTTCTTTCCCAATCTGCAAAATATCCTCTTTTGCAAGAATTCCTTTAACAAAGGTCGTGCGAAACTCATATTTTATCGACGAACCCATCAGAAGCTCCACACTCTTTCGTACCGCTTCAATATTTACAGGCATAGAAACAGTCTGAGGATACAATGCGAAAGGTGATTTTATATCCATTGCGATATAGTCGACAACTCCTTTTTCTATCAAGTCGCGAAGCATTTCAGGACGCGTGCCGTTAGAATCCAGCTTAACAAGGAAGCCTCTATCTTTAATCTTTTTAATAACCTCTGGCAAACCGTCGTGCATTGTCGGCTCGCCTCCGGTGATAACAACACCGTCTAACATTCCTTTTCGCGTATCCAAAAACTCAAAAAAGCTGTCCTCGGAAATACGAGTTTCAACAGTCTCGTTTACCAGCTCCGGATTATGGCAATACGGGCAATGGAAATTACAACCTATAGTGTAGACAACGCACGCAACCTTTCCGGGATAGTCTACAAGCGTAAATTTTTCCAATCCTCCAAACTCCATTTTATTATTTTGTATTTACAGCCTCCTCTGCAGAAACCTCAACATGCACAGAAAGAGGGTCGTATGTCTCGCGAGCTTCATACTCTGCTTGCTTCCCTATGTTCCACTGGCTAACCGGACGCAAATACCCAACCACACGCGAATATACTTCGCATTCATTTTTGCAAGTCGGACACAGGTGGTGTTCTCCGGCGATATACCCATGAACAGAACACACGCTAAAGGTGGGGGTTATCGTAAAATATGGCAGTTTATAATTTTCGCAAATCTTTTTTACCAACGCGGGTACAGCTCCGGCATCTGCAATCCTCTCTCCTAAAAACAAGTGCATCACAGTACCTCCTGTATATTTTGTCTGAAGACCGTCTTGAATATCCATCGCTTCTATAATGTCGTTTGTGTATTGCACCGGAAGATGAGATGAGTTGGTGTAAAAAGGTGATGCTCCTTTTGCATACTCGCTCTCGTTCGCAACAATAATATCCGGAAACTGTTTTTTATCTTTTTCGGCTATTCGATACGAAGTACCCTCTGCCGGAGTAGCCTCTAGGTTGTACAGGTTGCCTGTGTCTTTTTGATATCCGACAAGACGCTCTCTCATATAATCTAAGACTTTCGTAGCAAACGCATGCCCTTTTTCCGTACCGATATCTTCTCCCAAAAGATTAACCAGCGCTTCATTCATACCCAGCAAACCTATAGTTGAGAAATGGTTTTCCCAGTACGCACCGTACGATTCTTTTATTTTTCTTAAATAAAACTTTGTGTATGGATACAAATTTGCATCTGTAAGTTTCTCCAGTATTTTACGTTTAATCTCCAGACTCTCTTTCGCGATATCCATTTGGACAGACAGCAACGAAAAGAACACCTCTTCTGCCTTTTTCATATCACCATGGCTTTTTTGCTTTGCCAGATACCCCAAACGAGGCATGTTTATCGTTACCACGCCCACCGATCCGGTAAGAGCATTTGCACCAAAAAGCCCTCCCCCGCGTCTGTCGAGTGCTTCGAGGTCGAGTCTTAGCCTGCAACACATCGACCGCGTGTCTTCCGGCTTCATATCTGAATTTACAAAATTGCTAAAGTAAGGCACGCCGTACTTTGCGGTAATCTCCCACAAGCCACGCAGGTTTGGATTTTCCCAGTCAAAGTCGCTTGTAACATTTACAGTAGGGATTGGAAATGTAAACACGCGTCCGGAAGCGTCTCCCTCGCTCATCACTTCAAAAAACGCAGAGTTTAACATGTCCATTTCTTTCTGAAATTCGCCGTATGTTTCATCTTGCTCTTCCCCGCCGATGATAACTTTCTGATCCTTAAAATTCGGTGAGGGTGTGAGGTCGAGCGTAATGTTAGAGAACGGCGTCTGAAAACCAACACGAGTCGGCACATTCATATTGAAAATAAATTCCTGCACAGACTGCTTTACCTCTTTTTGAGAAAGGTTGTCGTAGCGAACAAACGGAGCTAGCAATGTGTCGAAATTTGAAAAGGCGATAGCTCCGGCTGCTTCACCCTGCAAGGTATACATAAAATTTACCATCTGCCCAAGCGCTACACGCAGATGCTTCGCCGGTGCCGACTCGATTTTACCGGAGACACCGCGAAAACCTTCTGTGAGCAGGTCCTGCAGATCCCAACCAACGCAATAGACTGCGAGAGTGCCGAGGTCGTGAATGTGAAGACTGCCTTTCTCGTGCGCATCTCTTATTTTTTTCGGATAGATTTTATTAAGCCAATACGTTTTACTTACTTCTGAAAAAATATGGTTATTCATTCCCTGAAGCGAATAACCCATATTGCTGTTTTCTTTTACCTGCCAGTCTAGCTCGCTGAGATAGTTGTCGACCAACCCAAGCGAGACGGAAGTGGCGAAAGCTCGCATTTCTGCATGTTGTTCACGGTAAATTATGTAAGCCTTTGCCGTAGCGGGAAAATTATTAAGTATGAGCTGGTTTTCTACAATATCCTGCACATCTTCAATAGAAGGAATCTCTTTGGAAAAGTTTTTACTAATATCTGAAACGATATTGTTTGTCATTGCAAAAAGAACACTATCTGAGATATTTTCACCTGAAGCTGAAAAAGCCTTTTTAAGCGCACTTGTAATTTTTTCTGCATCAAAAATAACAACGCTTCCGTTTCTTTTTTTAATTTCAAGTATGGGCATAATAAATATCGTGATATTAATAAAAAACAGCCGGCGCTCCGCGCCGGCTGTTTTTTATTTTTTCTGTAATATAAAAATTCAAACAAAATACCTTACGCGGGCATAAGCATTAGACTTTACGTCTATGTTTTGGATGGTCTGACTTCTCATACGAGTTACAGTTGCGCGACAGTACCGGACTTGCACCGGTTTCACTCCAAAACTACTTTTAGGCTGTAAACGAACTGCCCTCATCATACCTCATGCCGGCACATATTGCTCGTGGATAATGCAGATATTTATTTATACCAACGCGAAAAACCGGCGCGCCTTCGGCGCGCCGGTTTTTCTCTTCACTGCCCTACTTTCCTACCTTTTTCTTAAAAGCTCCCGCTTATCGAAAGAGTCGTTTGCGGTTTGTCCAAAGCACAATACCAAGAACTATCACAAGCGCCACAATCGCCCAAAAAGTGGTTGTGAAAGGAGTGCTACCTTGTATCGGAGCACTCGCCGCCGCCTGAAGAGGCATCTGCGTTACAGTGCCGGAAGCCATTGCGGTACTCGTAGCGGTGCTTGTCGCCTCTACGGCAACAACAGTTGCTACAGGAACCGTTTTCTTTACGGTCTTTTTAGTATACGTTTTGTGCACCACTTTTTTTGGAGCTTTCTTTACCACTTTGTGAGGAGCAGAAACAGCAACGACAGCGACCCCTTGCGTACCGGAAATCGTGTTTTTGCTATTTTCATCGAGCACGAGCGAATTGCCCGTAACACTGATATTTGCCGTACCGGAAGCAACCGCTGTAAAGGTTATGGTTCCAAAAAGTATCGGCGAGGAAATACCACCAGGGTACCCTGCTGTTTTTATAATCAAACCGTTTGTGTTGTCTGTTAGGTCGTATCCACTCGTAGAAAGCGCGAGCCATTTTGGAGCGAAAGTAAAACTTGTTACATGCACGAGCTTCGGGTTAAAAGAAACGTTTGCCCGCACAGTATAGACCTTTTCACCGACAGGGTTTGCTGTCACGTTTATCGTGAATACTTTGCCCGGGGTTACAGAAACCGCCGTAGGCGAAAGCGTTACGTTTGAAGCGAGAGCAGACGCTGGGAGCACTACAGAGAGTGCAACGATTAGAGTTAAAAGAAATCTTTTCATATATTATATTATGTTTGCCAATTAACGATAAGAATATTGAAGTCGAGGATACCGACAACATCGTTGCCATTTAGATCGGCATCAATATTGCTTCCTTTCTGACCCCAGTGAACCAAAAGAGCATTGAAGTCGAGAATATCTACCTTTCCATCGTGATTTATATCACCGGCGGGGTAGGTTGTACTGACTGGTGTGTAGCTTCCGCCTCCGCCACCGCCTCCGCCTGAAGAAGGTGCTGGTGAATCGTTCTCGTTAATAACATACGTGAACGAAGCAAGCGGTGAGGTTTTCGATCCGTAACACGCGACAGCTCGCAATAATGCGGAACCTGTAACCTGAACAGGTTCTGCTGTGTCATAAACCATACCATTATTACAGGAAAGTTCAAGGTCTCTCGTGTTAATCATGTAGTGAATAGACGAGGCACCGGAAGCCGACAAAGCAACGCTCTGCGCTTCATCGTATGTACCACCTGTCGGTGTGGCTGTTGGTTTTGCCATAACAAACCCTGTTACTCCTGTGCTCACATTACCTGCGTTTGACCCTTCGCCAGGGGCAATCGTCTGCCAACCTGTCGTAGAAGCAAATGCTGGTGTCGCAAGAGCTAAAGAAAATATAACTGCAAAGATGTATTTCATAATGATATTTTCTAATCAGTTTATAATGTAGGGGCTTCTGACTTAAATGCGTACGACGATGAGTACGACAATCCTTCAGCACTATCTGTCGGTACTTTCATCTCTACAACAACCTGCACTTGCCTTCCCGGAACAGTAGGATACATATCTGCATTTGCGTTTAATGTAATCGGTCCTGCAAACGTATTTGCTGAATCAATCATCATTGCGGTGCTTGCACTGTTTGCATCCGATGATTGCGGACTATAGAAACGAATGTTTCCATCTGCAGGAATTATATTTACGCCATCACTCGTTTTGAAATCTTTAAACTTCATTGATAGATCCGTTTCGTTCGTCGGTACCGTTACGTCAAACACCCAGCTCCATCCGTTTTCAAACGTACTGCCGACTGTCGCCATGGTGCTACTTGCGGTAACTCTAGTAACACCGAGCGAAGCAATATCATTAAACACGATATACATAACCGGAACATTCACAGTATCTCCTGTTGATGAAGTTACTATCACATTGTAGGCATGGTAACCAAGCGCAGATGCATCTGTTGGTGTCGCTACCGTTAGCGTTGTTCCGTCTGTGTCAACGCTTGTTGCTACACCGTTTACAGTAGTGCTCTCTACACCGGTAGTTTCAAACTGCAAACCATTTACAAAGCGAGCAGACGCCTGTGTAGAGGTGTACGCCGTAAGTAGCGGGTCTCCATTTAGGATAAGTGTCGGGATTATAGGGGTAATTGTATTTGCATTTACGTTGTACGCTACTGTAATATTTGTGAAGTTACCTGTTGGTGAAGTTACAACAACATTATACACATGAAGCCCAAGAGTGGTTGCGCCTGCAATAGTTGTTGTGGCGGCATTGGCGTCTCCAACCAAAGTTGCACTTATTCCGTTGACAGTAACACTCGCTGCACCAGTCAATGTGAATTGCAATCCGTCAGTAAAGCGAGCTCCTGCTTCCGTTGCTGTATATGGAGAAGCAATTGCATCTCCATACAGTGCGATAGTTGGTGTTATAGGAGTAACAGTATTTGCATTTACTTGATACCCAACTGTTTTGGTTACGGTATTTCCTGTTGAGGAAGTAACTTTTACTGTGTACAAGTGCAATCCGAGAGTTACGGCACCCGTAGATGTCACTGCGGTTAGTGCTCCATTTCCACTTGTCGGTACAGTTACGCTCGTTCCGTTAACAGTAGCGCTTATGGCGTTTGTGACATCAAACTGCAATCCGTTAGTAAACCTGCTTGTCGCCTGATCAACCGTGTATGGTGATGCGATTGCATCGCCATCAAGTATAAGGGTCGGTTGTACGACGGGGGTTGCGGTGAATTCAATTGTATTGGCTCCAGTAGCTGTTCCACCCACTTCTGTGGCAGTCACATTGACCCACCCGGCAATAGTATTGGTTATCGTAGTGGCTGTGCTACCGAGCGCTCCCATAGTGAGAAGATTTAAACCAAATGAAGCCCCGTTGTCTCCGATAAGTGTGAGCTTGGTTGAACTATCATTTACTACTGTGTAGTCACTCGCGTCTTTTGCCGTAACAGTAAGAGTTGAATCATGATTTACCTCTTGTGGATTCGTGCCAAAGCTCAGGTCAAACGAAGCGATCGGGTCGATTGAAACTAATGTACAAGTAAATGTGTTTGTTCCATTACCATCATTAACAGGAACATCCGTACAGAATGGGCTGAAATCTATGTTATCTGATGCAGATGATCCGATTCCTGATGGGTTAAGAGCGTCATTTTCAGGTCCTGTTTTATCACCCCACCAGTTTTTCTCTGCGTTGAATGAGCTATTGCTCCACGCGCCATTAAGAACGTTACCTGCTATATTATTTTCGCTCGCCGTGATAGAAGGCTCTGTAGTATTCCCTGTTGTGTAATCTCTTACTAAGATACCGTAATCGTTTGAGTTAATTGTGTTGTTGTTAATAGAACCTGTTGTTCCAAATTCGTTATAGCCAAAATAACTAAACCATTGGTCTGCACTCCATACGGCAATTCCTGTTGGATATGCGTTTCCTGTATGAGCAAGACCTGTAATATCATTGTTGTGAATATTTACAGCATTAGATCCTACAGACCAAACGCCAAACTGGTTATTGGTAAGAGTGTTACCTGATACTTCAACAGTGCCAGAAGTGTGATACAAAAGGATTCCCGCTGCTCCATCTGCCGTTGTATCTGTTGTTGGATTATTATCAGTAGAATATGTGTAAATACCAGTCCAAACATTGTCTTTAACTGTATTGTTTTTGACCTTCCCAGTGGCGCCAAAACCAATTTGAATACCGTTTTGAGCGATTGAAGTAGTTGGACCCATGCCTGTTACTGTGTTGTCGTGGATATTTGCTGTCATGTCGGGATAATTCGCAGTAATACCATTTTTTAGATAGTCAGAAACAACGTTGTCTTTAACTTCCAATGAAACCGATGTGGCATCATGCCCAACCAAATACATTCCTCCGCCATTATGGATATTGATACCGCTAATATCCATATTAGCAATTACACCACTAGTGTCTCGATAAAAGATGCCAACGAGTTCCGCACTAGAAGGTGTCGATGTAATAAGAGAGCCATCTATTTTGAATCCGTGAATGTTAACAGTTTCTCCGTTTGTATTTACTCCGATAATAGGAGCTGTGTCTTTATTACTGCTATCAGTTCCTCTCGCAAAAAGTTGAAATGCACTAGCTGTTGCTTGAGATGGTTTAATAATAGTTGTGTTCCCTGCACCTTGAAGCGTTAAGGATTTGTTAATTACAACTTGTTCGTCATAAGTTCCAGCGGCGACATCAATCGTTGTAATTCCATCAACAGAAGCATCGATTGCCCCTTGAATTGTTGCAAAATCTGGTGTTCCTGTTTTTGCCACGGTCAAGATTCCGTCAATATCGTATACAAACGATACTGACCTTGAAACTGTGTTCCCTGCCTCATCTGTGACAGTAAGGTTAATAATATGTCGTCCATCAGTAAGGTTTGAAATTGTATTACTCACTTCCCCACCCGATGTACAACTAACAAGTACCGAGCTTCCGCTATCTATCGTGTAAGAACATGTGAGCAGGCTTGCATCAGTCGGAGTAAATATAAGTGTTGGGTTCGAATTGTGGTAGACAACATTCTCACCTGGCGAGAGAAAATCGGGGATCGTCGGATTCGTGGTATCAATAACAAAAGTGTGTGTGCCATTAGATACCATTACGTTACCCGCAGCATCTGCTCCGTCAGTCAAAGTTATCGTAGCTGTACCATCTGAGCTGGGTTGGGTAATTGTGTAATCATAAGTCCATGTATCAGTTGGGGCTGTACCTAACATAGGTGTTGCTGAAACAGTATCAATGGTTCCAGCCGTATCAATCGCGATTTGCGGTGCTGTTGTTAATGGCTCGCTGAATTTTACAGTGATTGTATGTGTTCCGGCATTGAAGTATTGTCCATCACTACTTACAGCATCGGTTGCAGTTGAGACCGTCGGCTTCGTTTTATCAAAAGTAACAGTACTACTATCAGTTGTATTCGTTACTTGTATACCTGAATTACCAGCCACGTCACTAAAATCAATCGCGAAAGGAACTACCCTCTCGGAGTCACTTGATTGCATCGTATAAGTAGCTGCCCAAGAAGCTCCCGAACCAGTTACTAACGCTGAATTTCCACCAATAGTTACTGTCAGGGTTTGAATATCCTCATCGGCAGTGATGTTCACTGTAATCTTGTCACCAACCTTAGCAAAACTTGAATTAGAATTTTCCGAAGTTATACCTACAGTACTTAATGTAGGTGCTGTTTGATCAACATAAATAGTACCATCGCTTGGAGTACCTGTTGTAGAATTGCCGGCATTGTCTGTAATGACTGCTCCAAGTGTAATATTTTTACCGTCAGCAAAACCAGTCAATGCTTCAAAGGTTGATGCTTGGATACTTATCGTGGTTGTGTTTCCAGTACTATTGTCAATATTTACCGATGAACCCAAGTCCACAAAACTACCGCTGCCAATCTGTGCCTGAAGTTGAATATTCCCACCTATTAGTGAGCTGTCACTGGAGTCTACAGGAACGACAACCTTCAATGCCGTGTTAGTAGAGTTCCATTTACCAGAAACAACATTTCCACCTGACGCAGTAACACCTCCAACCGTAAAGCTAGCTGGTGCTGTGGTGTCAATAACAAATTTATGTGAACTATCAGATGCCATCACATTGCCAGCAACATCTGTTCCATCAGTCAGAGTTATCGTAGCTGTACCATCTGAGCTGGGTTGGGTAATTGTGTAATCATAAGTCCATGTATCAGTTGGGGCTGTACCTAACATAGGTGTTGCTGAAACAGTATCAATGGTTCCAGCCGTATCAATCGCGATTTGCGGTGCTGTTGTTAATGGCTCGCTGAATTTTACAGTGATTGTATGTGTTCCGGCATTGAAGTATTGTCCATCACTACTTACAGCATCGGTTGCAGTTGAGACCGTTGGGATTTGTGTATCTACTTTTACTTCTTTTGAACTTCCGACAACTTCAACATTTCCTGCATTGTCTGTTGATTTCCATACTATGAAGTTAGTACCGTCAGGAACCGCAAACGGATCCAAATACGCAGACCAATGCGTTCCGTCGTCAAGACTATAGCTTGTTGAGGAACATCCGCTTCCTGTAACTCCGCTAACGATATTGTCATTACATGTAAGTGTAACTGTTGGTGCTGACGTTGACGTATACTATCCTGTAGAACTTGGATTTTCAGGAGAAATAGAATATGTAGTTTCAGGTGCGGTGTTATCTATGGTGAAAGTTTTAGAAAAACCGGACCCTCCATTCGCTCCAGTAACACGCACCTTGTATGTACCGTCATCAACATTAATCGTATTCCATAAATAAGATTCCGTACTAATTGAATTTGCACCAGTTATTGGTACCGGTGTTACCCCATTAGAGAAATCGGAAGAGTATACTAAAGTATACGGAGATGAGGTGTTTGCATTATTTATAGAACTCCATGTAATGTTTTTACTGCCACGCACATATAATATATTTGATACTGTAGTACCTGATACACTTACTTCATAAGATGCTGATGTAGCACGTACCTGACCGATGAAGAACCCGCCCATTATGACCGTGATAATTGAGAACATTGCAATGAAGGTCGCTTTGCGTCCAAAGCGAGAATACAAATTATTCATACATTTAAGTGTTAGTGGTATTAAAAGGTACCTTTTTTATTTTCTTTCACGTTCGGTTTTTCACGGGTTTTTCACAGATACAAATCGCCCAAGCGTTTTGTATCTACATCCTCCTCTTTACGGCGTAGTAAGTCAATATTGTGTTTTTTGAGAAATACTTGATAATTTGTGGCGGTTTTTTGGGAAGGTGCGGGTGGGTTGGAGATTCGGGAGCACACACAAAGCGCCGCGCGGGCTTCGCCCGCGCGGCGCTTTGTGTGTGCTCCCGTTATAACTATATATAAAGGAGTGTTTTTTTGAAAACTATGCCGGACTAAGAGGGCTCTTCACAGCCTGGTGCACGAAACGCACTGAAATAGCGACTGTGTTTACAATCTCTTTGCCAAAAGTCTTTTCCGGCTCAAGACTAATAATCTCATAATGATACGTGCCTTCGCTTGTTACCGGAAAGCCGTTAAATTGTGCTCGGAAACGTGCGCGTTTGTGTTCGGCTTGCAAGGCTACCTCTGCTTTGTTTTCGTGTAGTATCTTTCCGCTAGGGTCGCGCAAAAGAACCTTAAACTTTAGAGAAAGAGGCGTGCCTGTTTCTTCACGCACCCACATACTCACCATATGGTGGTTTACCGGGATTACGGAATTATCGGGGACAGCCCCTGAAACCTGAAGTGTAAGCTCTTCCAGAATGTCAAAAAGCGAGACAGTGTTATTGTCACGATCGATAGAGGAAGAAAGCGAAACTATCGCCCACGCGTTTTGTAGTGTTTCTTTATTCATAGTCAATATTCAGTTAATTTTTAAACTAGCCACCGACGAGTAGCCGAAAAATAAAAAGTACGAGAGCGTAGAAAGGTCCAGAGAGTACTGTTACAAAAACAAAAAGCACCGCGAGAAGCCCTATTGGCCCTAAGGCGCGTATGCGCTGTTCAAAAGCACGCACGGATACGGAATAGCGATACGGCAAAGCACTGGCAAGAATGGTGTACCCGTCAAAAGGAGGAATAGGTATAAGATTAAACAACCCGAGAAACAGGTTTGTGATAACAATAAGCTGTGCAAAAACTACAGCGGAAGCCGGAAGCCCTATTGAAAGAGCTACTCTGGCAACAAGAGCAAAGATAAGCGCTAAAAGAATGTTTGAAAGAGGTCCAGCCAAAGCTACCAGCGTCTCTCCCCACCGCTGATGCTTCAAGTTATACGGATTATAAGGAACGGGTTTTGCCCAACCAAAGAGAATACTCGAGTGCGTAAAGATTAAAAATGCCGGAATAAGTATGGAACCGATTATGTCGATATGAGGAATCGGGTTCAGTGTGAGGCGTCCTGCCATGCGTGCGGTTGGGTCGCCAAGAGCGTTCGCGGAAAAGCCATGAGCGACCTCGTGCACGATAACCGAAAACACTAGTATTATGATTGCAAAAATGGATGTGTCCAACGTGAGTTGCATAATAAGGTATTTGCATGGTACCATGCCTCGTACATATGGCACGCATTTGCGAAATCACAGGAAAGACATCCCAAGTAGGCGGGCGGTACTCAAACCGTACGCGTGCTACGCAATATAACCCGACAGGCAAAACACGCCGTCAGCCGAATCTTCAGAAGCGTCGTATCTTCGTTCCGGAGATAAATAAGACCGTTATTGTAAACATTTCAGTAAAAGCAATGCGTATTATTAAAAAGAACGGAGCTTTTGCCACTCTTAAAAAGGCGGGGTTGGTGTAGATTGGTAGAGAAAAGTAAAAGCGCGGGTCGCAAAGCGACCCGCGCTTTTACTTTTTCACCCACACGCTGTACCCGTCACTTGCAAAGGCAATGCTGTGCGTACGAGTTGTGTACACCGAAATATTTTGCGATGTGAGCATTTTTAATGTGCTCGGCGCCGGATACCCGTATTTATTTTCTCCTACTGAAATAACAGCGTAGCGCGGGTGCACCGAAAGAAGCCATTTTAGGTCTATAGAGTTTCGTGCTCCAAAATGCCCAATGGAAAGAACATCGCTTGAGAGTTTCTCTCCACTATTAAAAGCTACCAGCCGGAGCTCTATTTTACGCGAGACATCGCTGGGCAAAAGAAATGACGTTTTCCCATACACCACGCGCAAAACAACAGAGTTGTTTTGCGCGTTTGTTTTAGAGGCACCATGTTCCGGAGAGAGTACTTTTATGTACGCTCCTTTGCCGATATCAAAACGCATTCCGCGCACGGCTCGCAAGTGCAACAAGTGCGGTACGCGCCCTGCAAATTCTGCCGTCAAACGTGAGGAGGTGGTTTGGTTTGGTGCACCCGAAGTTATAAAAGCTCCAACATGATACCTACTTAAAATTTTTGCCAGTCCTCCGGTGTTACCGGCACTCGGGTTGGTTTCAATAACAACAGAAATATTTCTATCGAGCGGATTAAGCACGGAGGAGAGCGCGCGAAGCGTTGCGGAGTCACGCCCTCCGTCGATAAGTATATTTGCACCGGTGGGGCTACGCACAAGTACCGCGCGAGCGTTTCCGACTTTAAGAAAAGAAACTGTTAAATTTTCCTTACCGAAAGAAATTTGCGCGCGCATTATAAAAAACAACATAAAGAGGAGTGCGGTTATCAGAAAATACGATACTTTGCGTTTTGCGTTCATTACTTATGAGGATACCGTATGGCGGTTTCTTGTTCAGTTCCAAATGCGTATTTTTCAAAAAGAGATAGGCGGTGCCTGCGTATCGTCTCGCGGAGAAGTGGAGGTTTCCAAAGCTAGTGCGGGCTCGGGAAGTGCGTATAAAGTTTTACGAAAAGAAAGTCTGCGGGCAAAAAGAAATAAACTTATATAAGTAACTACGACCCACGCAAAAGAAAACGAGGGAACCGAAAATGCGGAGAAAGGAATGTTTGCAACAAAATGCACGACAGCGATTATGTAATGCAAAAGAATATATGCGGGAAGCCCCACAAGCGGAGCGAGCGCTGGGGAGAAAAAAGCAAAGAAGCCTGCGAAAGCGGATGTAGCCATCGCAAGAGGCACGAGGGGTAAAACAAGAAAGTTTGCAGGAAGTGCCACAACCGAAAAAAGTCCGTTCACATAAAGCAAAAGTGGCAAAACTGCAATCTGTGCAGAAGTGGTCGACGCCACAATCTCGCGAAGAAAGGTGCTTTTAATAAAACCGAGTTTCGGCTCCAAAAGTGGCACGCCTAAAATAAGCCCAAGAGTTGCTATCACGGACAAGTCAAAACCAAAACTGAAAGCGAGCAAGAGCGGGTTCCACAAAACCATAAGGAGCACTGCAAATACAAGCGCGCGAGTTACGTCATATGTGCGACCTGTTGAAAGAGCTGTTAGAGCAAAGAGTGCCATAAGTCCGGCGCGAACACTCGAGGCTCCCGCTCCGGAGGCAAGTACAAACATTCCTATTATAAAACCAGCACATAGCGAAGCCTTTCTGCGCGAAAGAAACGAGAGCAATAAAAGTACAGCCTCTGCGACAATCATCACGTTGTATCCGGAAAGTACTATTACATGTACAAGTCCCGAGCGCACAAAGTCTTTAAGCAAACCCGCTCCAAGCCCTTGCGTGCCTCCGGCAACTATCCCTCCGGCAAGAGATGCTTCCGGCTCGGGAAGAGCAAACCCAAGAGCGTATAGAAATTTTTGTTTCAAGCCGATAAGCCAGCCATACACATGGGGAAAAATATTTGTCGGTGGTTTTATTTTTGTAAGCGAGGCGTGTTGCATCAAAGAAAAAACTCCCTTCACAGCGAGGTACCTGTCGTATCGAAATGTTCGCCCGTACTCTGTTGCAAAAGGTTTCGGTTTTTTTAATTCTCCAGAAATTGAAACTTTCTCTCCATATGAAATATTTACTCCGCGCGACAAAGAGACAAGCACGTTCGTGCTTGTCTCTTTGTCGCGCACGGAAACGATGACGTTTTGTTTTGTATCTCGTATATCCGGAGAGCCGACAACAGTTCCAAACAAAACCACTTTCTTGCCGATATCTTTTGCAAAAGTTTTTGGAAGAGAAAAAGGGGTTATTGAAACGCGAGCAATCCCCGCAAGCGATGCGAAAAATATAATTCCGATTAGTGCGTACAAGGGTCTGCGTGTAAAAAACCACCCGGCGATAAAAACAAATGCGATTACCGCAAGAAACCCCAGCGCTTGGTTTGAAAAAATATAAAATGACCGTGCAAAAACTCCGAGTAAAAAACCTGCGACGATAAAGAAAAATCGTCGGCTTCGCATGCACTACTCTTTACTATCCATCGCTTCGTTTGCCAGAAGGTCTGCGTCTTTATTTTGTTCGCGTGGGATATGAGTAAACTCCACATTGCCAAATACAGACATCGCTTCTTTAAGTTTCATTTGCTGTGTGCGCAATACCGGATGCTTCACGCGGTATATTCCTTTCATCTGTTTTACAACAAGCTCGCTGTCCATCTTCACAAACACTTCGGTATCGGGAAGAGACTTCTCCGGAACAATTGATGCGAGTTTTTGTATGGCGAGAATAATCGCTTCGTACTCTGCAAAATTATTTGTGCGCGTTCCGAGAAACTTTGAGACCGACGCTACTGTGTTTCCTTTCTCGTCACGAATAACGGCTCCGGCTCCGGCGGGTCCGGGGTTTCCTCTCGAACCGCCGTCTGTGTGGATTGTGTAATGCATAATATTTTATTTCAAAATAACCTATCCAGAAAAAAACTCAACCGCGCGGAGCGCGCGGTTGAGTTTTTTTCTAAAAATAAATTTCATTTATTACTACGTTGTACATAAAAAAATAATCTCGCGCGTCTAAATAATTTTTAACAAACGGAAACGCAAAGTGTTTTTGTACAAAAAAGTATCGCGTTCCAAGTGCGCGAGTATCGTAATGCGCGAGGAAATCTCTATATTTTTAACTCTAGTTCGTAAATCGTGCTTCGCGAAGAAAGCAATCGCCTCAAGGGTTCCACGAGCTCCATTTAGCGATAATTTAATGTGCTCCTCATTTTTACCAAACGATGAAACTTTTTTGACCTCTATTTCACGCAATATCCAAGCCGGTTTTTTGTTGCCTTCGCCAAAAGGTGCGAGCTGTTCCAAGCGAGAAAGAAAATCGAAAGTTGCATCTGCAATCAAAAGTTCTGCGTCCGCATAAACAGGCAACACGCCGTCTTTATTTTTATCGAGTGTTTCAAAAGTTTTATTTAATCTCTCTTCAAGAAAAAAGATGGAGTCATCGCGTACGGAAAAACCTCCTGCCGGAGCGTGCCCTCCACACCTCGTAAAAGTTTCCGGCGTCGCACTCATAAGTTCAAAAACATCGGTAACACCTTCACTGCGACACGAGCCTTTTATTGTTCCATCCTCTTCGCGACCCCAAACAAAAGTCGGACGTCCATACTCCTCTGCAACGCTCCCCGCCACAAGCCCAAGAAGTGACGGGCGCCACTGCGGGTCGCCGATAGCAATCACGCTCGGCAAATTTTCTGAAGCCTTGCGTTCTTTAAGACGTGCATAAACATTTCTCGTGATACTCGCCACCGCACTTTTCCTACGACGGTTTGCAGACTCGAGTTTCTTTGCGAGAGTGTTTGCTTCATCAGTATCGTCTGTGGCAAAAAGACGAAAAGCGTCCACTGGGTCGCCCATTCTAGACGCTGCATTTATTCGCGGAGCAATCATAAAACCAACATCGTCTTCTGTAATAGTGCGTGCATTAACACGCATAACATTGCATAGAGCGGAGAGACCTTTTCGAGGAGATTTCCTAAGCACAAGCAAACCGTATTTTGCGAGAACTCGATTCTCTCCGACAAGAGGAACCATGTCTGCGATTGTTGCAATACCGACCATATCAAGAAGCCATTTTTCCCACCCCTCGTGGATACTCTCCCGTTTTTCAAAACCAGTAGCGAGGGTTGCCACGACCAGTTTCCATGCAAGTGCCGCTCCGCACAAATCGCGAAAAGGATACGTCTCGCCCGATTGTTTTGGGTCCACTATGGCGTATGCGTCCGGAATATTTTCACCGACTTCGTGATGGTCTGTGACAATAACATCGATGCCGAGCTCTTTCGCGCGGGCGATAGGCTCCACATCTGTGATGCCAGAATCGACAGTAACAACCAGCGTCACACCCTCGCTCGCTAGCTTTTCAATGCCGTCGATATTTACTCCGTACCCTTCCAAATTTCTGTGCGGAATATAGTTTGTAAAACGCACCCCTGCTTTTTTTAGAAAGTCGTGCATCACGACTGCCCCCGGAATACCGTCTGCATCGTAGTCGCTCCACACCGCTACGTGCTCATCATTATCAATCGCCTTGGCGAGACGCGCAGAAGCGCGTGGCATGTTTTTCATCAGCATCGGATTGTGTACGTTCTCGTCATATGATGGGTGCAAAAAAACTTCCGCCTCGACGGCGTTTGCAACACCGCGCCGAGAAAGAAGCATCGCCGTTAGCTCATCGTATTCGGAAAGTTTTTCGCGAAGATCGGCGTCAATCGGAGTATGAAACGGAACCATGCGTACTACTATGCTCTAAAAAAACAAACTTGTCGATATAAAAAACCGAGAGTTTTTCTCGTAAACACTGGTTATTGGAAAAAGTAAAACAGTGGTTGGGGAATAGAAAATCGGCACCAACCCGTAGGGTTGGTGCCGATGCTTTGCCGATGCTTTACAGAAAGCCTTCGAACCATCTATCCGGTGGTTTTTCTACAACCTCCGGAAAATGGTGGTGGAGGACCGCCTGAAGTAAAACGACATTCCTCTCAGAGAGGTCTACATAGCCGTAAGCTATACGCACACCCTTCTCCCCTTCCAAAAGAAATTTGGCGGAAGAAAGGTACTCCAGTTCAGCAAGATGGTTTTCCGTGATTGAGTTGCAATAGGCGCAAAAATTGCCATAGAGCTGTACAAGCTCAGTATTGCGTCTGTTGCAAAGAGCTTTTTCCATACTTAGATTATATGGAGTAACTCTTGCAAAGGACACTTCTTTATATGTCGGGAGCCCGACAATTCGTAAGTAGGTCTCTTTTCTTTTCGGGTTTTCCAAGCTCTCTACCGACACGCACACCAAAATAAGAACTGTTAAGATGTGTTTCTTTTCATCTTTTTTGGTGATTATACCAATACAAAACCTTGAGCTATCAACATAAACAATACAAAAACAACTCACCTTTCTGTTGTCCATAACAAAGAACCTCCTTTCGGAACTCGGGGCACCTCGCTAATGAGGTTTCTTATTTCCCGGTACCAATGGCGACACACTACCATATTAAAACAACAACGCCAAATTTCCCAGCTAATGTGCTATGTTGTCAAGTTCTTATTTTTTTACTTCCCGTGTTCAAGAGCTTCGATACCCACGAGAGTGCCGTCTGTAAGAAAATCGAGCATCGCTCCACCTCCGGTTGAAACAAAAGAAAATTTATCACTAATGCCAAGCGACTCTATCGCGGAAACGGTATCTCCACCACCAACTATCGACTGTGCGGAACTCTTTGCAATAGCAAAAGCGAGTTTTGTATCTCCGTCCGTAAAGCCTTTTTCATAATTCCCGAGAGGTCCGTTCCATAGCACGGTTTTTGCTTCTTTGACCAAAGAAGCAAAAACCGTGCTAGTCTCTTCCCCAACATCAAAAGCCGACTCGTCTTCGCCGATATTGTCTAGTGCGCGCGGTATTTTTTTTGTAGCGTCTTCATCGGCTTTTGCCACGACGACGTCTACCGGCAAAACCAAATTTTCATTTTTAAGAAGTGCGCGCACGCTGTCTTGGTTTGCTCCCGAAACCCGAGAAGTACCCATCTTATAGCCCTTTGCGAGCAGAAAGTCATTTGCAAGTGCTCCACCTACAGCAACATGTTCATACGAGTTAAGAAGAGTTTTTATGACAGGCTCTTTTGTATCAAATTTTGCTCCACCGATAACAGCGAGAGAGGGGTGTTCCGGAGTGCGCGCTTCGGACAAGTTTTTTACTTCCTCTGCAAGCAAAAGACCTGCGTACGAAGGCAAGAACTTTGGCACCCCAACGATGGAAGCGTGTTCACGATGGCACGTATCAAAAGCGTCTTGCACAAAAACATCTGCAAGGCTCGCCAGAGCGCGGGCGAAGCCCGCGTCATTTCCCACTTCACCGGGGTTCTGCCTTAAATTTTCAAGCAACAGCACTTCCCCACCCTTAAGCGATTGCTTCATCGCCACCGCCAAAGGACCGATAGATTCAGATGAAAATCTGACCCTTCTCAGCTTGGAAGCGAGTGCTCGGTACACAGGCATTAATGTTTCTGTTGGAGACCTTCCGATGTGTCCGCAGACAATCACTTTTGCTCCGGCGTTTGTAAGAAATTTAATAGTCGGTATCGTGCTACGTAAACGAAAATCACTTGTTATGTCTCCGTTTAGCACCGGCTCGTTTAGTGGAGCGCGAACAAGCACGATCGCTCCGGCAAGAGAAGGAATATTTCGAACGGTTTTCATCATACACTTACAGCACCGACAAGAGCCTTAAATGAATCTGGCTCAACAGCGGAGTGCCCTATGAGAAACCCGTCCACACCACTTCCCTCCGCAAGCACTCGAATATTGTCCGGCTCTACAGAACCTCCGTAAAGTATTTTTGTGCGCAAAGAGCCCCTACCAGGCAGAAATTCCGAAAGAGCTTTTCGAATATAAAGTATCATCTCAGTGAGATCTGCTGTTGTTATCGATTCGGACGATGTCTTTCCTATAGCCCAAACAGGTTCATAGGCTATCAATATTTTAATACGTTCTTTTTGTGAAAGAGGTTCAAAAGCGGAGGATATTTCTTCTCGTAGAAAGGAGAGGTATCCTCCATTGTCGTCGCGCGAGCGCTCACCTACGCACAAGATAGGAGAAAGCCCCTGCGCGAGCGCGCGCTCAAGCTTTTGTGATATCTCAGAATTAGTCTCTCCTCTTGCTCTGCGCTCCGAGTGCCCGACAATAGCATACGTCGCTCCAGCCTCGCGAGCGGAGCCTGCGGTCACCTCGCCTGTTTGCGCGCCACCAGATATAGTAGAAATATCTTGCACAGCAAAAGCAAGTTTTGAATTGTTTTTTTCCGCAAGCAAACCCAAAAAGACGGTCGGCGGGGCGATGATAAAATCGTGCTCGGTGCTTCCCGCTAGCCTCTTTGCAACGGATACAAGCTTTTTTGCTTTTTCCAAAGACTCGACATACGCTTTCCAGTTCGTAGCAATAATCATTGGTCGTATTGTATCATTTTACCTGCCAAGTTTTTTGGTCTAAGATATCGTTTGAACAGATTATCCGTATTTTTGGTTACTCTTGTCTCCAGTCAATGAATTTGTACGTGGAGGAAGTGGTCGGAGTAAATGGCGGGGGGTTAATAAACTGAGACCTGTCAAAAGAGTTGGTACGAGTTGCGTATCCAGAGAAAAACGTATTTCCGCATGCTGGAGTTCCGCTCCACTGTGTACCTGTTCTCTTTTGTGAAACAACTGTTCCGTACATAGAAAGAGAATTTTTTTGACTGTATTCCAAATATCCTTGCACAAAAGTCCGCGTCTCCCAATCCCAAAAAGAAGTGCAAGCATATCCGTTACGTCCGAAAGCACCGTTTTGAGCTACGAAGATACCATACAAAGTCATATCCTCCGGTGAATCTGCGCCGATAAGAACATCGTTTTGCGCCATAAGAGTAAGCCCTGCGCTCGGTGAATTGTAGGTGATACTATTTTTAAGAACAGCGTCGGTCTCTATTCCTGCAGTATCAATATTTGCAGAAACAAGAGTGACCTTTCGACTAAGCACCCCCTCGACCCATATATTGTCTTCTACAAAAATAAGTGCGCAATCTGCTGGGATTGTGTATGTACCCATCAAAGTATCGGACGCAATTACGGTATGGTCGTTCCACCCAAAATCGCTTGTAGCATCGACTGGAAGTGCATCAAGAGTATATGTTCTCGTTACTTTATATACAGTTATAGTTCCGTTGCCGTTAAAATCAAGCAAGTACCCACGGTGACTCGCTCTACTGCTACCAGTGCTATATCGTGGAAAATAAAGACCTTGTGTCTGTGCGATAGACCTAAGTGAGGAGAAGTTAGCGGAGATAGCATTAAAATCTATCTGCGGAGTAGGGTATTTCCACAAATTCTGATTATCTCCGGAACCAAACACACCATTTACCCATTGGTCCGGAACACAGCCAAAATTACGTGTACAATCCCAGCTTGAAACAGAGCTTGTAACAGGGGCGTTCGCTGTTCCGTCCATACGTATGCCTCCGTTTGAGTGATATGGTCCGTTAATTATTCTGTCCGGACCTGCCCAAACGCTTCCGTTAATAACATACGAATACTGCGCGACTGTGGGTTGCGCATAATGGGCGACAATCGTACGAGATATGTTTGGATAAGCTTCAGGAACTCCGGTCGACTTTATATCAATAGAAGTAGTCTTTCCGCATGATTGGGTTCCGGAAATATCGAGAGTGTACGTTCCTATAACACCGCCTTCTGGATCGTTATAATCGATAGTGTACGGGCCCGGCAAACCTGTACCATTTTGCAGATCGTTGGGAAAATGCGCGAGATGCCACCGGTAATATTCGACGCCAGCTTCGGCAATAGATAGGGCGTTGCTTTTTGCACGGTTTGCTATCTCGAAATTGTTTTCTGAAAGAACGTAACCAGAGAGACCAGAGAAGACCGTAAAAAAGATTGCTCCAAAAACGAGCGCGAGCAACATAATGGAACCGGATTTATGATTATAGGGCGTACGTTGCATAAAAATATAATACCGCATTATTGTGCGCTAATGTTGCGTAATTTTGCACCCGCGGAAAGAGTAAAGTCTTCCGGGGCGCGTGCGGGGTTTAAGTTTACGGTTATTGTCGTGTTTATGGACGTAATATCCGTAATGTTAACAGGTGAATAAAGTTCCGTTCCCGCAGAATCGTAATAACGGAAAATCGGTGTGCTTGTATCTGTGCGTACATACGTTGCAACAGTATCCGTAATATCCGGCGTGTCCGAGTACACCGGAGGAACACCGGTCGGGATAGTTATACTTCGATAAAGAGTAGTGCCACTTAAATAATATTGAACTCTATCTACCACATCGTCGCCTTTCAAATCGACATAAAAAGTAACACTCGAATCTGTAGCGCTAACGATAGGGTACGCCCCGTCTTCTCCGTATGAGGCTTCGCGCAAATCACGCATCGAGTTAATAATCCCGATGTGAGCACTTTCTACAGCTTTTGTTTGCTCAAAAACATACGCGTTTGTTCTGTAGAAATACTGTATAACAAACATCATCGCACTAAAGACAATGGCAAACATTGTCACTGTTACGATTGTTTCAATGAGAGTAAAACCGCGCGTCATGTCTTTATGATAGCACTGGGCTCGGCTACGCCGAGCCCAGTGCACACATTTAAGGTTAAGGGAAAGATGCAACATAGAAAACTTGTCCATCTACTTCGACATTTGAAAACGTTGTTGTTGTATAACCTGTCTTGGATATATCAACTGAATAATCAGTACTTGTGGCCAGATTTCCAAAGTACGCGGTTCCACATAAAGAAGTATCAACTGTTTTTGAGTATCCTTTTGCCGTTTCCGAGAGGCTTACACTTGCGTCTTGTACCGGGAAATTACTCGCGTCTGTCACTGTTACAAGCAATTGGTTTGTTGTTTTATCTCCTAGTATAAACGAGTTCGTACGGAAATCTCCCGGTCCCATAAAATACGGCGGGGTGGCGCAAGCGTCCAGTACATCATACCCACCAAATACAATAGAGTATTTATCTCCTTCGAGAGACATTTCTCGAACACCAAGAGCATCTGTTGTGGTTGATATTACAGTTTTATAAATAGGAGCTCCAGCACCCGTTGTACCTATCTCTTTAGTGCCCGTTAGTGTGAAGCCAGCATCTGCCAAAGGAGTCGGCGCGGTTTTGTAGCTGACCGTCCAATCAAAAAGCTTTGGCACTATCGAGGAGTTGCTTGTGGTTGCAATAACACCAAGCACCAGTGTCGAGTATGTGCTGGTTGCAACATTTGAAAGGCTTACTGGGAAGCTACTAAACCCCTCGCTATTTCCAGAAAGCACTGTGTCTGGCAAAAGCGCTCCAGAAGAATCATATACACGAACACGCATGCCAGAACCTGATGATATTCCGGTATCCGCAGAAAGGCTTGTCCACGAATACAAATTGCTCGGGGCTATATTTGTAGATGTCGCATACCCCAAAAGTGCTCCGTCGACAAGCTCGAGATCTCCCAAAACAGCATCCATACTTGAAGTTGCGGAAAGTAGAGATTCATCTGCAAAAGTATCGCTGAACTCCGCTGAAGCTGGCGGAGAGTAAGTAAGTAGAGTTAGTGATGAGAGCAAGTCAATCGGAAAAGTGTACGCTGTCGTTTCATCTTTCACGACGGTTAGATACCCCGGATTTGGATTTTGGTTAAAAGAATCGCGAACATAAGTTTGAGCGGAAGAATAATCATCTTTCGATACATAAACCTGATACTCGGTAGAAGTCGGAGCGCCACCGAGCAAAACCTCTCCAGAAGTATCTGAAAATGTAGAGAGGTCGATTGCCGGAGCTGTACTAGCGTTTACAATACGAACCGTTGCCCCTGCAATCGGTGTGCCTGAGAAATTTACAACGTGTATTAAAAGAGTACCTCCACCATTTGTCGTTTCTATCCCTACCGGTGAAAAGTTTGAAAGCAGAGTAACTTCTCTTGTAGCCCCCGCCGAAACATATGACACAACTATTTTGGCAAGTTTATAATCGGTCGTGATGCCGTTTGTGTCGTCTGCACCAAGCCCGTCTGCTGGATCGTCAATATACTGAATGTATGTCCGAACAGTATATGTAACGCCGTCGAGCACTATCGTTTTGTTTTGCGGTATGTTACCTGCCGGAATACCGCCGATAGTGCCAAGAGCGTCGTACGACAAGCCGCGCAAATATTCCATCTGAGATCCTGCAAGCGATGAAGCCCCCGCGCGCGCCTTTGCAAGACTCGACACGAGTATCGATGCTCGCAAGATTCCCAAAAGCGATACGAATATTATAAGAACCAGCGCCGAGCCGACGATAACATCGATAAGTGTCATACCCCGTGCGCGAATATACATATTATTTACATAATACAACACGTTCACCAAACGTACACAAAAACTTTTGCGTATCCTTCTTTGTTTGGGAAGGTTAGACCTTCCCAACTTCCCAAGAACCATCTTTGGCACTTTTTGGGAAGGTCTAACCTTCCCAACTTTCCACAAATAAAAACCTAAGCGGTATGCCGACACTCGTTTTGCGGACACTAAGTGTCCGCAAGTGGGCTAGAAATCGTAATCGGAGAGTATGTCGAGTTTGTGTTCCATGCGCTCGCGAGCGAACTCTTTAAAAGACCCGGGCTCATTGAAGATTTCTCCGAGGAGCTCAGTGTCTAAAATCGGTGATACATTTTTCGAATTCTCGACAGGAGCACTCGTTTTGCGGACACTAAGTGTCCGCAAGTGGGAAAGAAAGTGTTTGCGTAGCATGTTTTGCGGACACTTAGTGTCCGCAAAACAAGTGTTTGCGTTTCGTCCGTGCCATATTGTTTTGTAATGTAGCGTGTGGTTTTTCATCAGGAGAGACCAGCTAACATTTTGGGAAGGTCTAACCTTCCCAACTTCCCGAGAACCATCTTTGGCACTTTTTGGGAAGGTTAGACCTTCCCAACTTGAGTGGGTGTAATTCATGTGAAAATTGCGGTAAACAAAAAGCCCTGCGACATTAAAACTTTTTAAAAAGTTTTAATGTCGCAGGGCTAAACTCAAACAATTGAAACTACCTCTAATTTGGTATCGCACTTGTCTTCGCGACAATCAGAACGCTCTTTTTACGAGTTGCCGAACAAAAACCGTTCGTTCCCCACTCATTAACACGGAGATACGCCGCGCAAAAATCAAGCAGTGTCAATTTCTTATCAATCTCAACCAAAACAACTTTTGGCGTGTATATCGGAAATCCGCACTTCTGAGCAAGTGCTGACAAGCTACCAATCTTCGCAAGAGGAATAGCAATGTTTGAGTCGAAAGCTTTCTGTTCAAGCACTTCTTTCGGAGTAAACCTCGATACCAAAAGCATTCTCGCAAAACACTCGTGAAGCGTTGCTTCTCTTGAGGGCACGAGCATCGTCAACAAAACCTCATCTGACAACTCTACTGTTTTAACAGTACTAAAAACCAATGTATCTCTTTTACACTCACACATTACACTACCTCCTTACCTTTAAGGTTACTTTTTGTTCTCCTCAATCAGCAGGAGAACTATACCAAATTACAAACTTCTACTATTAAAAATACCATGCTACTTTCAATAAAACCACCGAGTATCCTCTCGAGAAACTACATTGCTGAGGATAGCGAATAGATAGGTGAAATAATAGCCACGGCAAAGATACCGACACCCGTACCGATAAGAAGCATTAGCACCGGCTCTATTATTGTGGAAAGGTCTTTTGTCCTTCTCTCAACATCTTCTTCATAATAATCTGCGACTTGTTTTAGCATTCCTGCGACCTGCCCTGTCTCTTCGCCGACCTCAATCATGTCGGAAAACATAGTCGGGTACCTTTTCTCGTGCTCAAGAAACGCAGAGGAAAGAGTGTCGCCTTTGCGCACACGGTCTTCGGCTTCTTTTATTATTGAAGCAAATTCTTTTGCACTGACGACTTCACGAGTTATCGCAAGAGCGTCGAGCATATCGACACCGGAAGAAAGTAGCGAGGAAAGAGTTCGTGATGTACGCGCCGCGTATGTCTCTTTTACCAAGTCACCAATAACCGGAATAACTAGCGCTACTCGAAACAAGAAATTACCTCCAAACTCAGATTTTGCAAAAGCCATAACAGCGGAAACAAATGCTCCGACACCAAAAAGGAAAAGTATCGTGTGGTTGATGAGGAAGTTTGATATCGCTACAATAACGCGCGTAGCAAGAGGAAGTTTCACTCCGAGCTGTGAAAAGGTTGCCGTAAGTGTCGGCACCACGAACATAAGCATAAGTACAAAAATAATCGCCATGGCGATGATGATTATGCTTGGATAAATCATCGCTCCGCGTACTTTTTTCGTGAGGTTTCGTGCGCGTTCCATTTGCTTGCCGACAATAGCGAGCGACTCTGCCAAAGTACCGCCCTCTTCACCTGCATGTGCCATTGCCACGAAAAGTTTTGGGAATAGCTTAGGGTGTTCCGCTAAAGATTCGTGAAAAGCTGAACCTTTTTTGATAGATTCACTGACAGAAACAAGCACCGCTTTCAAGTGCCTATTGCGAGTTTGTCTTTCTACAACAGCAACCGAACGCGAAAGAGTGAGCCCTGCGTGAAGCATAGAGCCCAGGTTTCTTGTCATAAGAACAATATCGTCTGCGGACACGCCCGTGCCAAAAGTAATGTTAAGCCATGAAGGCATGGAAAGTCCGGCACCTTCTTTAAGCGAAGTAACCTGAGAACCTTCTTTTTCAATTTGTTCGTAAACAGCAAAACGAGAAGTCGCTTCAACGACGCGTTTCTCTTCGTTTCCGCTTTTGTTTTTGATTGTAATGCTGTATTTCATATTCGGGGGGTTATGGCTTAGCTAAATCATTAATCAGATATTGCCCGTAAGACTTCCTCAAGCGAAGTAATACCGCGTGCTGCTTTATAAAGACCATCCTCAAGCATTGTGAGCATGCCTTCTTTGCGAGCCTGCTCCTCGATAACGTCGATAGTGCCTTCATGCAAAATCTTTTCACGTATGGCGGGCGATACTGAAAGAATCTCGTGAATACCTATACGACTATGGTACCCGTCTTCGCACTCTGTTGACGGTTTTGGTCGATAAAAAGGAACTTCATCAAGAGAGGTGCCGGGTTTAATCATCTTTTCATTCAGAAGAGACTGCAATGCAACGTCAAAATGCTCCGGCGCCGTAACTTTGGCGCGTTCTTCTTCCGTAAGGGTGTACTGTTCTTTTTCCGTACATAGTTGTCGAACAAGTCTTTGCCCGACAATAACCCGCAGAGTTGAAACAAGCAAAAACGGCTCAATACCCATGTCGATTAAACGAGGTACTGCCCCTGCAGCGCTGTTTGTGTGGATTGTGGAAAGAACAAGGTGCCCGGTAAGTGCGGCGTTTATAGCGAGACTCGCCGTCTCGCCGTCTCGAATCTCACCAACCATAATAATATTCGGATCTTGGCGCATAAGCGAGCGCAACCCGGTTGCAAAAGTAAACCCGATGGAAGGATTAACCTGTGTTTGGTTTACGCGCTTCATCTGGTACTCGATAGGATCCTCGATGGTTGAAATATTTACATCCGGAGTGTTTAAAAGGTCGAGAACCGTATAAAGAGTTGTTGTTTTACCACTTCCGGTTGGTCCTGAGATAAGGATAATGCCGGTCGTTTGTCGTGTAGCACGATGAATATGCTCCATTGTTTCGCCATGGAAACCCAAAGTTTCCAAAGTAAGAAAGCCCCCTGTTTCGCGAAGTAGACGCATTACGACCTTTTCACCATAGAAAACAGGTAGGAGCGAGACACGAAACGACACTTTTTCTGTCTCTGTTTCCATTTTGAAACGCCCGTCTTGCGGGAGACGTTTCTCGTCTAGTTTTAGGTTTGAAAGAACTTTAATACGCGCAACAATCCCCGGACCGGCCTGCTTTGGGAGAGTCATTGCGTCGTGCAATATTCCGTCGATGCGGTATCGCACGAGCACTTCGTCTTCCATCGGCTCGATGTGAATATCGGAAGCTTCCTGCACAATAGCGTGACGAAGCAAAGAATCCACGATTCGCACAATCGGCAAATCCTCCGCCATCTTTTTCAAATCCTCACCGGACGCGTTTCCTTTTTCATCACCCTGAACAACCTTGATACGCCCTGCTTCTTTGGCGATGATATCTCCAAACTCTTCTTTTAGGGATTTTTGGTATTGCAAAAGAGCGTGTTTGAGCGAATCCTCATCTGTTAGGCGCGGGAGAATTCTTAGCCCTGTTTTTTTACGCACAGAGTCTATAGCTGCGAGGTCTTGCGTATCGAGCATTGCCACTTCGAGCCCTTTCTCGGTTTTCTTGTACGCAATAATCGAGTTCGTTCGCGCAATCGGTTCCGGAATAAGCGCCAAAACATCTTCTGAGATTTTCAAATCTTTCAAGCTTACGAAAGGTATCCCGAGAACATACGCTTTAATGCGCCGAAGCGCATCCGAGGTTAAAAGCCCCCGGCTTACCAACACGTCGCCTACGGATTGTTTGCTTTTCTTTGATTCTTCAACTGCGGAATCTATATCTTTACGAGCAACCAAGCCCGAATCGATTATGAATTTCTTTAGATCGCTTTCTATAATCTGCATATGTATGTAAAGTATAACGCGCCAAAGCTTCGCTTTGGCGCGTTATACCCGTATCGCACGTGGAAAACCCACGTTCGTATAAAAAAACGAAGGCTTTACCTTCGTTTTTTTATTTTTGGTTCTATTTTGTTTTATATACTTTATCTACGATACCGTATTTCTTCGCTTCGTCTGCTGTCATAAAGAAGTCGCGGTCAACATCTTTTTCTATCTGCGATACAGGCTTGCCGGTGTTTTTCGCCATAAGTTTATTAAGACGATCGCGAGTGGCGAGAATATGCTTTGCAGTAATTTCAATATCTGATGCCTGACCTTCAGCTCCGCCAAGAGGCTGGTGAATCATAATCTCTGCATTTGGAAGAGCAAAACGCTTGCCTTTTTTTCCTGAGGAAAGTAGCCATGCTCCACCGGAGGCGGCAAGACCCACGACAACAGTAGCCACATCAGGAGCCACATGATTCATAGTATCTATCATTGCCATCGTTGCGGAAACAGACCCTCCCGGAGAATTAACATACAGGTAAATGTCTTTCTTGGGATCTTCCGCTTCCAAGAAAAGAAGCTGTGCGATTATGAGGTTTGCCGTCTCGCTTTCTATCACTCCGCCAAGGAAAATAACTCTTTCTTTTAGAAGTCGCGAGTAAATATCGTAAGCCCGCTCACCAAACTGGGATTTTTCTACGACCATCGGAACCATAAAAGATGCCCGCGGTTGTCTTGTGTTGAAGTCTTGCATATGCTTTGCATACTATCTATCTTTTGTGTTGCTTGCAAGTTTTTTTATTTTTGCGCGCACTGTCAAAACAAAGCGCACCGCGGGAAAGTTTCTAAAGAAACTTTCCCGCGGTGCGCTTTGTTTTACGAAAACAGACTTATTATTTTGTAGTCGAAGAGGCTTCCAAGCTTCCAACTACAGATGCTGTCTGAGGATTTTGGTTGTATTTCTTTACACGCTTATTCCATGCGTAAATAGCCCCGACCACTATCATGGAGATGATAAGCATTATTGCGAGAAAGGCTCCCCACGATTGCTGTCGAGCAGTCGATACCGGTGGCATAGACATATTTGTTTTTTCATCTGTTGTTTCAGTATCTTTTTCTATTTCCATATTATTTTTAGTATAGCAAAACATGACCGATACATGCAAAAACCGCGCGCCTACGGCGCGCGGTTTTATAAAACTCACCTTACAATAAGGTCTACTCGTCCGAAGCCACTTTGTCTCGCGACTCTTCTTCATCTACAATCGATGCTCCCGCGTCTTCTGTAAGCTCTTCTTCCGCAGAAAGTTCTGTCGGTGCATTTTTCACACCTTCAGGAATAACTTCTTCAGAAGCTGTTGGTTCTACTCCGGCTTCTTCAGCTGGAGTTTCAGTATTCGTTGCGACATCTTCTTCCGGTGATATATCTACAGAATCACCGTCTGTTTGCGCAACATCTGCACCTCCTGTCGACATTATGTCGATATTCCATCCGGTAAGCTTCGCAGAAAGACGTACGTTTTGCCCCCCGCGACCAATGGCAAGCGACTGTTGGTCTTCCGTCACAGTTACCGTCGCACGATGCTCCGAGCTATCGAGTACCACGTCAATCGCAGTCGCCGGCGAAAGAGCGTCTTTGATGTAAGTCTCTATATCATCAGACCACTCGATAATATCGATACGCTCACCACCGAGCTCACCCATTACGGTCGAAACACGCACACCGCGCTGTCCTACGAGCGAACCTACAGGATCGATACTCGGATCAGTCGATACAACAGCGAGCTTTGTACGGCTCCCCGCTTCGCGTACGATTTCTTTAATTTCAATGGAGCCTGAAGCGAGCTCCGGTACTTCCATCTCAAAAAGCTTTACCACAAAGCGCGGATGCGCGCGGGAAAGACGTAAGTACACCCCACGGAAACCTTCATCTACATTATAAAGGTATGCACGGATTCGCTCGCCTGGTCGATACCTCTCTCCGGGAATCTGCTCTTCATAAGGAATGATACCCGTAGTGCGTCCGAGGTCGATATATAAAGCTCCGCGTTCTACCCTTTGCACAACACCTGAGACAATCTCTTCCTTCTTGCTTGCAAACTCTTCAAGGATAGAGAGTTTTTCCGCTTCGCGAATTTTTTGAATAATAACCTGCTTGGCGGTTTGCGCTGCAATCCTACCGAAATCGTCTTGCGGTTCCAGTGGAAAAACAAGCTCTTCACCAACTACAACATCACGCTTCATCAGCTTCGCGTTTTCAAGGAGAATATGCTTCTCAGTATCAAAACGAGGAAGTTCCTCCTCGTCTGAAGTTTCTTCACCTTCTTGCGTTGGGAGTGTTTTTGCTTTTTCAGGTTCCTCGTCTTCCTGTTCTTCTGTAGCAAAACGCACAGTTGTGTCATCAACAACTGTTTTTATCTGCTCGAAACTTACTGTTCCACTATCTAAATCAAGTTTTGCGCGCACTACCTGCCCGCGTTTTCCGTACTCTTTTTTGTATGCTGTGGCCATTGCCGTTTCAATGGCATCGACCATAGTCTCGCGGGAAATACCGCGATCTTCAAACTCCCCTAGCACCAGCTTAATGGTTTTGAGATCAATCATAATAAAATATTTTAGAAATATGTACCGCTTCACTATAACAAGAAATGCCCGCATTGCGGACATTTCAGGGTAAAAACATATTACCAAGTTAGAGAGTATGCGTCAACCCGCAGAGAACTGCGCTTACCACGCGTAGCGCATGCCACGAGAAGACGTCTTTAACACAATGTTTCCTCGGCAGATGCTACGCACCAATTTTTTTGGGTCCCTGTGCCCAGCTTGGCGAGTTAATACGAACACGGCTTGCTGTAAATCTTCTCTTGAGATTTCTTCAATCTCAGACATCATCTCCCTCTTTTCTATACTACTATTATTACCCATGACCTAACCTCCTTTAAAAAAGTTATTGTCTGTACTTCATTCCGTGCAAAATATACTTTGTCTAAAGCAAAAAAGCAACAGCGGGGCGCCTTCGGCGCCCCGCTGTTGCTTTTTTGCCCCGCATACATTTACCGCACAGAAATATACCCACCCAACACACCTTTTTTAGACAAAACGATTTGCCAAAGTTGCGCTTCGCGTGCGCGAAACAACCCTGCGCACGAGAGCAGATAGTATTTCCACATTCTGTAAAACTCTTCACCGTACTCCTTTATAACTTCTGTCCGATATTTTTCTACATTTTCAAACCATGCCATCAGAGTTTTGTCATAGTCCGTACCAAAGTTATGCCAGTCCTCCATTACAAACACCTTTTCTATAGAATCCCCGATTTGTTTTATTGACGGGAGCATGGAGTTTGGAAAAATGTATTTATTTATCCATGGGTCTGTTGCGTGAACAGACCAATTTCCTCCTATAGTGTGGAGCAAAAACAGTCCATCATCTTTAAGAAGTTTCCGAACCGCTTTCATGTACGTTTTATAATTTTTATATCCGACATGTTCAAACATTCCTATGGAAACGATGCGATCAAAAGAACCTTCGGTGTCGCGATAGTCTTCAACACGAATCTCAATCGGCAACCCTTTACACTTTTCTCGAGCAAGCTTTGCTTGCTCTTTGGAAACAGTAATACCAACAGCGGAAACTCCGTATTTCTCTACTGCATACTTAACAAAACTTCCCCATCCGCACCCGATATCGAGAATTTTCATACCGGGTTTCAAACCGATTTTCTTGCAAACCAGATCGAGTTTCGCTTCCTGTGCTTCTTCAAGATTTTTTGCATCTTTCCAATAACCGCATGTGTATGTTAAACGCGAATCAAGCATTTTCTCAAACAGACTATTTCCTGCATCGTAATGTGTTTTGCCCACCTGAAAAGCGCGTTTTTTCGAGCTCTTATTAAAAACGAAAGCTCCTGCCAGATACAAAAGAGTCTTAACATCTTTAAGACGAAGCATTTTCAACAATTCCGTGTCCAAACGCGTCCTGAAAATTTTATAAAAGAACTCATCAAGTTTTTCTGCGCCCCACCAACCCGCAACATACGACTCTCCAAGACCGAGCGAACCACGAGTAAACACTTGGTCGTATACACCCTCATTCTTAACCTGCATATCCCATGGATTAGAACCATTGATATGCACTCCGGATTTCTCCAGTAATAACTCCGCCAGTTTTTTTGTCTTTTTACTCATGGTATTTATATAAAAACTATACTACAGCTCTACTTAAAGTACATGCGCATTTCTACGGTAGCCCAATAACGCGGGCAAAAGACCTCCGGTCTTTTGCCCGCGTTATCCCCACCCACACACAAACAACCTGCCCCGCACAACACATCTGATATACAATCAAGACATTAACTTAATATTAATATCCACTTTTCTTTTATGTCTCGCAGACTAATTTCACAAATAGGGCTTCTGGTCGCAGTGTTCTTCCTCTCTGTTGCGGTACAGGGTTATGCTTCCTTTAGGGAACCAAACACAACCCCACCAAACGCAAATGTAAACGCCCCACTAAACACCGGCTCGTCTGCGCAAACGAAGTCCGGGGATCTTACTGTTAAGAACCTTACCTCTGTTGGAAGCATCTGGTCCACAGATGTTGTTTCTTCCGGTAATGTATTTGCAAAAAATGTCACCGCAACAGGAAATGTATATGCCAATGGCGATATTTATACTAACGGTGGCAGAATATACGCAGCAAAAGGCGTCTACATTAAAGAAGCCGGGCACTGGAAAAAGCTCGCGATGGGCAACACTGTGAACAATACGAATACAGTTGCTTACCTATACAAATCCCAACACACAACAAAACAATGTACGAACCTTGGCGGAACCGTTGTTACCGACGGCTCGACAAAGTTCTGTAAGTTCATGGAGAACTACGATTTAGGTGCTGTAACTCACACAAATCCTAGTATTGGTGGTACACCCGTCAACAATCCACCTTCACAACAACAACGTAATTTCTGTACCTCACTGGGTGGAAAAGTTACGGCTACACAAACCAAAGCGTGGGGTTTTATACTCGCCGGAACATATTATAAATGCGTTTTCCCTCACGGTTATTCAAACACATCAAACAACCAAGTCCCTGCTGGGTGGGCAATATATAGACACTACCCAAGAACGGCTCGGGTCAACGGGTCTACTGGTGGATGGTCGATTACAGTACCAGAAACTTGTCACGGACATGACAATCCGAGTTCTCAATGCACGACAAAATCACACTCAACACTACAAAACAAAGGCCGAGAAACTTGCTCTTTCTATTCGTACATTGCATACCAAGGTAGAGGATTTACCGATACTTGCCAGGCAGCAGTAGTTGCTGTTGGAGCGTACTAGAAAGGTAACCCCCCACCCACACACACAACAGCCCCGACCTTAAAAGGTCGGGGCTGTTGTGTGTGTGGGTTTTGGGTGACAAACAGGTAAATGGTTTGGTGTCTGTTTTGCGGACACTTTTGCGGACACTAAGTGTCCGCAAACCGATGTTTGCGTTTCGTCCGCGTCATATTGTTTTTTTTGCGGACACTAAGTGTCCGCAAACCGAGACCTTCCCAACTTTTTTCCACAAATAAAAACCTAAGCGGTACGTTGCGATGGATAGGGTAAGACATGTCCGAGCGGCCCGGAGCATGTTTTGCCGACACTTTTGCGGACACTTAGTGTCCGCAAAACATGCTCCGCAAAAACTCTCTGCCGCTTAGTGTCGGCAGAGAGTTTCGCGTGTGGTTTTGGGGTTTAGATAGACCGGCTAACATTTTGTGAAGGTTAGCCCTCCCCAAATCTATACAATGTTAAATTGTGTAAGAAGCATTGTCTTTACGGTCTTAAATTTTAACAAAAGGAAACAGCACCGCGGGGATATAAAAAACATTGTCTTTTTCAAGACAAAAAATCTATTTCACACTGGTTTTTATCCTACTCAAGTATTTCGAACATACGTTGATAAAAAATCAAGGTATTTTTATCAACGTATGTGGGAAAATAGGCGGTTGGAAGTCTTTATTTTGCAAAAAAAAACCGGCAAAACCTTTTCTCAAAGAAGGCTTAAAGAAAAAGCCTAGTGCGGTTTTCGTGCTCTCGCAAAGCACCGCCCAATTAAAAAAGCCCCGACCTTTTTAAGGTCGGGGCTTTGGCTCGCAGATATTGTTATTTATCATATGAGTCCCGTGACGGGAGCTGACGTTTGAAGTCTCCGTACTGCGGAAACATCTTTACAAACTCCTCACATAAAGGAACCATAACTTCTCTCATCGAGGGTTCCGCTCCTCCGGAAGTGCGGAGCGCCATCATGTGCATCCACTCAACCAGATTCGCATAAACGATAATTTCCGTTTTGCATGAATTCGGGAGAACGGTTCGAGCCGCTTGTGGCGAAACCTTCTTTCCGTCCGGTCCCAAACTCCCCAAAAGTTTCAGATAAGTCTGCTCCGCTTGAAGAACAGACTTTTCCCAAAGGGAGTAAAGCTCCGTACCTTCTTTGAAAAACATGGGTTTGATGTACGTAACCCTGTTTCCAAAGCGGTCGATATTGTACCGGCAATACCTCTGGCTTTCCTGCAGATACGAGCATGGGCGGTGACGCACAATCTCGTGCGTTACGGCACGGTTTACAATAAACTTCACCGCAATGTGCCGATGCCGAGCGCGCATGTCCGGAGGAAGTTCATTAACCTCGATCAAAGGCACTTGCTTCACTTCAATACCCAAAGAAAAACCGTGCTCCGGATACTGCAGGTCATCGAAGAAACATGGGTGTTCAAACCACATATCGCCAACAATTGCTGTGGTTATCTCGCACTCCGGGTGAAATATGTACATTTCCCGAAAAGCTCGTACGCTCCCGGTGATAAGAAGCTGGTAGTACCACGGGTTTTGCATATCTCTTTGCAAACCATAGAGACTGTCCACAAACAAATACTTTGGTATCGTTTCGTAAAAATTTTTCAGCTTTTTTACGTCTTGAAACGAAACGCGGTAGCTAACAACAGCCATCTCCAAAACCGAGTTGTGCCCTCTCTTCACCGTATTACGGCAAAAAGGCTCTGCCGTAATACGACCCACTTTGTGCTCGCTTTTATAGCAAATTCTGCCACACTCTTCTATTCTTTTCTCAAGACCTTGACTATCCAACCCCGTTAAAATCTCGAACGAAGGCGAAACCACTTTTGCTTTTGTGAAATCTGTTTCCTGCGTTCTCATAACATCCTCCTTTTTGTTTTTCAGTCACATTCGCTCATAAGTGAGCTTTTCAAAATACAATACTATCTAAAGCCAAAGTACATTTACACAATGCCAATGTCAACAAACGCGCAAACATCATTTCATTGCCGTGCTGTTTGTTTTCAGTAGCATATGTATCCAAAACTCTGTATAAAAACCGCATATCAGACTTAATAGTAACCGGTACCGGTTACTATTAAGTCTGATATGCGAAACATAGCTAAAAAGTATTAAGACTGACTTCTTTGAAAAAGATTGTTTTCACTACAAATAATCTGATATTTGTTTGAGACCCCCCTCCATAAATAAGGAGGTTTTTCTGAAGATAAGCGCTTCAAGGCGAAAATTAAGCGGAGAATACGAAAAACCAAACAACACCGCACCGAAAACTGTGTTGAGAAATAAAGGTGCCACAAGTATCGCGCCCCAGTGTCAAAACATATTGACACTGGGGCGCGATACTAAAAAAGCTGAGGATTTGGAATATAACGAGACGGAAAACATAATTAAAATTCCATTGAAACACTTTTTACTGGCAATAGGGTGAAAATAAAGTATTGAATGTCTTTTTATTTTGGCTACTTTTTGTTTTTGAATTTCGCTTTCCGCGTGCTAAAGTGCTCGCACCGTTAGAAAACAGCGGACTTATCATTTATTCCGTTCTCGACAGTCCTCGCACACCACCTCCGGACACGATTTGCATAGAAAAGACTTGAGGAACTGCCGAGCGGTAATCCCTATCTATGTCGTTAAAATTTCTCTTTATTTTACTTGCGCTTTCGGGCGCCGCCGGCATCGCGCTCGGCTATGTTTTGCGATGGCTCATCGCACTCGGACAGCGCGGTTCACTTGAGCTGGATATAAAACAAAAAATGCTCGAGGCAAAGGAGCGGGCTTCAGTAATACTCAAAGAAGCAGAAAAACAAAGTGCGAAAATCTCTGATGAGCTTCTCGCAGATGTGCGCGAGCGTGAAGAGAAACTCGAAAAAAACCTCGCACGCCTTACCAAAAAAGAAGATTTTTTAGATGCTCGTGAGCGCACTATCGTCGACGAATCAGAAATAATACGTTCCAGAGAAAATGAACTCTCACAACTAAAAAAGGAATCCGAGGAGGTTCTTGTAAAGCGCCGTTTGGAGCTTGAGCGCATTACTCACCTTTCAGAAGAAAAAGCGCTCGAAGAGATGTTTAAAGATATCGAGAAAACAAACGAAGAAGCTATTTTGGGCAGATTGCAAAAACTTGAAGCGCACGGGAAAGAAAGACTTGAAGAAGTTGCCAAAAATATACTTACCGCGTCAATACATCGTCTCGGAAACGCAGTAAATACAGATGTAATGTCGCTTTCTATTCCCATAACTTCCGAGGAAGTAAAAGGGAAAATAATCGGAAAAGAAGGGCGTAATATTAAAACTTTTGAACGCGCAACCGGCACGGACGTTATTGTGGACGATGCTCCGGATCGTATTACACTTTCATCTTTTGATCCTTTTAGACGCTACATAGCAAAAATAGCACTTGAGCGTCTTCTTGCAGACGGGCGTATTCAACCAACAAAGATAGAGGAAGTTGTAGCTCGTGCAAAAAAAGAAGCGGAGGAGCTCCTGCGACAAAAAGGCGAGCAAGCGACATATGAAGCCGGTGTTGTGGGGCTTGATCCGAAGCTGATATCACTGCTCGGGCGACTTTATTTCCGCACGAGTTACGGACAAAGCGTTCTACGCCACTCCATAGAAATGGCACACATCGCAAACATACTTGCGGAAGAGCTTGGAGCAGATCCTGTTATTGCCCGCACAGGGGCTCTTTTGCACGACATAGGGAAAGCTGTCGACCACGAAGTTAAAGGAACCCATGTCGAGATAGGACGCCGTATTCTTGAGCGTTTCGGTGTCGACAAGAAAGTTATTCAAGCAATGCAGGCACATCATGACGAATATGCTTATGAAACAACGGAATCGGTTATCGTACAGGTTGCAGATGCTATTTCCGGAGGACGCCCAGGGGCGCGCCGTGACTCTGTAGAGAAATACCTAACACGACTTAACGACCTTGAGCGCCTTGCGAAAAACTTTACTGGGGTCGAAAAAGTATATGCTGTACAGGCAGGGCGCGAGATTAGGATTTTTGTGAACCCAGGAAAGGTGTCTGATTTGGCAATGCATAAAATGGCTCGCGATATCGCAACACGCATACAAGACGAATTGCGCTATCCGGGAGAAATAAAAGTAAATATTATTCGCGAAAATCGCGTTGTAGAGTTTGCAAGGTAGTGAAAAACCGTCGTGGGGTGCGGGCGCGTAGCGCCCGCACCCCACTAGCTTATGCGTTTGCAACACACCGATTGCTTTGTGTCAAAAAATATCGCTATCCACCGTTTTGTCGCTTCGCACTTGCAGGAAACGCTTTATTCCCTATACTTTTTAGCATACCCCTCTATACGAGGTATTAACCATAGTAGATTCCTATGAATAAAGCGGAAATTATTGAAAAAGTTCACGAGGTGCTCGGTTCAACAAAAGCAGACGCAGATCGCGCCGTAGAAACAATTATCGAGTCAATTACAAATACACTTAAGTCCGGTGAGGAAGTATCCATTGCCGGTCTCGGCATCTTCTCAGCGAAAGTTCGTCCTGCACGTATGGGACGCAACCCTCGCACAGGTGAGCCGGTTCAGATTCAAGCAATGCGCGTACCGAAGTTCCGTGCATCCAAAGCTCTTAAAGACGCTGTTAAATAAAACGTAGTTTAGAGTGCTTTAAAAGCGCGCGCCGTCCTACGGACGGCGCGCGCTTTTTGTTTACCTTATAAATACTTTTTATTTTTAAGTTTTTTCGGCAGGTAACTTTTTGTATCATATTTCTCGTAACCTTCTCCGCGTCCTATTTCTTTCATAAGCTTTGTGGGAGCGTTTAAAATATTTTTAGGAATGGGTAAGTTTCCAAAAGTACGTATATCTTTTTGCGCTTCGCGCAGAGCATCATACGCGGAACGATTTTTCTTACATTGCGCAAGATACGTAGCACCGTGCGCAAGGTTTATTGCACACTCCGGATACCCCACCGTCTCACATGCCCGAAAAACAGCATTTGCAACAACAAGTGCCGTCGGTTGCGCAAGACCAATATCCTCACTAGCAAAAACAACCATGCGCCTCGCGATAAAAAGAGGGTCCTCACCTCCTTCAACCATACGGGCGAGATAGTAAACAACAGCGTCTACCTGTGATGCTCGCATACTTTTAATAAAAGCCGATACAGTATCAAAATGTTCTTCGCCCTGCTTATCGTAGCGTAAATGCGGTGACTCCAGCGCCCTGTTCAGTATTTCAACAGTAACATCACCATAAAGATGGTTTGTGCTCTCAATCAGCCCGAGCACTTTGCGGGCATCACCGTTTGCGTATTCCACAAGCCACGCAAGTGCTTCCTCATCGACAGGCACTTCAGAACGCGCAATTATTGCTCGCAACGAATTTTCTGAGAGCGCCTCCAGTGTAAATACCCTACAGCGTGAAAGAAGTGCTGAAATTATTTCAAAAGAAGGGTTCTCCGTAGTCGCTCCGACGAGCGTAAGCTCCCCGCTTTCGACAAACGGTAACAAAAAATCCTGTTGCGCTTTATTGAAACGATGTATTTCATCAATAAAAAGTACCTTGTTTTTTCCTTTTACATCTTCTTCAAGAATTTTCCGAATATCGCTTTTACCTGCGGAAACAGCGGAGCACTCGAAAAGAGCTGAGTCTAAGGCGCGCGCATAAATGCGCGCGATTGTTGTCTTCCCCGCCCCCGGCGGACCCCAGAGAATAAATGAAAAAATATGTTTTTTCTCGATTGCAACCTGTAACGGGGCACCCTCTCCAACCAGATGCTCTTGCCCGACAAATTCATCGAGAGACTTCGGTCTGATACGAGACGCCAGTGGTTCCATATACCTTTCATAGTACACCGCCAAACAAGCAGTGTCTGCGCTTGCTAAGCCCAAGCCCACACCAAAGCGCCGTGCCTTAAAAGGCACGGCGCTTTGGTGTGGGCTTGGTCAAGTACAACAATGTGCGGGATAGGAGAATCGAACTCCTGCTCTCAGTTTGGAAAACTGATGTTCTACCATTAAACTAATCCCGCTTCGAATATCAGCATACCAAAAACGAGACTTTATCGCACGTCTCGGGTAGCATAAGAATATGAAGTCGATAATATTCTTATGGTTTGTACTTGTAATATCACTTGTTGATATGGCAATTTTAAAAAAACCATACGACTTTACATACATTTTTTCTAAACCTGCTACAAAACTTGTCGTATCAAAACAAAACGAAACACCTGTAGTAAATATCAACAGAAAACAAAAGACATTTCTTCCTGAAAGTTCTCCGAAAAAATCCGAACGAATACATAAAACCTCTCAAACAAAAGAAAACACTTATACTTCAACCCCTGACACAACTCCACAAGCGCAAAAAACACCAGCAACAAAAAGCATACTCCCTGCCCAAAAAACTCTTACTGCTCCGGATTCGGAAACTTTTTCCGAGGGAACACTGCGCCTGCGCAAGGCTCTTGTAAATATAATCTGCACCGTCTCTGCGGGAACCGTGCTTCGTTCCATATCCGGAAGTGGGGTTATCATCAGCTCAAAAGGAGTTGTTCTCACCAACGCACACATCGGACAATATTTTCTTCTTAGCGATTACCCAAGCAAAGGAAATACCTCTTGCGTAATTCGCACAGGAAGCCCCGCAAAAAAATCTTACTCTGCAGAGCTTATGTTCATATCACCGGCTTGGATAAAGGAGAATCCTGCGACACTTACAAAATATGCACCGTCCGGCACGGGCGAACACGACATCGCGCTACTTTCCATTACAAAAAGTCTTACAAGCACACCCCTCCCAAACAAATTCCCTTTCGTGGAGCTTTCAAGAGAAACACCGAGGAAAGATAGCTCGGTCGTAATAGGATCGTATGCCGCCCAATTCCTAACAGTAAACGAAATAAGAGATGCTTTATACCCGACAATTGCATACGGCAAAGTTCACGAGGTGTTTACTTTCGGCACAAATACAATTGACCTTATATCGCTCGGAGGAAATGCCGCGGCACAAGAAGGGTCTTCTGGTGGCGGGGTTATAGACCTAAACGGAAAGCTCGAGGGATTGATTACCACCAGCACAACACAGGGAGCCACACAAACACGCGATTTGCACGCAATTACAGCAATGTACATACGCCACGATTACGCAAAAGAGGCTACGACATCTCTCGACGCGATACTTGCAGAACAGCCCGAAACTGTAGTTACCGGGTTCGCTCCCGAGGCTAAAAAACTAACTGCGGTACTTGTAAAAATACTTTCTTCGGCATCGAATTAAAAACTGCGTTGGGCTAGCGACCCGACTTAAATTAACTCTTAAAGTACACCCTCTTGAAAAACTTGTTGTGGCGTTAAATAGTTAAGACGTTTACGTGGTCGACTATTCAATTTATGAACAGCACGTTGGACATCTTTATTTGTAATTGTGGCAAAAGACGAACCTTTGGGAAAATACTGTCTCAACAAACCATTAATATTTTCATTGGCTCCTCTTTGTTGGGGGTTGCTGAATTAACACCTGAAGTGCACTTCAGGTGTTAATTCAGCAGATCTGGTGGAAAAGCTTTAATTTAACGTACTTTATAATTTCTTTATTCTGGGTTTGCGACTATCTATGAAGCCTTTGGTTGTGATGCAATATGTATCGTGCGCGTTGGATACGCAAATTCAACATTCTCAGAAGCAAACAAATTAAGAATTGCCATATTCATTTCCTGCTGTCTGTCCATGTATTCTGTGTAGTCTCCGGAATTTACGTAATACACCAGATCAAAATCGAGCGAGGAATCTCCGAAACCTGAAAAATGCACTCTGTCTATTTTAATACCTGAAATCGGGTTCAGTACATCTTTTATCTTTTCCGGAAGGGCTGAAACCGTCTCGCTTGGTGTCTCATAGGCTATACCAATCTTCATTTCCACACGGCGATTTTGCATAGAGTGGAAATTTTGGATACGGGTGGAAGTAAGCTCGTGATTTGATATAACAATCTCCTCGCCTTGAAGTGCGCGAAGTCTCGTGGTTTTTATACCAATATTTTCCACTGTGCCCATATTCTTGCCAACAATAATAAAGTCTCCTTGCACAAACGGCTTGTCAAAATAAATAGCAAACGAGCTAAAAAGGTCTGTCAAAATGTTTTGCAGAGCGAAAGCTATGGCAACACCGCCTATCCCCAAGCCGGCAATGAGCGATGTGATGTTTACCCCGAGGTTCGACAAAAGCAAGAGCACCGCGATGCCCCACAGTACAGACTTCGCCATAGTTCCCAAGAAATGCCGTGCAACATGTTCACTTTTTTCACCTGAGGAATGCGCGACAAACATATCTATCGCGATATTGAGAGCGCGGATGACATACCAAAGAACAAGCGCGAGCAAAACTACATTTAATACAGTAGCTACATTTTTCGAGAGCTCGAGCGTGTGCAGACCGATATATAACGAAAGATACCAATAAAACGCTGGTCGAACGCTTTGTATCATCGCGACGATAGCATCGTCTATTTTATTTTTTGTATGTTTCGAAAACCGCGCGAGACGAGCGAGGATTTGATGCTGTACTATGGAAAAAACAACCGCCAGCACAATGGTAACCAAAAAGACGATGACCGCCTGCTCTGCGTATATTGAAAAGATTGTTCCAAAAGAATAAGCCGGAAACATTGGTATTGCCATAATTTAATTTGTTTTTTTGAAATTAATAGCACTTGCCCTTAAAAACTTTTTTATTCGGCGCTTAGTCGGGGTGCCGAGACTCGAACTCGAGCTACATCCTCCCAAAGGATGCGTGCTACCACTACACCACACCCCGACTAAGCGCCGAATACCTCCTCGCGCAATAAACTCCATTAATATTACGCAAAAAGTACACTTGTACAAGCTTTCACGAACAAACGTGTTCGATACATATCATCTTAACACTGTTTCTGGTGCTCGCCTCTCCCCTTGCTTTTCTTACCCCCGCCCCGCGTATCCCCTCACATGCAATCTTCACTTTTTTATCATAGGGTCTCGCATTCTGCGCACTTATGTTTATTATTGAAGTTTTGAGGTGTTGCACTTACTTATTGAACTCGAGGCATCTAAACTTGACACGCACCGCCAAACAATGTATATATTATATCGGTTCCAAGTGTTCACAATGTGGTGGCACTTTGGTAAAAGCAATTCCATAACTTAAAGGAGGCAGTAAATTATGGGAATGAGTATAAGAACAGGGATGCGGGTTAAGACCCAGCTCCTACACAAAAGAACATGGGTGCCTGCGGACAAGGAAAATCTTGACGCCCGCAAGCACAACATTACAGGTACTGTCATCGGAACAATACCCGCCAACTACGCTAACGCGTGGTGGGTGGAACATGACAACCACACCGTCGGGGCGTACAGCTCCGACGAGCTAAAAGGAATCCGTCTTTAAATTAGATGGATTAACCAAAAACACGACGGGCGCTAACCTACAGTTAGCGCCCTTTTTATAACCCTACCAATACAAACTTATAAAAGACACCCTGTGCTGATCGATTTTTATAAAGGACACCATCTCTGCCGACACTAAGTTTTTGCGGACACTTAGTGTCCGCAAAAGTGACACTTGCGGACACGGACACACACACTTGCGGACACTAAGTGTCCGCAAAAATTAACAGACAAAAACATGAGCGTTGCGATGAGTATGATAAAACTATTCTCTCTCTGCGGACACTCTCTGCGGACACTAAGTGTCCGCAGAGAGTGTCCGCAGAGAGAGTCGGCAAAGACCTCACTCCGCGTCATGTTGTTTTGTAATGTAGCGCGTGGTTTTGCGGACACTTAGTGTCCGCAAAAACTTAGTGTCCGCAAAAATTAATAGCTAAAAACATGAGCGTTGCGATGGATAGGAAACTAACATATCTGTTTCTAAACAATCTGTGGCAAATACCGCACACGAGCGACTCCATCGCGCTTACGCAACCAAACAACGACGCCGTCGACCTGCCACTCCCCTTCCCAGCCCTTTTCAGCAACATACCATTCTCCGGTACGCACAACTTTCCTCATTTTAATAGCGTGTAAATTTTCAGCGGGATCAAAAGCATTAGCATCCCCGGTAACACTCGGAAAATCATCACAAGTAACGCTTTTTACCTCTATAATGCACAAGACCCCATCTTTTTGCACCACAATATCAAGCTCTCCCGTTTTATGAGCGACGTTTCTATCTAAGATGCGAAACTTGTGTCTTCTTAAGTATTCTGCGGCGGCGCGCTCGCCAAAATGCCCTATTTCTTTATGTGACATGCCGTCGAGTTTCATAAAACTATCATACCATTGACCAAAACAAAAATGGCTTATTTACTCACTATTTAAAAGAAACGTTTTTTCTCATGTAAATTTTCACTGTCCTTTATCCACTTAATGCACAGGTTTGTCCACAGGCTGTCTTTTGTACTTTAGCCCAAACACACAAAGAAACCGACACGGTAAATCGCGCACAGATAAGTTTGCTTAACCCTCGTCCTCTCTGGTTTTTTCCACTTCAAAGTACTTTAATTTTGTATTGGAGCAAACGCACAAAGATGTTATTCACTGTTTTTATCCCTCTTGGTGCGGATAGGGAGAATCGAACTCCCGACTCGTCCTTGGCAAGGACGCGTTTTACCACTAAACCATATCCGCTTTGTGAAAAAGCATACCACATTTTTATAAAAAAATTCCAGAACCCTGAATCAGGACGCTCTTAAATTCCTAAGGAGCAACCGTAGCGCATTCCAAAAATAAGGACATATAATAATATTGTGTCACACAGACGCCAAGTGTGTTTACTTTCGCCAAAGCAAACACGAGTTAATCCTAAAAACCTCGCATGATGAGCGTAATTACACCGTGTTTGAATGTCTATAAGCACGATAGTCTGGAGTACTTCAAAAAAACGAAGGTTGTTATAGACATTTGGTTTGGCACTCTTGCTAACCAACAAAACTCTCATTAAACACCTTCGGTATCGGATAAAACTTCTTTTACAAAACCTGTAGTTTTTTTAATTACAGTTTCTTGATTCATAAGAGAAACAGTTTAATAAGCTCGTTAGCGTTTAATATCAATTAAATAATAATTATTCTTGTGCCCCGGCCAGGACTCGAACCCGGAACAACTGATCCGAAGTCAGTCGTGATATCCATTTCACCACCGGGGCATGTATCTCATATACTACTTCTACTCTATGAAAAAAGCCATATGAGTATTACTATATACAATAATGCAATACGTTGTTCCACGTGAAGTACAATCTGTAACAGAAACACTGCGAAACGCGGGTTTTGAAGCGTATCTGGTCGGTGGTTGTGTGCGCGACCTTATCCTAAACCGCAAACCGAAAGATTGGGACGTAACGACAAACGCAAAGCCGGAAGCTATCCAAGAACTTTTCCCTGAAACATTTTATACAAACGATTTCGGAACAGTTGGTGTTGTAAACGAAACAGACGACCCTGCGTTAAAAGTTATAGAGGTTACCCCGTACCGAACAGAGTCTTCATATAAAGACAAGCGCCGTCCGGATTCTGTCACCTTTGGAGACTCCATATTGGAAGATTTGGCACGACGAGACTTCACTATAAACGCCATTGCTTACGACGAGTCTAAAGGACAAGTAATCGATCCTTATAAAGGACAAAAGGACATTTCCGCCGGAGTGCTCCAGACTGTCGGGAACCCCGAGGAGCGTTTTGAAGAGGACGGTTTGCGTCTCCTTCGAGCATTACGCTTTGTTGCAGAGCTTGGGTTTGCTCTCGACACGAACACAGCACTGGCGATACAAAACAAATCCACCAATCTTCGCTACATTTCAAAAGAACGCATACGCGACGAGCTTGTACGCATTCTTAATTCCGACCAACCACTTATGGCGCTTGCTCTTGCTTCGCGTCTTGGTGTACTGGAATATATTTCGCCGGAGCTGGTGCAAGGAGTTGGAATTAAACAAAACCAAGCCCACTCTTTCGATGTTTTTGAACATCTTTTGCGCACAGTACAGCACGCTGCAGATAAAGGTTTCGACCTAAACCTACGCCTTGCGTGTCTATTCCATGATGTGGCAAAGACAAACACGAGACGATGGTCAGACGAAAAGAAAGACTGGACATTCCACGGGCATGAGGTTGTTAGCGCTAAAATCGCAAAAAAAGCCCTGCGTGACCTGCACTTTTCACGTGAAACTATCGAGCGTGTAACAAAGCTTATTCGCTGGCATATGTTTTTCTCTGATCCCGACAAAATAACTCTCTCCGCTGTGCGGCGCATGATACAAAATGTCGGGAAAGACCATATATGGGATCTTTTAAATATCCGTATGTGCGACAGAATAGGCACCGGGCGCCCAAAAGAACAGCCTTTTCGTTTTAGAAAATACAAAGCCATGGTCGAACAAACACTTCGCGACCCTATTTCTGTTTCCATGCTAAAAACAGACGGTAATAACCTTATGAAAAAGTTCCACGTGGAACCTGGACCAAGAATCGGGTGGCTCTTGCATGCACTGCTTGAAGAAGTTATTGAAGATCCTTCTAGAAACACATCGGAATATCTGGATACACGCACGGAAACGCTCCTAAAACTTTCAGATGAGGAATTGCGCTTGCTTGGGAAAGCCGGAAAACAAAAACTTGAGGAGCTCGAGGAGCAAGAGGTGCAGAAAATCATGCAAAAGCACCATGTACGTTAAACTTGTTACGTTCCCAAACTCTTCCAACTCATTGTAAAAATGCTTTTTAGCGTTATATACAGTGTCTCGCTTTCGATAATAAGACCGATTTTTTTACCAAAAACCTATATTTAGGCTAAAAATAGTTTTCACGTGGAACATGGGCGGGGTATGTCCTGCAAAACCAACGCATCTTAACGTAAAGTTTTCACGTGGAACACTCTTGAGAGTATTTTTTTGATAAAGCATGTATCTTT
>CAZYRK010000003.1:0-34268 GCA_964650475.1 uncultured Candidatus Saccharibacteria bacterium
AATTTCGCTCTAGGTTCCTTTTAAACCTTTGGACTATATCTTCACCCCGTCTCGCGACGGGGGCATGGCGTGTAGTCTCTGAGGGTTCTGCATATATTTTATGCAGTCTTCCCTGCTGATTACAGATAAATCTGCTTTCCAGCATATGGCCATGGGTGGATTAATCTGTGCATTACTGCACAGCAAGGCAGCTGACATTATGTTTACCTTATAATCGTCCCAATCCTCGGACATACTTAACAATTAATGAAAAATATGTCCGACCTTAGGACGATTATAGTTATCGCCGACATTCACCGGGGCTTATACAGTCCAGCTACACACCAAAAGTATGTAACCAACCGTATTTAACCTTCCGGCATTGGTCAGGCGTCACCCCCTATACATCCTCTTACGAGTTCGCAGGGAGCTGTGTTTTTGGTAAACAGTCGCTAGGAATTCTTTCGCTGCGGCCCTGATTGCTCAGGGCAGGCCTTATCCCGAAGTTACGGCCGCTGTTTTGCCGAGTTCCTTGAGGACCTCTCACTCGTTCATCTTAGTCTTCTCGACCAGACCACCTGTGTCGGTTTTCGGTACGGTCGCGCACACACTGAAGCTTAGAGGCTTTTCTTGAAACTGCGCTCCATACGCTCCCTCCCTCCGTAGAAGGAAATTGCGACATTGCTTGGAGTATATGTACTCCGGATTTACCTAAAGTACCTCCTTACAATGCCGACCAGAAATCCAATAACTGGCCGTATGTACTGCAATCTGTCACCCCATCGCATGTGTGGCGGTCACGGAATATTGACCGTGTGTCCATCGGGTGCGGCTTTCGCCATCCCCTTAGGCCCGACTAACCCCGGGCTGATTGTCATGGCCCGGGAAACCTTAGTCTTTCGATGTGCAGGGTTCTCACCTGCATTGTGGTTACTTGTGCCGGCATTCTCACTTCTGTACGCTCCAAGTCGGGTCACCCCTTACTCTTCATCGCGGAACAGAACGCTCTCCTACCGCTTGCACACTTCACAGGAAAGACGAACATTTTTTGTTCATCTAAAAATTCTAACCATTTTCCAATACGAAAAATGGTCGGGATGGAAGGAATCGAACCTTCGGCCACACATCAAAAAAGATGGGCGACTTTACTTTATTTTAAGTAACATCCCTAAAGAACATTTATTTGGGAAGGTCTAACCTTCCCAAACTTTTTTGGAATATTATTCCCTGTGAAGTGTGCAAACCCGCAGTTTCGGTACGACGCTTAACCCCGATTATTTACGGCGCAAGGACCCTCGATGAGTGAGCTGTTACGCTTTCTTTAAATGATGGCTGCTTCTAAGCCAACATCCTCATTGTCTGAGAATCCTCACTTCCTTAAGTTGTACTGAGCGTCGATTTAGGGACCTTAACTGGCGATCTGGGCTCTTCCCCTCTCGAACGACGGAGCTTCGCCCCCGCCTTCTAACTGCCGCGCTGTAACTTCTGGTATTCGGAGGTTGATAGGAATGACGAGATTTCTCCCTGTTCATCCCTTCCAGTGCTCTACCCCCAGAAGGATCACGCGACGCCAACCCAAAAGCTGTTTCGGAGAGAACCAGCTATTACCAGATTCGATTAGCTTTTCACTCCTTACCACAAGTCATCCCAAGGCGTTGTACGACCAACGGGTTCGGGCCTCCATGTGTCTTTCGACACACTTCACCCTGCTCATGGCAAGCTCATCTGGCTTCGGGTCATATATCTGCTACCAACGCGCTATTCACACTCGGTTTCCCTGCAGCTCCACCCAATAACGGGCTTAGCTATGCAACAGATATATACTCGCCGGCTCATTCTTCAATAGGCACGCCGTCACCCGGATTCTTGCGAATCCTGGGCTCCGACCCTTTGTAGGTACACGGTTTCAGTTCTATTTCACTCCCCTCAACGGGGTTCTTTTCACCTTTCCCTCACGGTACTTGTTCACTATCGGTCTTACGTAGTATTTAGCCTTACCAGTTAGTTCTGGCAGATTCATTCGAGCTATTCATGTCTCGAACTACTCAAGAACAGAAACTAAAGAGTCACACCCATTTTAAATACGGGGCTATTACCTTCTTGGGCACTGCTTCCCAGCAGTTTCTTCTATGTGTGTGATTTGTAACTCTTCCAGTACAAGTACTGCGTTTCTGTCTTACAACCCCGAGCCCTATCTCTGGGCTTGAAGACTTTGCACGATTCGTTTTAAGAGGCAATATTTTGCGCTTCCGCGCTGTTTTAATTTTGCTTCTCGATTCGTTGCGTCTTCTTTTACTCTGTACGCTTCAGCATAAACAAGAATCCATTCACCGTCTTTCTTTCGATGAGTTGAATAATTTGCACCTCTGTTATGTTGCTGAAGTCGTTGAGTGAGATTATTGGTTTGACCAATATATATCTCTTTTGAACTTGAGTTTTGTATGAGATATACGATATGCATATATCTCATCATATACCCCTCAAGCTCAGAGATAGAGCTCGGTTTGGGCTATTCCCGTTTCGCTCGCCGCTACTTGGGGAATCGCAGGAACCGTTTTCCATCCGCCCGAAAAATCGGACTGACGGAAAACGGTTCTCTGTTGCTTTCTATTCCTCCGGGTACTGAGATGTTTCACTTCCCCGGGTGCGCTCCATATAATGTTACTAATATGGTTCCTGTTCATGACAGGAGGGTTTCCCCATTCGGAAATCTCCGGATCAAAGGTTATAAGTCACCTCCCCGAAGCGTATCGTCGACTAATCACGTCCTTCATCGCCTACGTAAGCCTAGGCATCCACCGTGCACCCTTGCTGTCTCCTGCATGGAGACCTGCATACCACAATACGATTTTTTTTCTCGTTGAATAGATTGCACATGAAAAACATGTGCAATCAGTTTGCAATTTGATTTTACCTATACATATTCAATTTTCAAAGTTCTCGTATTTCTGAAAGAAAAAACCGCCTATAGGCGGGTGTCCGATGCGCGATGCATCATCTTTAGCTTTTTACAGCTTACCCGTCAGCCGTTGTTTTTTTATTCGTAAACACGTATCCAAGAGAATACTCGAAGGATGCCTCCACGTCAAGTGCGGGACAAATAAAAACACGCGCGGGCATGCGCCCGCGCGTGTTTTTATTTGATGGAGAGTACTGTGTCGCTAGTCTTTAATCTGCTCACGTACGTGCTCAATGTAGCGCGATGCAGCTTGTTGTCCACCGAGACCAAATGAAAGTCCGATAGCAAGTGAGAGTGCAATTACGATACCTGTAAAGAGTGTCTGTACAAAGAGAGGTGCGACCTGTAACTGGTGCAATGCTGCGAGGATTGCAAAAATCCAAATCGACCATCGAGCAACCGAGCCAAGCAAACCTGCCGAAGACAAGCGCGCTGCTTTTGCAGAACCTTCCACAACATGGTGAACGATTTCCGCAAGCACCGCTGCTGCTAGAAGAATAAGTACAGAGACTATTACTTGAGGCAAGTAGCTGAGCACTACATCGCGAAGGAATACATTAACAACATCGAGGTGCAAAACATTAAGTGATGCCACCAAGAACGTGATAATGATAAACCATTTTACAAGCGCTCCGAGAAACTTTCCGGAGGAAAGCTTAAAACCTGCGCGCTCGATAACCCTCTCTGCACCGGCGGCGCGAAAGGCTTGGTCGAGACGAAGCGAATTTATAAGCTGTTCCACCACACGACCGATACCGATACCGATAATCCAACCGATGATGAATATAATAAACGCAACAATTAGGTTTGGCAGATACGCCATCAACCCGTAGAACATATTCTGAAATGACTGATTCAGAACGTCAGCCCAAGTAGTGAAAACCATATAATTTTTTAGAGCAATTATTTCCGATTAAAGCCGGCGCGAGCCAAGCTATATGTAAGTGTATCAGAAACAAACCCGTCAAAATAGTGGGGTGTGGATATATATGAACTAAACTAAAATCTAGTTTTTATGAAAGACCTATCTTGTCGAGTATTGTGCGATGCGAATAATCAAAAACATCTCGCAGGAGACGGTCGTAAACACCAAACCTGTATCTAAAATCTTCTGTCGAAAAAGCAGAGAAACGAATCTCTCGCCCGAAGTCTGCTTCTATGGTTCGTATCGCACTTGCAAGTGCGCGCTCCTCAAGCTTGTCCCCCACTATTAAAAGGTCTACCTTCGGCTCTATCACTCCTGTAAAAATACCGGTAAGCACAACGAGGCGTAGCGAGCCCGCTTTGCGCAGTGAGTTAAGTACTTCTTTCGGACCGATAACGGTTGTCTCTCGAAGAAAAATTGTGAGCGCATCGAGATGTATAAAATGTTTGTTTATTCCATAACGAGCAGCGCGCCCTGTACCGCGCTTACGCACTATTCCTACGGAAAGAAGCGCGGTGAGTTCTTTGCGTGCAATAGGAGTGTTTGACTTCGTACGGAAAGAAGCCTCTTCAAGAGTAAACGATGCCCTTTGATTAAATACAAAAAGACGCAAAAGTTTAAGCCTCGCGGACGAGCAAAAAAGTTTGGCTAGTGAATCCATATGCCCGGCATTGTACTCGCCAATGAGGGTTTTGCGCAAGACTTGACAGAACGGGAAAATACAAAACACGGCGTTGCGCGTAGCGCAACGCCGTGTTTTGTATTTTCTGTTTACACAAACACCTTAAACCTAAACAGGAAAAAGGAGTCCGCGAAAACTGAACAAGTTACTTAAAAGCAACCTTGCCTCCTGCTTCCTCGAGCTTCTTTTTGAGCTCTTCTGCTTCTTCTTTTTTAACGTCTTCCTTAATAACGGAAGGTACGTTGTCAACGAGGTCTTTTGCTTCCTTAAGCCCAAGTGCGAGCACTTCTTTTACGGCTTTGATAACGGAAATTTTGTTACCCCCGAAATCGGAAAGCTCTACTGTAACAGTGCTCTTTTCCTCTTCGGCTCCGGCAGCTCCCGCTCCGGCTCCTGCTACCGCTACTACGGATGCAGACACACCGAATTTCTTCTCAAACACCTTTACCAACTCTGAGAGTTCGAGAACAGTCATTGTCTCTATTTCTTCAACGAGTTTTTTAAACTTTGCAGGAACTTCAACTTCCTCTTCTTCTTCAGTAGCTACTGCTGTTTCCGGAGCTGTTTCTTTTGCTTCGGGTGCGGTAGTTTCAGAAGCTTCTTCTTTTTCGGAAGTTTCGTTCTCTGTCGTTTCTTCTTTCTTTACTTCTTCAGACATAGTAAGTTTTTTTTAATTACGATTAAACACCAGCTTTCGATTCGCGAATCTGGTCAAGTGCAATCACGAGACTTTGTATCGGCGAATTAATAACATTCACAAACATTCCACGCAAAACAGGTACCGCCGGGATTGTAGCAATCGCTTGCATCTTTTCCGCATCGGTATAAGCGTTTTCAAAAACACCTCCCACGATAGTGAGCGTGTCTTTGTACTCTTTACCCTGTTCATAAATGGTGCGCGCCGGCGCCGTAGCGTCCGCACTACCCCACGCGATAGCTATTTCCCCCGGAAGCTCCGGTATTTCACCGGTATACCCCAGATTTTTAAGCGCGTGACGAATGAGTGTCTTTTTCGCAACATAGTATCCAACGCCCTCTTCGCGAAGCGATTTGCGCATTGAAACTGTGTTTGAAACCGAAAGTCCGGAAAACTGTACGAAGACTACCGAGGTAGTATCCTTTACAGATTCGGTTATTGTTTGCACAATGCTTTCTTTCTTTTTTTTGTTGATAGCCATAATGATGGATTTCTAGTACGGAACAGAAACAAAAAAAGTCCCTTTCAGGACTATTGTGGAGACTTCGACCTGCACGCACAAGTGCGTAGCATTTCGTCCCTCGGCAGGGCTTATAAAACGCCTGCTGTCTTTGGTCCGTACATTCGAGACTATACCCGATTATGTTTAAAAACTCAACACCTACAACCGCGAGCCTTAAACACGAAGTTAAAATGAGCAGCTAAAAACCAATGTAAATTGTGGTGGTGCGAAGCAAGGCATAGCGCGCGCCTTCGGCGCGCGCTATGCCTTGCAAAATTAACGCAAAGAAATTTGGGAAGGTTAGACCTTCCCAAACTAGTTTGCGGACACTTAGTGTCCGCAAAAGTAATGTAGCGTGTGGTTTTGATATCTAAAAAACCAGCCAACCTGAACCGTTAAAAACCTAAATCTTTTCTTTATTTGGAGGCGTGCATTGCCGTACTCGGACCAAGCTTTAAACTGGCAGTCTCTACAGAAACAACATGTAGTACAATAAGTGCCACTCCGATAAAAAGAATAAAACCTCCTACAAATTTTGCAAAATCAAGCGTATACGGCATTATTTCCGATTCATTTTTTAAATGAGAAACCATAGCTATTGTTGCTTTGCTGTAAGTGACGCTATTTTTTTATCTATAGCAACCTTCTGCGCGCTACCAACTTGCGTTCGAACAATATTCCAATCTGCAATTGAGCTCGCAAAATCACCGATTGCCTGCTCATAATTTGCGCGCGCTATACGCACATCCGGAGCACTGTTTGTCGCATTCATTGCTTTTGTAAATACACTTTTTGTAGCCGGTGACTTTTTTTCATATGCAGTCAAAAATCTTAAATACGAAAGCCAATACAGCTCGACGGAAGGCTCGACAGTAACGGCTTTGGCAAACGCCGTATGCGCGGTGTGATAAGCGCCAACTCTTGCCAAAAGATCTCCGAGATTATTAAAAGCAAGACCTTTTTGTGGAGAATCTTTTACAGCGAGAATATAAAAATCGTAAGCATTTTCACCTTCACCAGTAAGAGTATAGTCACGCGCAATCTGAATATAAATATCATAGTTTGGATAAATACCGGTACCTATTTTTTTGGAAAGATCGATAATTTTATTTTGCATATCCTTTTTTACGGAAGCTCCTGCAGAGGCAATCTTCCACGATATGTTTTTGTCACGAAAATCAATCTTAAGAGGATTTATGTTTCTCGTCGAGGCGTTTCCTAAAACAACCGATACATTATCCGTATCGCTTTTAGGTAGTTTTTTAACGGCGGTTTTAACAGCAGTTTGCGTAGTAGTGGCAACGTTTTTATCACTTATTCGAGGTTGCTCTACCTGCGTGGTGGTGGCAATAATGCCGTGCCCCGCCAAAAGCCACACCAGAAGAGTGATGAGGGTTACGGCAACAGTGCTTCCAATAACAATTTCTCGATTTGTTTTCATACAACGAGCATACCACACACATTCCCACCTTTTAAACTCCTCTACTTGGGAAGGTTAGACCTTCCCAAATACGTTCACCAGGGTTCGAGCATTATGCGGACACTTTGCGGACACTTAGTGTCTGCAAAAAGCGTCGGCAGAAATTAACAACTTTTGCGGACACTTAGTGTCCGCAAAAAGTCCATAGCGCGTGGCTTTGCGGACACTTAGTGTCCGCAAGTGTAGTGTCCGCAAGTGTACTAATGTAGCGCGGGGTTTTGGGGTCTAGAGAGACCAGCTAATATCTACAAACCAAAAACCACCCTTTCGGGTGGTTTTTGGTTTGGGAAGGCTAGACCTTCCCAAGGTGCTAGACGAAGGGAAAAAGAAAGAACCCCCGTGAGGGGGTTCTTTCTTTTGCTAGACCAATTTTCTAGCAGGAAGTTCCGAAGAACTTATAGAGCTATCTTAAGTCCTAGTTGGAGAAACTGTAAGTTCCGTCCGTAAGGTTCTTAAGAAGGTATCCGTTTGTCCAGTCAGATGTCGTTGTGTCATGAGACGCAGCGGAACGATCAGACCAAACGTAGTTACCCGATACTGAAGCGGCTGCTGCATTTGCGGCAACAGAACCGTCAGCCGAGTTAGCACTTACAGTTATCGAATTGTGGGTTCCCCACACTCCGGTGTAAGTACCTGCTCGAAGCGTGAATGTCTTTGTGCTACCTGCACCAACTGAAATTACATTTGTTGGTGTGATAGTGACAATGTTGCTTGAGTTAGCATTAGTAGCTGTACCGATAGAAACCGGTGTACCGCTTGTCACGTCATAGAGTGTGAAGTCTGTGAGTGCTTCGCCACCTGTTGATGTCGATACGTTGAACGAGACTTTGTAGAGCTCAGCTGCTCCAGCAGCATCTGCCGAAACATTGAACTTAAAGAGGTCTGTACCACTGTTTGGCATAGATGTTGTCGTGTAGCTCTGGCCGGCAAATGTCGGAAGAGTTTTGCGAACAAGCATTGTACCGTAACTACCACTTGCACCAGCTACATTAGCAGTACCGACAGACGTCGTTGCGTTGCCCGTCGAGTCGATAGCCTGGAAGCCTGTTGCGTGCAAGAGAGTGGTCGTGATTGCAGCACCAGATGTGGCACCGTTTGCAATCGTCGGAATACCAACGAGTACTTTCACGTCTGCAGAGTCATCCTTCGGGACATAGAACGAAAGTCCTGTGAAGGTAACAGTAGCAGGTCCACCTGATACTAGGGTTGTGGCTCCAGTTGCAGTTTGCGTTGCACCATTTGCATCTGTGTAACTAAGAGTCAAACCGTTTGTCGAGGTTGCTGCACCGTTAGGAATCTGGAACTCCAGTTTCGAAACAGTGTACGGAGAAGTCTGTGAAGTAAACGTGTAATCGTTCACTTCAACATTACTTGCTCCTGCGATAACGTTTGCGTTAACAGGGTTGCTTGCGCTACGTGCAATCGTCAAGAGACCTGTACCGATTGTCATGCTTTGCAATGCCTGAGTGCCCGTTAGAGCTGCATTCGTTGCCGTTACAGCACCTGTGCCGGCAGTACTTGTCGTCAGTGTTGCTTGAACACTGCCGGAAGCTGTCGTCAAAAGGTTTCCGTAGACATTGATTGTCTTCGTACCCGATGCTGGGATTGTGAAGTTAACAGAGAAGGTGTTGCCTGAAGCAGACGGTGTTGTAACCGTTGAGCCAAGCTGTGCACCTGTCGCGCTGTCCTTGAGTACGAGGTTTGTGACACCTGCGTATCCCGAGAGATCCATCGCGATAGTGTTAACGTTCACTCCCTCAGCTGCACCTGCAGACAATGTAAAGGAGCCGATACGTGCACTGTCTGTTCCTGGAAGCATCGTCTGATCTCCGTAACCGGAGAACTTGGTTGCTGTAAGAGCAGAACTTGTAACAGTTATGTTGTTACCCGATACATCTGATGAGCTCGGGATATTAACAGCGTTAAGAGAGCTCTGACCCTGACCATTGCTGGTAGAGGCTTTCAAGCTAACTTTAACGGTTCCTGTGTTCGGAATATTTACACCGGCCGATGTCTTCGCGTCAGCGTAGATGTCAATCGTTGTAACCGTACCTGCAGGGATGATAAGCGACGAACCAAGAGCAAAGTCAGTTGCCTGAGATGCTGCATTCGTTGCACTTCCACCGATTGTCTTTGTCGAACCAACCTGAACACCGTTTATCATAATCTTACCATTGGAAAGATCATAAGCTGCGTCAGTGCTACCATCACTTGTCGTTGAAGCAAATACGTAGAGGTCTTGTACCTTTACGTCTTCACCTGTAACGAGGAAGTTGAAAGAAGCAAGTTTAACATTTGTAGAACCTGTTGCGATGTCATTCATTGGCGAAGCAGCTGCTTTGCTAACAGAGACACCTGTTGAACCGGATACGGAAGCAACGGTCTGAAGACCCGAAGTCTGTGCCGAGAATGTTGCACTCGAGACAGTCGGTGTTACCGGCTGATTAAGCTGGTTGTCTACGAACATTGCGTCCGAACCACGTTGAAGTGAAAGCTGGAACGTACGGCTTGAACCACCTGTTACGTTTGCAACCACTTTAACGATGTGACTCGAAGTCGAGAGCGTTACAGGGCTTGTTGAGAGATCGAACGAAACCGTACGATCTGCATTCAACTGCGATACTGCTGTGCCAACCTGTGTTCCATCTACGTAGAGTCGGATATTTTGAATATTCGACGCGTCAATAGAACCGAGGTTTGTAAACTTGATCGACGTGAACTTAACAGGATTTGTAGAAACGGAAACCGTTTGCTGCCAAATCGTGTAGTCTGCTGTCGGGCTCAAGCTAGAGTTAGCGGACGGAAGAACCGTACCACTGAAGTCAACACCTGCGAGAGATGCTGCCGAGATCGTTTGCAAACCACTGTTGACTGGGAACGATACGCTCGTGTCGAGTGTACCGGTACTGCCAACTGCGGAAAGTGCAACACCAACCTGCTGACCCGAAGTCGAGTCTGCAATGTCGGAGCGAACACTTACAGTGTAAGTGCCACCTGCTGGTACTGTGAAGAGGCCAGCTGAGCTGCTAAACGAGAAAACGGAAGCAGATACGCCTGCCGAGTCCGTGATACGATTTACACCTTTATATAGGTATACGTTCGTAAGAGTCGAGTCATTTGATACACCGATACGATTGAACGAGAGACTCGTTACATTAATCGATGCCGATGTCGGGTTCGAGAAGGTAAACTCCCCGAGGTCCGCGATGCCTTGAGCCTGTACGAGTACGGTACCGTTAGGTGAAGTTGCGGCGAGCGCGACCTTAAGGCCGTTGCCCGTCATTGCTGTTGTTCCACCTGTAGTTGTACCGCCGGTCGTGCCACCTGTGGTAGCTGTACTTCCGAGGTTCCAGTGTGCGCGAGAGATCGAGCCAAAGTAGCCGACCGCAGGAGCAACTCCTGTTGCCTTCTGCCATGCTGCCACCGCGGAACGAGTCTGGTTACCAAAGTAACCTGTCGCACCTGCCGGGATAGTATAGCCAGCTCCGATAAGAGCTGTTTGAAGACATGTTACCTCGGCGCCTTTAGCACCGATGGTAAGACTTCCTGTAAAGTCGCAAGACGACGTTGTTGTCGTAGTGCCACCTGTTGTGCCACTTACCGGTACGCCGGTAAGAGACGATTGAACGTTTGCAATCGTGGTGCTGTCTGCACCAAACGAAGAAAGAAGCGAGAGTATCGACTGAACTTGTGCGCTGGTAAGCGACGCTGCGCGTGCCGGAGCAACGAACGCAAACGATGCTACCATCGCGAGTCCTGCCGTAACCGCTACAATCTTCGAGATTGCACTATTGGTTACTGTAGTCATAAACTGTAATTTTAATTTTTCTAGACTGCGCACCCGCCGGTCCTTATTTACTTATTAAAGTTAAGGTGACGAATGTGCAGATATTCACCTGGTAAATAGTCGCTTGCGCGACAATGGTTTGTTTCACTTGTGATTTCTTGTTTCCAATCACTATCCCACGGCGTGCAATATCGACACGCATTCCATGAGCTAGCTGGTAAGGGTTACATCATACTGAGAGCTTCCATGTCGGAATGTTCTTTTATACCGATTCTGTTTTACGTGCGGTAACAGAAAAACCGGTGCGACGTAAAACGCCACACTGTACACGTGTGCAACCGGTCAAATTGCTATTCAGATATCAAAGACCCCGCCCTCCGGAAAACTGTTTTCGAATATTCCGCGGGACTGTATTTCAGTATAGCGGAATATCGCGATAGAGTCGAAGCCAAAGAGCGTTACAGCATGTGGATAACGAATGTTTACGACATAGTTTTGTAAACGACAAAAAGACCGTTTCCGGCCGTTTTGCCACACCTATGTCCCAATCATCATCGCTCGGTTATATTATGAAAAAAACCACAAAAAGTCAACGTCGGTTATGTTTTCGCTTAAATTTAAGTTATTTCAAAAAACACTCCATATATTACATGTCTTTGACATGTCAGATTTACTACAGCGCCAAGACCGCGAATACTATGCAAGAGAATACGATGTCCATCTACGAGAACCAGTACGAACGAGTACTCCGTCATTAACAAGCGAAGCGAGTTCCCTTTGCACCGTTTTTTCGCTCACGTTTCGTATTACGGTAGACACATCTTTTATATAGGCACTACCTTTTGCACGAACAACCGAAACAATCGCGTCGCGTCGGGAGGTTTTTTCCACAGTGTCCTTTACTTGTCCTTTATGTCCTTTAGGGTTTCTCTTACTACTGACTCCTGTTTTTTTAACAAAACTACTAGGACTTCTTGTAAGGGATTTTGAAACCAATCCTCTGTTTAACCACTTGTTTGACTCGTCGGTTTTTGCATTAGCCTGCGCTTTCTCCGCTTCGCGCGAAAGCTCCGCAAGGGACGGTACGTTATCTAGAAAAACCCTTGGTTCTTCATATGAAGCTATTTCTAGCAACAAGTCTTGAGCTTCCTTGGAAATAATCTCCGCATTCATCTCTGAAAGCATTTCTCCGGTACGCGCAATCGAAAGAATACTTGAGAGCGCTAGAAGTTCCCGAGAAAGAATCTCGCGAGCTTTTGCTGTCGGAGTAATCGAAGCGTCGACCAAACTTACCGCTACCTTATCGATACGGTCGCGAAGTGACGGAGCTTCTCTAAACGCAGGGGCAACGAGATGAATTGCTTTTGCGAGTCTTTCGGATTTCTTATATATAAAAACTCTCTTTATGTCTTTTTCAAATACGTTTGAAAATATGTGTTGTTCTAAGACAAAATCATTCTTGTCAGCGTTTTTGCTCCGTAACGCCGGCGATGTCTTTCTTTTATCTTGTCCTTTATAAGGCATATTTATATTTAATGTTTACAGACATTGTATGTCCTTAAGCACTCCAGTGCAACCTGCACGCACGATGCCTTTAAATGTGCCCCTCCACACGCTTTGCAAGCGGTGTTACAATACTTAGTACAAACACAAAACATGACACGGAAATACAGAAAGAGGCGCCGAACAAAAACACACACAATTGAAGCTTATGAAGATGTTATACGCTGGGTTGGTGCCGTCATATTAATTGCAGGTGGAATTATTCTTACGCTCGGAGCCTTTGGTGCAGCGGGGCCTATCGGAAGTACAGTCTTTTCGCTATCACAGACAATAATAGGAATTGGAGCTTTTGCGCTCCCTGTTGCAATAATCGCCCTTGGGGTTTACGCGGGTTTCCGTAAAATTATTATCGCTCCTGTCGTTGCCGGCGGAGCCACACTGTTTCTTGCATCGGCACTTTCTTTTGCAGGACTGTTCCCCCAAAATAATTGGGGTGGTCGTGTAGGGTCTTTTGTAGGACATTCCCTCGAAAGCCTTTTTGGGTTTTGGGGAGCGCTTGTCCTTTTACTCGCAGTGTCATTAATAGCTCTCGCAACAGTAACGGACATTGCAATATTACTTGAAGGAGTCGGAGACTTTTTTGCACGATTTTTTAATTACGCGCGTAGTGTTAAGGTATCGATTCCAAAAAAAGATGCCGGGCGTGCCGGTGACGACTCCGATACTACAGACAACGATTCTGACGAGTATCTAGACGAAGAAGAGTACGAAGAGGACATTGCTGATGAAAATGAAAAAACAAAAATACATCCTGACCGCGAACCGACAATAAATGTCTTTAACCACGAAGAATCCAACGACACAGGGATTGATTCTGCCGGAGTAATAGCAAGTTTTGACATAGAGTACAAAGCACCGCCACGAAACCTGCTCGGCGTAGATAAAGGAAAGCCAGGGGTCGGCGACATAAAAGCAAACGCGAACGTTATTAAACGCACTTTTCAAAACTTTGGTATTTCTGTCGAGATGGACGAGGTCTCTGTAGGACCGACCGTGACACGCTACGCTTTCAAGCCGGCAGAGGGCGTTCGCTTATCACGAATTATCTCTCTTCAAAACAATCTGGAGCTCGCACTTGCTGCGCACCCTGTACGTATCGAAGCACCTATCCCAGGGAAATCCCTTGTCGGTATCGAAGTACCAAACACTGCAAAAACAACAGTTGGACTTGGAGGACTTATCGGAGCTCGTGAATGGAGTAAAAATAAAAAGCCTCTGCTTGCAACGCTTGGGCGTGACATTACCGGAAAGCCTCACTATGTAAACATCGCAAAGACACCTCACGTTCTTGTTGCCGGAGCTACAGGTGCTGGAAAGTCTGTTGCCATACACGCGCTCATCACTTCCCTACTTTACAGAAACGGTCCGAACCAATTACGATTCATGATGATTGATCCTAAGAGGGTCGAACTGACAATGTATAACGGCATTCCCCATCTTTTAACTCCAGTAATAACCGATGCTAAAAAGACGATTATTGCTCTTAAGTGGGCGGCAAAAGAGATGAGCCGTCGATACAATGTTCTCGAGACAGAACAAGTGCGTGACATTGAGTCTTATCACGAAAACGTGGTTGAACCAGCAAAGAAGCGCGGGGATGAGGAACTTCCAGAAGCAATGCCTTACATTATAATAGTCATAGACGAGCTGGCTGATATTATGCAAGCATACCCGCGAGAGCTTGAAGCCTCTGTCGTACACTTGGCGCAGATGTCTCGAGCGGTCGGTATTCACTTGATTTTGTCGACACAACGCCCTAGCGTAAATGTTATAACTGGAATTATCAAAGCAAACGTGCCTACTCGTATGGCTCTGCAAGTGGCGTCTCAAATAGACTCGCGAACAATTCTTGACTGCGCTGGAGCTGAACAGCTTATCGGAGCCGGTGACATGCTCTACTTGTCGAGCGATATGCAGAAACCCATGCGTATCCAAACAGCATATATAAGTGAGGGAGAAGTAAAGAAAGTTGCACAGTATATTAAGAAAAATAACACTGGGGATTTGGTCTCTCTTAACCTGAGCGGAAATAGTGTAAACATAGAACCAAACGAAGCTATCATTCTTGCTGAAGAAAACGATGATGAAGATGACCTGTACGGTGAGGCTCGCGCCACAGTGGAAGAAGCCGGGCGTGCATCTACCTCGTATCTGCAAAGAAAGCTCCGTATTGGGTATTCGCGCGCAGCGCGTTTAATGGACGTGCTTGAAGAAAAAGGAATTATAGGTCCTGCGGACGGTTCCCGCCCGCGCGAAGTGCTTTCAAGCTCCGACTCCGATGAGGAAGAAGAAACTTTGGAAAGCGCCGTCGTTGAAAACGAACCTAAAGACGGCGAATAACATGCCTACACTACGAATTATCCTGACCGTAATACTTGTTGTTGTTATCGGCTATGGATTTATGGAGGCAATACCTCTCATTTCTGGTCCGAGTCTTGCTATCGCCACTCCAAAAAAAGATGCCCTGACAAAGAACGGTATTGTTACGGTATCGGGACGAGTAAAGAGAGCTGTTCGACTAACACTAAACGGGGGCACGCTCCTACCGACCAGCGATGGTACGTTTTCCAAAACGCTCGCACTTCCCCGCGGAGAGGCTATACTTACACTAAAGGTCGCGGATCGTTTCGGACATACCGTTACCGACACACGGTCAATATTCGTTCAATAATTTATAATTACTATGCTTACAAAGAAAACAATAAAAAAACAAAAGTCTACTTCGCCGACCGCAAAAACAAGTGACGCAAAACAAAAAGCTATCGAACTTGCTCTAAAAGAAATTCGCACAAAATTCGGAGACGAAGCGATTATGACTTTTGGTGCCGGAAAACAAGCTACGATGCCTTCGATACCTACTGGGTCTATCGGGCTTGATTATGCTCTTGGTATTGGGGGTCTTCCCTGCGGGCGCATCATTGAAATATACGGCCCGGAATCCAGCGGAAAGACAACTCTGGCACTTCACACAGTTGCAGAATCCCAGAAAAAAAGCGGGGTCTGTGCTTTTGTTGACGCGGAACACGCCTTTGACCCAGAATACGCACGTCATATCGGGGTAAAATTGGACGAGCTTTTGATTTCTCAACCAGACACGGGCGAACAAGCACTTGAAATCGTCGAGTCATTGGTAAGGAGCGGTAATGTAGACGTTATCGTTATCGACTCCGTCGCAGCACTCACGCCAAAAGACGAGATTGAGGGCGACATGGGCGCAACACATGTTGGCAAACAGGCGCGCCTTATGAGCCAGGCTCTTAGAAAACTCACCGCGATTACTGCCAAAAGCAAGACTATTGTCATATTTATTAACCAAATCCGTATGCAGATTGGGGTAATGTTTGGAAATCCTGAAACAACTCCGGGTGGCAAGGCGCTCAAATTCTATACGAGTGTTCGACTAAACATCCGCCGAATTGCGCAGATTAAAAAAGGCGATGAAGTTGTTGGTGGACGCGTACGAGTAAAAGTAGTCAAAAACAAAGTCGCCGCTCCTTTCAAAACAACCGAATTCGATCTTCTTTACAACGAAGGCATTAGCCGTGAGGGAGAGCTTTTGGCTCTCGGAGAAAAATACGATATCGTCAGTAAATCTGGAGCTATTTACAAATTCAAAGACCAGAGTCTTGGAAGAGGCTACGATGCTTCACGCACATACTTGCGAGACAACCCGAAAGTGGCGACCGAACTCCTAAAACAAATTAAAGCAAACCTCTCTGGTTAATTACGCACACGTTTTTTTAATGTAGCGCATGGCTTTGCGGACACTAAGTGTCCGCAAAACATTACAAAACAACATGGCGCGGGGTTTTATACAGACTCTTGAAATACGAGTACTGAAGTGTAGTATAAACATTATTATCTTTCCTCGATAATATCGAGCTATATTATCGCTTAAATTTACATACTAAAAAATGGCAATTCTTTCATACAACAATATCACTCAGAAAAAAATAATCGACTTTAACAATGAGCCATACGAAGTGCTTTCCTCGCATGTTTTCCGAATGCAAAAAAGGAAACCTGTAAACCAGACAAAATTACGCCACCTTGTATCCGGCAAGGTCATAGAAAACTCATTTCATCAAAACGAAACGGTACCAGAAGCCGATATTAAAACAATGGACGCAAAATTTCTTTACACAAACCGTGACGAATCTTGGTTTTGCGAAAATGAAAATCCCAAAAATCGGTTTTCGTTTCCGGAAAACGTAGTACGAAACAAAACCATGTGGCTGGTACAAGACGCGCCGTGCACAGTGCTTCTTTATAACGATGAACCTGTCGCTGTAAACATTCCGATTAAGGTCGACCTTGTTGTCACAGACGCCCCGCCCGCTGTTAAAGGCGACACTGCAACGGGAGGAACAAAACAAGTAACACTTGTCTCCGGAGCAACAATAAACACTCCTCTTTTTATAAACGAGGGCGACGTACTTCGTATAAACACAGATACGGGAGAGTACGTTGAGCGAGCTACAAAAGCCTAGCCGGCTTAGTTTTAAGTTCAAAAAAAGCGCGAGGCTTTAGCCTCGCGCTTTTTTATTTGCGTACGATACTCTACGCAGCAACGTACGGAAGAAGCGCCATGTAACGAGCACGCTTAATCGCATTTGCTATCTCTCGCTGACGCTTTGCAGTAATACCAGTGCGACGACGCGGGAGCATTTTTGCGTGAGGGTTTGTAAAAAGTTTCAAATACGAAACGTCTTTGTAATCTACAAATTTCTTATGTTCTATTTCTTCTCTTTCTGCTTGATGTGCCATGTTTCTTTTATTTAAATACTAAAACGGAATATCCTCCGGGTTTATATCCTCGTCGGGATACTGAATAGCACCCTCAGAGCTTTGCTCCTGCGCAGGAGCTTGTGGTGAGGAAGCGCTTCCAGCATCGCCCGCACCTCCTGTACTGCGCCCGCCACCGTCACCAAACTGGAAATTATCTACCACAATTTCCGTACGATAATTTTTACGTCCATCTTTCTCCCACGAGCGTGTCTGCAAACGACCCTCCACAAACAAAGGTCGCCCTTTCTTCATATACTGTCCGATAAGCTCCGCAGGACGTCCAAAAGCGACAATATTGTGATATTCCACCACCTCTTGTTTACGTCCTTCTTTATCTTTATAGGTACGATTTGTAGCAAGTGAGAAAGTTGCTACCTGCTGACCTGAAGGAATCGCACGAACCTCCGGATCGCGAGTTAGATTGCCGTATACAAGTGCTTTGTTAATATACATATTTTACGCTGTTACTTCTGCTGCTTCTTCTTTTTTATCGATACTCTTTTCTTCCTGCTTTTCATCAGAAACGACATCTACTTTTTTTGAGGTATTCATACGCAACTCTCGCTGTTCCTCTGCATGAAGAGCCTCTTCCTTTGTAGTAACGATATCGATAAAACGGAATATACGTTTATCTGTATTTACAGCTTCGAGAACTTTTTCGTGCCCTTCAGCTGTTGTCTCATATGCAATCCATGCAAAAAAGGCTGTCGAGAAATCGTGACGTCCTTCGTGTTCCATACGCGAGATAGTGTAGGCAAGAGTTACTTTTTCATACTTTCCAGAAGCGATTATTGTACCTTCCGCCGATATCGCATCGGTCATTCCTTTATAAACCTCTTTCAGTTCTTCTTGAGAAAGATCCGGGTCAATATGGAACCCGAGCTCATACACACGGGGCTCACCAAGCTCCTCTTCGGACACCACTTCCTGCGTTTCATCTACACTTTGTTTCTTTGCCATAATGGCTCAATCCTAGCACGCGTATGACCGCAAAGCAACTTTATTATACAAACCCGCCGGTAATTCTCCAGTACTTAAAACAACCAAACATGTTGCCGATTTTTTGTGAAGACCTAACCTTCCCAAAATTCTTTTGTAATGTAGCGCGTGGTTTTGCGGACACTTAGTGTCGGCAAAATGATGCGGGCACTTAGTATCCGCAGAAAGTTACGATGAGACACTTGCGGACACTTAGTGTCGGCAAAAGTATCGGCAAAAACGCTCTCCTGCTCGCGTTTCGTCCGCGCCATGTTGTTTTGTAAACACTTGCGGACACTTAGTGTCTGCAGAAACGCGGTACGTAAACTTGCGGACACTAAACTTGCGGACACTTAGTGTCCGCAAAAGTATCTGCAGAAAGCGCCCTGTCCATTGTAATGTAGCGCGGGGTTTTGGAGTTTCGATAGACCACCTTAATTTGTTAGATTAAAAACGCGTATTGTATTATTCACGGTAGCAAGACGCACAGCTTCTTCCTCTTCATTTCGTATCTCCGCAAGAGTACGAACGACTTCTTTTACAGCACGTGGATCGTTACGAGCTCCCCTATTTGAAGCGGGAGCAACATATGGCGAATCCGTCTCAGCGATAAGATGTGTTAGCGGTACAAACCGTATCGTTTCATCATATTCACGAGCAAATGTTATAACCGCAGTATACGAAACCGTAAAATCAAGCTCAAGAAACGCGCGCGTCTCGTCTATTCCTCCAGCAAAAAAATGCACGTTACCAGTTAAAGCATCACCGTATTCACGCTTTGCAACCTGCAACAAATCAATAATGTCTTTGTAAGCATCCATGGTTCTTTCGCTCGGGCGAGCATGTATCATTAGTGGTTTACGCACCTTAACAGCAAGCTCAATCTGCTTTTCAAAAAGAGGTACCTGCTTTGCGCGCGCTTTTTGTATGTCGTCTATTCTATAGTACTCGAGCCCACACTCTCCGATAGCCACGTTTTGCGAAGAGCGCGCAAGTTCCTCAAACACACCATCGTCAAACGGCTCGTCATTTTCTGTAGGGTGCTTGCCTATAGATGCAAAAACATTTTTATGGTTTTTGGCAAGCGCCAGCGCGCGCATCGACGAGGCTTTATCTACGCCAACAACAATAGTACCTATACCTTCCTGCTCGAAAGAATTTAACAACTCTTCCCTGTCTGCATCGTATTCACTCTCTTGCACATGAGAGTGCGCATCTATATATTTAAAATTCATAATCGTGGAAAAAGATTTTCCGGTTTTGTATTTGTGTTTACGGCTTCTAAAATAGCGTCACTTGTTTTTGGCATTAAAGGCAAAAGGAGCTGTCCGATGAAATAAAGCTCGCGAACACTACCGATAATAAGTTCCTTCCCTTTTTTTGAGTCGTCTTTAACAACCTTAAAAGGTTTTTCATCTGTAATCCGCTCATCGAGTTTTTTGATACGGCTCCAGATATAATCTGCGACTTCATTTAAACGAAAGTTCTCGACTGCCAAAGAATACTCTTTCGGGAAAACAATTTCTTTCGCTACGTCGACACCCTTTTCCAGATGCGTTTCTGCAAGTTTCATTACACGAGCAACAAGGTTGCCGAGTCCGTTTACAAGATTGGCAGTGTACCACTCGTCCATACGCTCCCAGGTAACATCAGTATCGTCTGTCGGGTGTACGTGTCGCAAGATAATATATCGAGTCGCATCAGTGCCATACTTAGATACAAGCTCATACGGATTGATAACATTTCCAAGAGATTTACTCATTTTATGCCCTCCTGAAGTAACAAACCCTCGATAAAACACTGTATCGGTAGCCGAAAGACCCGCGGATTTGAGCATCGCCTGCCACAAAATAGATTGGAAACGTATCTGGTCTTTACCTGCCACCTGCATAGTACGCCCGTCATTCCAAAACTTTTTGAAATTACCCGCATCATCTTTTGGCCACCCGAGTGTTGAAACATAGTTAGTTAGCGCATCAAACCAAACATACATAACCTGAGTGTCGTCCCCCGGAACAGGAATACCCCATTCCAAACGCGATCTTTCGCGCGAAATACTTATATCTTCAAGACCATTTTTTACAAAATCAAGGGCTTCTTTTTTTCTCCATTCAGGCAATACAGTGTTTGGCTTCGACAAGTATTCCTCCAGATACGGCTGGTACTTAGAGAGTGCAAAAAAATAATTCTCCTCTTCTATATTAATTGGCTCCATATTCGGGTGATTCGGACATTTTCCATTTACAAGGTCTGCTTCACGTAAAAACATTTCATCGCCAACGCAGTAAAGACCGCTATATTTCTTTTTATAAATATCACTGTTTTTTTCACAGCGAAGCCACATCTCCTTCGCTGCCTCCTCGTGATTTTTATCAGTTGTGCGAACAAATGAATCGTACGAGAGATTGAGTGCTTTTCTTAACTTCTCAAATTTACCGGAATAATAATTTACATATTCTTGTACTTCCTGACCAGTCTCACCAGCTTTTTGAAAAATCTTCTGACCGTGTTCATCCGTACCTGTTGTAAAAAAAACGTCGTCACCAAAAAGACGCCATGCGCGAGCAAGAGTGTCTGCTTGTACAAGCTCAGCAGCAAACCCAATGTGCGGATCTGCGTTTACATACGGGAGTGTTGTTGTTATGTAACGAGCCATTATATAAGAAATGATTAATGTGTACTCGCGCGCAATCTACGCCCTTTATCGAGATCTGCGACAAACTCCTGCAAAATTGCAACGAGAGGAATAGAAAGAAGTATCCCGAGGAAGCCTGCAAGTTCCCCGCCAGCAACCATTGCTACAATAACGAGAAGTGGCGGAACCCCGACGATTTTTTTAACAACCAACGGATAGATAAGATGCGCTTCAAATTGATTTACTACGAGGTATAACCCAGCAACAATGAATACGAGAGGAGCTCCGCCTGCCGTAAAGGCAATGGCGAGCGCCGGAACCGCAGCGATAAACGAACCGAATATCGGAATAATCTCCATCATCGCGGTAAAGATACCGATTAGTAGTGCGTACGGGATACCGATAATTAAAAGCCCGAGATACACAAGCACACCAACTAAAACAGAAAGCATAATCTGCCCCTGCATCCACAGTCCGATTTTTTTCTGCGAACGGTGCCAGATATCAATTACATATTCTTCCTGAGGAAGCGGTGTTATCGTTCTTAAAAAACCCTCGATACCTTCTTCTTGAATGGCGAAATAAAATGAAAGAACAATTACGAAAATCAATGAGAACAGACCTCCGAATACTGCCATTATAAGACCGAGGGCTCCTGCCGAGGTATCGGTAAACGCTTTCTGGAGTGAGAATAGTGATTGTACAAACGAGGTGCCTGTGCCACCAGAATTCGCAGAAAAGAAGCTTGTTGCTCCGGAAGAACCGAACGACGCGGGCAATGACAGATTTTGGATATAGTGCGGGAATACATTAATGAAATTTCCGACCTCTCCAAGCAATGGTGGCAAGAAAAAATAAACCGATCCAAAGAACGCCCCGAACACGATGAGATACATTGCAAAAACCGATATTGCTCGCGGGAGCTTGTAACGCATGAAAAAAAGAACGCCCGGACGAACCGCAGAAGCCAGCACGATTGCTGTTACGATAAGAAGCACCAAGTCACGAAGAATCCAAAGAGCATATGATATAAGCCCGATTATAATTGCCATTACAATAGTTCCGGAGGTGATGGATACGTTATATTTTACGTCTTTCATAATTCGAATTTTAACACAAAACAATACATTTTAGGTTGCGGGTGCTTAAAACAACTAGTGGCGCGCGATGTGCTCCGCACATCGCGCGCCACGCACCTAGAGTGCAATTTGAATAATTTTCTGTAGTTCTGAAATCGCCACGCGTTCTTGCTCCCCACTATCACGCCGGCGTAATGTTACTGTGTCTTTCAGTTCCGGCTTCTCTCCAAGGGAATCGAAATCAATCGTTATACAAAAAGGGGTGCCTATTTCGTCTTGCCTGCGATACCTCTTACCGATATTTCCATTATCGTCCCACATAATCTGCGGGATGCTTTTTTTAAGTTCCAGATATACCTCGCGAGCTTTTTCAACAAGCTCCGGTTTATTTTTCAAAAGAGGAGAGACCATGGCCTTCACCGGGGAGAGCGCAGGTGGCAAAGCAAGGTACACCCGCTTCTCGCCACTTCCGAAAGAGTCTTCACGATACGCATCCGTAAGTATGGCAAAGAAAAGCCTCCCGATTCCTGTCGACGACTCGATGATATGAGGAACAAACCGTTCGCTCGTTTGTTGATCGAAATAATCAAGAGGTTTACCACTCCCCTTTGCATGCTGTGTAAGATCGTAATCACCACGTGCGTGAACGCCTTCAAGTTCGTCAAACCCCCACGGAAATGCGTACTCTATATCCCATGCGTCTTTAGCATAAAAAACTAAATTTTCATGCTGTTTCCATCGAAGGTTTTTCTCTGCAATCCCGAGATCAAGAACAGCCTGCCACCGATACTCTCGCAATTTTTCATACTCTGTCATTTCGTTTTCCGGTCGTACGAAATACTGCATCTCCATCTGTTCGAACTCGCGCGCACGAAACAAAAATTGACGTGGCGAAATTTCATTTCGAAAAGCTTTGCCTATTTGTGCGATACCAAAAGGTATTTTTACTGGAGTCGAGTCCAAAACATTTTTGTAATTTACATAAATCCCCTGACACGTTTCGCCACGTAGATACGAAGGATCGCTACCCTTTTCCGTAAAATCACCGAGGTTAGATTTAACAAGTAAATTAAACTTTCGCACCGGAGAAAACTCATGTCCTCCGCACTTCTCACAGGCAATGTCTTTTTTGTGTGCCTCAAACAAAGCGCTTATTTCTTCCCCGCTCATTTTTTCATCGGCTCCAACACCGATTGACTCAAGAGCCTTATCTACACGAATACGCGTATTACATTTTTTGCACTCTGTCATAGGATCGGAAAAACCACTCGTATGCCCGCTGGCCTCCCAGATCTTCGGGTTCATAAATATACTGGAATCAAGTCCGACTATATCGTCTCGGTCATACACCATTTTCTTCCACCATTGTTCCTTAATATTTTTTTCTAGCTCAACCCCGAGAGGTCCAAAATCATACACTCCGGCAAAACCGCCATAGATCTCCGAAGACGCAAAAACGAATCCCCTGCGTTTTGCAAGAGAGATAATTGTCTCGATTGAGGGGGTTTGTTGTGTTTGTTCTTTGTTCATATCAATTTAATGTACTGCAAAAAGTATCGTTTTACTACTGCACGTTACTTGCGTTTGCGTTTTGATATTTTGTATCATGCGACAAATCGGTTGTTACCGCATTTACCGTTGCAGATACATTTACTTGTGCAAAGCGGTCAAAGCCAACGAATAACGGCTCGTTTATTAAGGTTGGAGCAATACCGTGCTGGCTCGTGCTTGGTGTTAAAGAAACCTGGAACGAGGAGGTTCTGGACGATCCTGCAGAGAAGTCTCCGATATTCCACGTCACTGTATGTGCTCCTTCGTCATAGGTTACAGAATTATTGTTTGGGGAAACATTTCCAATAAACGAAACGTCCGCCGGAAGATTCGCTGTGACGCTTGCTCCAGCAACATCATTCAGAGTGTTACGGACACTCCATACGACAGTATAGGTTGTCGCCTCGTTGGCGCGCGGAGGTATCGGTCCAGAGTTTGCAAACTCTCCCGACGAATAAATTGCGTAAGCGTCTATTGCGAGTCTTGTCGACATTTTGATTGATCTTGTCACTGTAGAGCTTATTGTTTGAGCTACGTTATCAGGTCCAAGACGCTGACCGGAAACCGAAACACTCAAATGAATCGACGGCTTAATGTCCTTATTCGTTGAAGTCGCTGTCGGTGCTAAAGGAGTAAACGTAAAAGCCCCTATTCCACTGGCTCCCGGAGCAAGCAATGCAAATGAAGAATCCGAGTCCCTACTAAACACAATTGTCTGATTTGACGATTGGTATTGTCCTGAAGATACATTTACATTTTGATCAAACGGCGTGCCAGATATCTTAACTTCGATGCGGGCGTTTGTAATCGGTACGTCCAGTGTATTTTTCCAAGCAAGTGTGGCGCGTATCGGAACACCGGCTGAAACAACAGTATTTCCCGAGATGCTTCCATTTACACTGAGTACCGTTGCCAGAAACGGACGTGCGATTGTAATCGTTGCCGATTGTGTCATATAAGAAATCGCAAGAGACGCCTTTGAGGTGTCCGTAGTGCCAACTGCCAAACGAAAAACTCTTTGCTCTTTATTTTGACCTGCAAGAGTCCCTGAAATACGAACCTGAACTGTTTGTCCTGGGGTAAATGTTCCTAGTGAAAAAATATCTCCCACAGGCTTCAGAGAAGTTTTTGTCGGGGTAAAACCTGTTGGATAATTTACTTTCAATGCAACGTCTGTAAGAGGTGTTGTGGCATTTGAACGGACCGTTGCTGTTATCGAAAAAGGTTGCCCTGCAGTGGTTTCAGACGGGGCGTCCACAGAAACAGAAAGAGGTGTTGCAACTATCGACAAGGTATAAGAAGTTTTTTTCACCAAAACAGCATTTGAGCCCTTTGTCTTAAACTGCAAGGAAATCGGTATCGTTACAGTGTCGCCCTGCCCTCCAAATAAAATTACTTTGACCGACCGTTCGACATGAGCCCCCGGCTCTATAGTACCCAGCGACTCTTCTTTATGTGTTATCGACTTTGTTACGTTTGTTGCAAGTCGTGTTCCGGCAGGAAAAGACAGCGCGAGCGAGGTGTCCTCCATCTTAATAGGATTGTTGTTTGTAACCGAGACAAAAAGAGACACGGTGTCCCCTCCAGCAATCGTTGTCGGTCCTTGTACTGTTATGGCTACGTTAGCCGTAGACACCGACCGTCCTCCAGAAAGAAAAAGATAGGAGGCACCGCCAACAGCAATAATAAAGAAACTAAGTGCCACCCAAAAGAAAGCGAGTGCGAAACGAACATGCCGATGATGTTTAGTAGGTTTTTTACTCTCTTTCCAGGAATGAGGCACGTCAGAAGCCTCCGAACGTGGCAACTGCCTATTTGATGTTGTTATGTTTTTTTTAGACGCATACAGTCTGCGACGTTTTTTCTCAAGCGAACCCATGTTGTCGTCTAACTCCATAAATAAAGTATACAGTATCTCTACAACCCCGAAATAGATATGCCGTGATTAATGCGCGCTACATATTCTTTACGGTTAGTTTTTGCCTTGGTAAGGATTTCAACCGAATACTCCCCGTTTTCCATTTCTGGCACTTCTCCAGCGTCAAAACCAAGAAGATGTACGAGCCGGAGTGCCGTAATGTATTCTGCAACAGAATGCATATCATCGGGCTCTTGCTCAAGAATTTTTAAAAAAGCATTCATGTCTTGATAAAAAACAGGTTGTGTTTCTCTCGGCATCATTCGCAAAAGAAGTCCTGCCACACGCCCAAAACGCTTACGCGCGCTTTGCGAAAGAAACATAAACCGATTTTTCTCAAGCACAGCTCCCGTAATCCTCCACCCTTCTCGCCCGCGCAAAAGAACCACGTCTGATTCTGAAAGTGTCTGAAGAGCAACGGCGAGTTTTGCTCCGGACTTGCGTATACCTTGCGCGCGAGCATACACGAGACCGAGTTCGTTTGTTAAAAGCACGATATCTGCGTTCGCTTCGGACACAGGATAGCGTGCAAGCACGAGAGATTTTACAGTATATTTATGTCGCATTCCTAACGAGCGAAAAACCGATTTCTCCAAACGAAAGTTTTACTGTGTGGGCATCATTGATAGTTTCCGCAAAATTTATACTTGTCACGCCTGCCAACTTTTCTTTTTCGAGCAAGTCTTTAGCGGAATCTGTAACAGAGACCGAGACAGTATCTTTGGGTGAAAAACCGAGGGTCTTACGTGCCCCAGCTATCGCGCGAGCAAACTCACGAACATCGCCTTCACGCCTTAGCGTCTCTGTAAGACTTGTATCAAGTTCAAGTTTAAGTGCGCGTGTTTTTACTTTTTTCACATTCACCTCTTCAGCAAGTACGTCTGCCAGCTCACCCGACAAAGCATCTGGTACGGAAAGCGTTGCCAGCGGTTGACGCACCTTAATTCCCGCTTTCTGTCGAAGCATAAGAGCCTCTGAAGCGAGCGAGCGAACCTTCGCCATACCAGCAACAAGTTCTTCGTCGTCATCAGATATTAAAGATTTAACAACACGCATAAGATACGATTTCTTCTCTTCACTCCAGCTCGCCAAATGAACACTCTCGGGATCGGTATCGGTTTTTACCGTTTGGAAAACTTCCTCTGCTATGAAAGGAGCAAATGGTGCGAGAAGTAAGGCAATCGACCGGAGTGTTTCTCGGAGTGTTTCAAGAGATTCTGTGCGTTCCAGCCTGCTACCTGTGCGTATACGATCACGAGAACGGCGCACATACCATTGTGAAAGATCTTCAATAAGCGGGCGTATCTCACGCATTGCGCGCGGTGTCTCATATGCGTCAAGCGCATCAGTTACATTCTTTGTCGTCTCGTAAACACGCGCACGAATCCATCGATCGAGAACATTGCCCGTTATAGACTTTGGTGTTTTGGGTTCTGTATCATCTGCAAACAAAGTGTAGAATTTCGCACTGTTTGAAAAAAGCATTACCACACGATTATAAAGTTCACGAATATCTTCATCTTTAAACGCAAGGTCTTCAGACTGCATTACGACACTACCGAGCATATATAAACGCATTGCATCGGCTCCGTAGCGATTTATGTTTTCCATCGGGTCTGTAAAATTGCCTTTGGATTTCGACATTTTCTCGCCATCGGAAGCAAGCACGGTTCCGGTTGTAACAACATTTTTAAAAGCCGGTCTGTCGAAAAGAATCGTACTTATTGCGTGCAGATAATAAAACCACGTGCGTGTCTGTGCGATATATTCCGCAATAAAGTCTGCCGGTGAGCGTTGTGCGAAGAGCTGTTCGTTTTCCATCGGAGCGTGCAACTCCGCAAAAGGCATGGCTCCCGACTCAACCCAACAATCCACGACCTCCGAAACACGCCGGTACTTTTCTCCCTTTTCGTCCACCAGCTCAATGTCATCGATATATGGTCGATGCAAGTCGAGTTCGTAGTCTTCATTGTGTGGAAGCAATGCGAAGTTAAGCGAGGTAATTTCCGCATTTTTGGTACCGAGAGTTTTTGTGGCTAATTCCTTAGACAAACCTTTTGCAACAGCGCGAAGCGCCCATATCGTACGCGAATGAGAAACCAAGAGAATTCTCTTGCCTTTGTATCTTGTTTCAAGCTCATACAAAAGAGCTCCAGCGCGATGCCGTATGTCATTTAATGTTTCTCCTCCTTGCGGAGCTTTTGTAAAACGCTCTTCAAACGAAGCGAAAAAATTGTCATATCCCTCTAAAGGTTTTTCATCGAAAACACCTACTTCTATTTCGCGCAAACGGTCTTCCAAGATAACTCTGGTATCTGGCACTCCAAGCTCCTTTGTCAAAATCCGTGCGGTCTCACGAGTACGCGCAAAAGGCGATACAAAAATAAAATCGAACGGTTCTTCTTTTGCCAAAATCTGCGCCGATTCCAAAACCTGTGCGCGCCCTGTATCTGTCAGGCGATCGACACTCGCGCTTTTTGCCGAGGTGCTTGTTGTGTTTGTTGTGTTGCTCTTAGACTCACCGTGTCGTATCGCAACGTAAGTGTTCTTACCTGTTTTTGCGTGCGCAACGAGGTCTCGCACAGAGCCGACAACTATTTTTTTACCACTTTGCACTCCGCGCCATATCGGTAAAGGTGTCGCCCAATAACGGTTACGCGAGATAGTCCAGTCCGGAGCACTTTCAAGTATGTTGTGGAATCTTCCCTCCTTAAGGTGCTCCGGCACCCAGTTAATCTCTTTATTAAGTTCGAGCATTCGTTCCTTGTGTCGCTGGATATTTATAAACCATGACGGTACAGCATTATAAATGAGAGGTGTCCCGCAACGATAGCAGTGCGGATATGAGTGGGTGTGGTTCGCCCGAGCAAATAAAACCCCGCGCTCTTCTAAATCTTTTTTAATATCTCGTTCCGCATCTTTCAAATAGAGCCCTCGGAATTGTTTCGGCGCTTCATCGTTATAAGTGCCATTAGTACGCAACATTTGCACCATAGGCAATCCTTCACACTTCCCTAGCTCGTTGTCTTCTTCACCATACATAGAGGCAATGTGTACTATGCCCGTGCCGTCTTCTGACGTAACATAATCGGCTCCGTAGATATGAAAAGCTTTTTCAAATTTCGGTTTTTCAGATGCCGACTCTGTTGTAATTTCCGGTGGGTACAAAGGCTCGTAAGAAAGTCCAATAAGCTCGTTGCCGGTTTTCTCATCGACGATAGTATATTCGTTTTCATTAAAAACTTCCGCTAGGCGCTCTTTTGCCACAATGAATCTCTCGGAAACATCGGGGCTTTCTTCTTTCTTTTCTATCGTGACATAAACCATGTTTGGGTTTACAGCAAGCGCAACATTCCCCGGAAGAGTCCACGGTGTCGTTGTCCATGCAAGGAAAGAGGTATGCGGAAGAGTTTTCGCGCGAAAAGCAATCGTAACAGCTTCATCGGTTATATCTTTATACGAATTGTCCATTGCTATCTCCGCCTTTGCAAGAGGAGTCTCGCAATGAGGACAATACATGAGCACGCGGTTTCCTTCGTATAAATCGCCCTTATCGTAAATTGTTTTAAGCGCCCACCAAACAGATTCCATATAACCCGTGTCCATGGTTTTATACGAATCGTCAAAATCTACCCAACGCCCGATACGTTCGATATACTGTTTCCAATCATCTACAAAAGCAAGTACGAGTTTGCGCGCCTCACTGTTAAACTTCGCGACCCCTATTTTTTCGATATCTTTTTTTGTTTTCAGTTCGAGTTTTTCTTCGACTTTTGTTTCAATAGGAAGTCCGTGACAATCCCACCCCCAAACACGACGAACATGATATCCGCGCATTGTTTTATAACGACCAATTGCGTCTTTGATTGAGCTCGCAAGCAAATGCCCGATGTGCGGTAACCCTGTCGCAAAAGGAGGTCCGTCATCAAAGACAAACTCACCATTGGAAGCATGTTTTTCCAGGGATTTTTCAAAAATGCGTTGCTCTTTCCAAAAAGAAAGCACCTCCTCCTCGCGCTTGGCTATATCTGATATCTGGGGTTTTTCCATACAATGCCTATCCTATCGCTTTATTGGAAAAAAAGAAACGCTGTATGTAGAAAACATCTATGTTTTCTACATTTTTTCAGGTGTTGGAATACCTAGAATAGTGAGCCCGTTTTTCATGGTTGTTACAAAAGCGCGCGCTACAGAAACCTTATGATCTTCGTATTCCCCTCCAACGATACGTTCCTTTGCATAAAAAGAGTTCCATGCTCCTGCAAGCTCAGTAAGATATGTTACTAAAATATTCGGGGAAAGAAGTTTCTCTGCCCGATAAACAATGTCCGGGAAGCGCGCAATAAGACGAGTAATTTCATACGGTGTCTTGGGAGCGTCTTGAGTAAGCGCCGGCTCATTACTAAGAGGAATCTTTTCTTTAACAAGGCGTAACACCGACAACGCGCGAACAAGCGAGTATTGCAAATAAGGACCGGAATCGCCCTCAAGCGAAAGTGACTTTTCCGGATTGAAAATTATATCCGTGCCCGGCGCTTGACGCAGTACCATATATTTAACAGCACCGACAGCAACCTGTTCCGCGACAACCGGATCTTTACTTTTTTTACTCGCGCGCTCTGTTACATTTTTCAAAAGCTCACTTGCGGTAATGACATTCCCTTCGCGCGAAGACATTTTGCCTGTAGTTAAACGCAAAAAGCCGTGAGGAATATGCACTGTTTTCTTTGCAAGGAGAGGGGCGACTTCTTCAAGTGCGGAAAGAACCACTTTGAAATGCCCTGTCTGCTCATTAGCAGTGATGATTATAGACTTGTCTGACGGAAAGCGTTCCTCTTTAAGAAAAGCAAGCCCTATGTCTTTCGCCTCATACGTTGGCGTACCGCGACCTGTAATAAATACGAGAGTGTGCAACCCTTTTTTTTCACCCTTATAAACGATAGCACCTTCACTTTCTTCAAACACGCCTTTTTTAAGACCGTCCAAAACAACTTCCTTCCCTATCGCGGTGGTGTCGCTATCAAAAAAAGTGTAATCAAAATGCGTTCCTATTATGCGATACAGCCTCTCGAAAGCTTCCATTGAAACAGCACGACCGGGGCGCCACGTGTCGAGCAGTTTTTTTGTTTCCGGCGACAATTTTTCTCCTTTTTTTGCATCTGAAACAGCCTTATAAAGTTCTACGTTCAGTTTATCGATTTCATTTTTTGCTTTTTCACTTTCCACATAAGCGCGCGCTCCATGAGAGTACGCCTTGCCTATTTCACTTGCAGATGACGGCTCGGTAATTCCGGCACTCTGCAAACCCCATATTGCTTTTGCCACATGAGGTCCAACATCTCCACCAAAAGTATCGCGCGCAAGTACAGCACCGCCTTGCTCGATAAGACGCGATAAAGCCTCGCCGATAATCGCACCCATTAAATGCCCAATATGCATTTCTTTAAACGGATTCGGATTTCCGTACTCTACGATAACTCTTTCGTCTTTGCTTATTTCATTTTTCCCCCATGACTCCTCACCTACAATAGCTTTTTCCAATTCTCCGATAAGCACTGCGTGCGCAAGCGTTATATTCAAAAAACCCGGGCCTGCAACCTCCACAAAAGATACTTCTTTACCGAGTGTTTTTTTAATATGTTCTGCGAGGGTTATTGCCACTTCTCGCGGATTCTTACCGAGTTTCTTTGCCACAACCATCGCTACGTTTACAGCAAAATCACCATGCTCCGAGTCATTTGGGTATTCTATAGAAAATAGGACATCGGAAACTCCGATAGATGCAAGTGCTTGTGTTGTGGCTTTTTGTATCTTTTCTTTCATATCGCGAGTGTAGCAGAGCAAAACGAATTTAGCTAAACCTTCCGAAGTGCTCCAGGAGTTGCAAGAAAATCGTAGTTCGCAATAGCCTTGTGCGCGTACTGCCTCAAACCTCTGTCTCGAACATGGCGGATAGATAAATCAACCATACTGGCATGCTGTACAGGACGCTGTAAAAGTATTTTTTTAAAATAAGAGTAGGCTTCTTCCGGACGATGATGCGACATTGCTATAAAAGTAAGTACCTCTTTATGCAACACCTCCGGGGAAGTATGTGCAATTCTGTGTTCAACCTCTTTAAGCTCGTGACGTGAAAACTTACCAACTATTTGTGTTAGATGTTCTATTGCCACAATATACGCAACCTTATGATGATCTTTACCAGACACACTATTTACGGTCTTTGGCATAAAACCTTTCGGCAAATGCTCTTCCATTTTTTCCGATAGATTTCCGGAGCCTCCGGGAGCAAAAATAGCTGGGGTAAGCTGGTAGGGTCCAAACGATGCAAGCATATCGTGCACCGCCGGAATTCTGTTTACAAACGAAGCTCCGGCATTGCGTAATAGGAAATCGAGCACGGTGGCGTTTATCTTTCCATCTCGAGAAGGCATGAGCTCTGTAAGCGAACATGCGAGCAATTTTTCATATCCGATATGCTTTGCCAACCTTTCGATAACAGACCGCCTTTCTCTCGGGAAACGGTGGTCTCTCCTAAGCTCGTACATGGCGTGCATAAACGCGCCGTGCGCTTGATTCGTTACAGATGTTATTTCTTTTGCGTATTCAAAAAGAGGAACTTTGCGCGCAGTGTCCTGGTTGTACGAACTATACAAACGCTCTGCAAGAACCATAAGGTCTTTGTGTTTATGAAGAAACTTTTTACGTATTGAAATTTCTTCTTCTTGCGTACGTCCAGAAGCATCGAACCCAAATTTCCTTCTCCAGAGACTTGCGAGATTTGCTTTAAAATCGACATCGAGTTTTTCCGGAACGATACTGCCATCTTTAATCCCAAGGTATTCCGCATATAGATCTGCAAATTTCTTTCCCGAAAGTTTTCCTGTAGACACTTTTTGTTTGTTTTCTTTAGATTCAAGAAACGTAAACTTTTCTAATCCGTCTTCCCTTTCTAACAAACTTTGCTCACGAAGCTTTTGTCTCAACTTCTCAACCTCCTTTTTAGAACGCGTGTTTTCGTCTTTACGTTCATTTTCAGACAAACTTAAATACTTGTGTGTTTTTCGTGCCGTCTTCTCAAGACTGCTACCGCCAGCTACCACCCCAAGAGCCATAACAGCAACACCTAAATCCTTCAAAAAATCTCTTCTGGTTTTGCCGACTTCTTTTGTTTCTTCTGTACCCGATTTTTTAAACTCCCTCTCTACGCGATGTTTTTTTGCGCGTTTTATTGCGAGCGTATCGTTTTCATATGCTTTGTTTTTTTCAAAAGCAAAAGATTCTCGCATACATATTTTTTATTCGAACGAATCTGGAATAGGATGTTTGTCCGCTAAATCGCGTACAGTGTTACGCACCTTCTCACATGTAGCATCGTCACGTTTCGTTAACACTTCAAGCATTAAATCTGCAACCGCTTCCGAATCGGATTCTGTAAAGCCTCGTGTGGTAAGAGCGGGCGTGCCAAAACGAATACCCGAAGGATCCATCGGTTTGCGAGTGTCATTCGGTATTGTGTTTTTGTTAAGAGTTATTCCGGCATTGTCGAGCAGTGTTTCTGCTTCCCCACCAGAGATTCCGAACGAAGTCCATGCGTCGAGCAAAATCAGATGGTTGTCCGTGCCTCCCGTAATCATACGAGCTCCTGCAGAGTTAAAAACTTTTGCCATTATTTTTGCATTTAGAATCACTTGTTTTGCATAGTCCTTAAAACCGGGGCGGAGTGCCTCGCCGAAAGCTACCGCTTTCGCCGCGATGTTGTTCATGTGCGGACCTCCTTGAAGCCCTGGGAAAACGCTTTTATCTATTTTCTTTGCAATCTCTGCATCTTTGCGAGTAAGTATCATTCCGCCACGCGGACCGCGAAGCGTTTTGTGCGTTGTTGTTGTAAGAATATCGAAACCGTAATCAAAAGGATTCTTCACAGCCTTGCCGGCAATAAGCCCGGCGATGTGTGCAATATCCATAACAGAAACTGCTCCGACCTCGCGAGCAATCTCTACAAACTTTGCATAATCGAGCTCACGAGGATATGCGGAAAAACCCGCGAGAAGTATTTTTGGTTTTACCTCTTTGGCAATGCGAAGCATTTCATCATAATCAATTTCACCAGTATCAACATTTTTCATCTGATAATGTGCGAAATTAAATATCTTTGTCAGATAAGTTACCGGGTGACCGTGTGTTAAATGCCCGCCGTGAGAAAGCTCCATACCGAGCACTGTGTCTCCAGGAGAAAGCAATGCGAAGTACATTGCGATATTTGCATTTGCACCTCCGAGTGGTTGTACGTTTGCATACTCCGCGCCAAAAAGCTTTTTGGCGCGGAGTATGGCGAGTGCCTCTACAGAGTCTGTAAACTCCTGCCCCCCGTAGTAACGCTTCCCCGGATATCCTTCCGCATATTTATTTGTAAGAGAAGAAGCAAGCGTTTCTTTCACTTCCTCAGAAACATAATTTTCAGAAGGAATAAGCTCTAACCCCTCCGCCTCTCGCGCGTCCTCGCCGATAACTGCAGAATAAATTTCGCTATCTTCCTTTTCCAGAAATGAGTATTTCATATTGAAATAAAGTATATCTCAAAATTAAAAAACAGCACGGCAAAACTTATGTATAAGTTTTGCCGTGCTGTTTTTTAATAATATGGCGCGGGATTTTGATATCTAAAAGACCAACTAACATGCCGACACTCTTTGCGGACACTTAGTGTCCGCAAAGATTAACAGCTAAAAACCTAAGCGGTAC
>CAZYRK010000003.1:34368-44580 GCA_964650475.1 uncultured Candidatus Saccharibacteria bacterium
TCTTTGCGGACACTTAGTGTCCGCAAAGATTAACAGCTAAAAACCTAAGCGGTACGTTGCGATGGATTAAGCTCTCTGCCGACACACTTTGCGGACACTAAGTGTCCGCAAAGTGTAGTTTCGTCCGCGCCATGTTGTTTTGTAATGTAACGCGGGGTTTTGCGGACACTTAGTGTCCGCAAAAAATTAAGTGTCGGCAAAAATAGTGTCCGCAGAGAAAAGCGCGCGGTACGTTGCAAAAACAGGTTTTATTTTGGGAGCTTAAAATGCTTTGAAAGTTTTGCGGACTGCTGATTCACATAATTTGATTTCGCAACATCATATATCGTTTCCGGAACGTCTTTCATATATTCATAACGAATCCTCGCGATAGTCTGACCGTCTCTCACAAGCATATCCTCTTGAGGGATTACCTCTAAAGTAATAGGACGCCCATGAACGTTTCCGGTTTTTCCATAGCCCCACCCCGGATCAATATACCCCGCCGCATGCGAACGAAACTCTCCGAGCCTGGGGTCAATAGCGCGCAACTCTGCAGAAAGATGCGGTGGAACACTAACATTTTCTTTTGTGGAGAAAATATAAAAATTTCTTTTACGCAAAAGGTATCCATTTTTTGTCGGGCGTACTGCCTTGAAAAAATCATTCGGCTTATAGTGCCCTATGTTCCCAAGATTGAGTATCTTATGTGTACCTCGACACTCCCATCCCATTGTTTTGTCCACCTGCAAAGTAAGCATCAGGGAGTTTGTTTGCCATCTGATTTGGTTCGGTAATATTTTCTTACTCGAGGAATCAAAAACAAGTCCTTCTTTTTTAATCTCCGCCTCAGACTGTTTTCTATCCAAAATCGCTCGCCCTTCGATAAGGCGTACCTGAGCTATCGCAAGACCCGGCGAAACTATCACGGGGAAATAATCCGTACGTGCAAGTATCCACATTTCACCTCCCCACCCAGAATCAATCAACGAATCATATCTATCCACACGATCTGCCACAACCCTACAAAAAAAACCTAGCCTGCCTGATGACGATTTGGGATTCGCATATCCATAAACATTGTCCGGCAATTTCCATGCACCGCTAACGCGTATCAGATACGGCACGCCAACCTCGAGAGGTTCTGCAAGAGAATGCGGGCGCGCTCCGACCATCGGCAACAAGTCACGGACTTTTTCTCCATGCAGTGGGAGAAAAATACTTTCAAGCCGATACGCCTCCTCAGAAAGAGGAAGATCAATTGACGCTGGGTTGATATATTTTTCGTCTACACCGGTTATATAACCTTTTTTAAACAGTGAACGTAGAACCTGCTTGGGCAATACCCCGTTCTTTTTCATTAGTAATGAATATATCTTATGTACATAACTCACGCAATGTATTACATTTTCCTAACCATGTTGTTTTATTTATAATAAATACCCAAAACCTCTTGAACTTTTTTATACACCTCTTCGATAGATAGACTCGCATCTATCTTATGTGGTGTGCCAATATCTCCTAAATGCTTTAAGTACCCCTCATGAACACGTTTATGAAAATCCAGTTTCTCTTTATCAAAACGAGTAACCTCTCCTCTCCTACTTGTAACTCGAGCAAGACCGACTTCAGGTAACACGTTCAATAAAAAATATGCGTCCGGCTTCCATTTTCCAACAACAAACTCGCTAACTGAAAGCAAAAACTGTAAATATTCTTGTCGCTGGCGTCCGTAAACCTGATACGCGATGGTTGATAAACCGAAACGATTACTAACAACGGTTTTCCCTTCCTTAAGAGCCGGAATAATAATCTCTTCCAAAAGCTGTGCTCGTGCTGAAAGAAACAGAAGTAGTTCCGACTTTACGCTCATTGGAAAATCGTATTCGGTAAACAAAACTTCGCGCAATTTTTCACCGAGTGCCGTTCCGCCTGGCTCGCGCGTAAAAACAATGTCGCTACGGTTTGCGTAATCTTTTTTAAGAAGGTCTATAATAGTGTCTTTCCCCGAACCTTCACCGCCCTCAAAAACCAAAAACTTTCCTTTTTTATTTTCTTTTTTCATCATTAAAAGATATTCTATCACGCGCATAATCCATGCTAGAGTATTGACTAACAATCAGCATGTCTTTTCAAACTCTAAAACACTCGGTGCAACACACCTCCGGAGGAGCAAAAGTTTTTGTACTGGACACTGGCGCACTAATAACCCCCGAAGCGGAAGCAATGTTGCAGGCGCTTCACTCTCGTTCGGTTGGCGGAATTGCAGAACATCTCGAAACATTATCTCAAAAAGGTGCCGAACAGTTTATGTCTTCGTTTTATGTTGGTTATGGACATAAATCAATCGGTGATTGCGGAAGCGGCACTATATTCATAGAAGGTGTTTCAATGCTCACCGCAAAAGCAATTCAAGATTGGCAACTATATTCTGGGCAAGAATCCTCAACTCGTTATATCGATTTCTCCTCACAACCTTTCATTGATCCTGTTGGCTCAGACAAATCAAAAGAGGTTCTAGAAAAGTGGCGCACTTTTTACCTAAAAGGAATGCTTCCTGTTCAGGAAAAACTAAAAAGACAATACCCTCTGAAAGAAGGCGAGGATGCGGGAGTTTATAAAAAAGCGATTGATGCCAGAGCTTTCGACATAATGCGCGGATTCCTTCCATCAGGAGCGTCAACAAACCTCGCGTGGCACACAAACCTAAGACAAGCGGCCGACAAACTGATGCTTTTACGGCACCACCCTCTCCAAGAAGTGCGCGAGGTTGCAGAAAGTATTGATTTGGCATTGCAAGAAATGTTCCCGAGCTCATTCGGTCATAAACATTATGAAAAAACAGAGGAGTACAACAATGACTGGATGAATACTGAAAATTACTTCTCGAAAAAAGATACTTCCGATTTTAAATTATTGAGAGATTCCGTCGACCACGAACTTCTTGCAGAGTACCGACATATCCTTGGGTCTCGTCCGGAAAAAACAGAGCTCCCACGTTTTATCGCAGAGTGCGGTACCGTACAGTTTGAGTTTTTGCTCGACTTCGGTTCCTTCCGTGACATACAACGACACCGAGCGGTTACGCAACGCATGCCACTCGTTACCACAGAACACGGTTTCGGAAAATGGTATCTGGAAGAACTTCCGGATGATTTAAGAAAAGAGGCTGTGGAGCTTTTGAAACAACAAGAAGACGCATTGGGTGCTCTTCGCATTTCAAAAGAAGTCGCACAATATTACATAGCAATGGGTTATAACATACCAAACCGCATCACGGGAAATATTCCTGCACTGGTATATTTGGTAGAGCTTCGTGCAACACGATTTGTGCACCCCACTCTCCGTAAAAGGGCTATTGAAATGTCTGACATGCTTCTTAAGCTATATGGAAAAGACGGGCTTGTACTTCATCTCGATAGCGATCCCGGAAGGTTTGATATTGCGCGCGGTACGCACGACATATCATCAAAGTAAAAGTATAAAACAAAAGGCGCGGTGGATTAAAATCCACCGCGCCTTTTGTTTTATGTTTTTCCGCACTATTTCACTTCAATACCCATGGAGCGTGCTGTACCCTCGATGATGCGGTCTGCCGCTTCAAGAGAAGATGCGTTTAAATCGGGCATCTTCTGCTCCGCAATTTCACGTATTTGCGCCTTGCTTATGGAGCCTGCACGAGAAAGACCGGGCTTCTGCGATGCTTTTTCCATACCGAGCTTCTTAAGGATAAGACGGGCTGCCGGAGGAGTTTTTAATACGAAATCGAAAGAACGATCATCGTACACAGAAAGCTCCACAGGAATAATGTCGCCCATCTTGTCACGAGTAGCCTCGTTGAACTTGTTTACAAAATCACCGATGTTAATACCGGCGGGACCAAGTACGGTACCTACAGGCGGAGCTGGTGTTGCTTTACCTGCTGGAATTTGAAGTTTAATTATTTTTGTTACGTTTGCCATATGTCTCGAGACTGTACGCTATATTTTACGAACCTGCAAGAAATCGAGTTCGACCGGAGTCTCCCGACCGAACATTGAAACCAACACCTTCACCTTTCCACGCTCTTCATCCACCTCACCGACCTTCCCTTCCAATTCTTTGAAAGGACCGTCTGAGATAGTAACCATATCATCTTTTACAAGATCAATCTTATGTTTTGGAGCGTCCGCGTTCATACGCTTCATAAGCATCTCAACTTCAGACTCGTCCATAGGCACCGGTGTAGTACCGGAGCCGACAAAGCCTGTTACTCGCGGAGTGTTTCGCACGACAAACCAAGAATCGTCATCTACCACCATGTGAACGAGTATGTAGCCCGGATAGATTTTTTCTTCTTCAACAACACGTTTTCCTCCCTTTACACGGATTTTCTTTTCGGTAGGAACTATGACATCAAAGATTTTCGACTCCATTCCGAGTGAATCGATGCGTTGTTTTAGGTTGCGCTCAACGGCATTTTCATACCCCGCGTAAGTATGTATTGCATACCAACTCGCGTCTGATGAAACCGGACGCTTTTTGTCTTGTTGTAGTTTGTCTGTATTTTCCATATTTTTTACAAATTAGAAACCGACTAAACGACTAACTCCTGTTGTAAAGATATAATCGAATATGCCGATTATTAAACCGGTTGCAATTGAAATGGCAATTACGATAAGAGTGTGCGCAATGGCGCGGTGCGTTGGCGGCCAAACGACATGCGAGAACTCCAGTCGGACATTTTTGAGATAAGTAATCAATGCGTGCATATTTTTAGGTAAAGTTTACCAATTAAAAAAGCCCTGCGGGCTTCTTATCACATTGCTATGGTAGTACGTATGAGGATATCTGTCAACAAGCAGAGAAGCGCGCCTACGGCGCGCTTCTCTGCTTGTTGCAATATAAACCAAACCGGTAATTTCTAACGAATCTCGTACGTAACAGACACCTGTACCTTGTATTCGTTCTGCCCTTTCGGAATAGTAGGAGTAACAGGAGTGGGCGCAGAGCTTGAGCCTGTTGTCATAAGTCTGTTGTAAACAGGAAATATTTGTGGCGTCTCTGTATATTTTGTAATGCGCACAATACGCACACCGAGCTGTTTTGCAAGAACCTGCGCCTTTTCTTTTGCTTTTGCAATAGCCGTGCCTCGAGCCTGCGCTTCAACTACTGTTGGGTCATCCACCTTAAATGACGGTCCTGAGAAATTTGTTACGCCTAGGTCTCCCAGCCCACCAAGCACTGCGCTAACAATAGAAAGATTATGTATCTTTACCTCTACAGACTGCGTTACATCATAACCTGATATTTTTGGTGTGCATCGCATGAAATTTCCACATTTATTGTACTCATAATGAGGTCTTGTGGAGTAGCTCGTTGTACGTACATCTTTATCAGCAATTTTTTGTTTTTTCAAAAACGCGCTGACTGCATTTTCGGTTTTTGTTTCCTCGGTCTGTGCTTTTAAAACCGTTGGCTCCGTTTTTTTGATAGAGTAGTTGATTACTGCGATATCCGGAACAGCAAACGCACTCCCCTTGCCAGAAACAACGATTGTGTTTGTTGCCGGCGTCGGTTTTCCTATTGTCTTTACTACCTGCACTGTCTCTGCAAGCAAAAAGAGCGCGAGCGTAGCGAGCGCGAGTGTGAACGAGATACGTACAAATTTATTATCTATATTCATATTTATTTAAAATAATTATCTTACAATAATCTATTTAAGAACATATGTTCAGACTACCAGACTTTTAGAGTTTGCAACAAACTCTAAAAGTCTGCTTACGGGGTAATTTTAAGAGTATATAACAGTACTCGCAGTTTTTTCTGACTACTCAATTCCGTTACGTTCTGTGCCGACCTACTGTTTACAATATTTTTGTCGACACTTTTGAAGCATAGTACATTGTGATTTCGCAAAAGATAATAAGAAGTAACCACTTCCCTGTCGGAATGTGCGATAACCTTTTCAAAAGACCCGTTTCCGATTGTAAGGTTTGCAAAAGTGTCGACATTTTTTAGAGACTTTTCTAAATTGCTTTTTTGGTTTTCGCGTAGCATTACTTGGCGAGGCGTTTCGTTGGAGGCAACAGGATACTCGTATATTTCTATAGTGCTCGATGCCATGCTTTTTGTTGTCGAGGCACTACTGTACACAGCGCGTAAAAAAGAGCTCTGCTCCGTACTTGTGGACACTAAAGTATATCCGTCCGGAAGCGTGAAGGTTATTCCCAAATCCGGTAGCGAAATATTTCCTACAGAACACTGCGCAAAATTACAAATAGGACCAACCCTTCTCACCAAGGTTCCGTCTGGACATTTTTTTATATCCGACAAACAAGACGTTTCCTCGCCTATATACGAAACATGCCTTTCCATTACATTTCTATACAAAAAGCCAACTATCCCGAGAAGAAATATCAAAGAAAGACCGAAGAGAAGTTCTTTTAGATTAAATATTGAGTTACGCATATTTCGCTCTTAGTATACCCGATATGCGTTGGTATACTAAATGAAGGTTATCGGCTTAATAAATAACCATAAAAACTTATGAAAATCTGCAAACCTGTTTCACTCGGTATCGCCATCGGAGCGCTTTGGTCCTTTTATGTTTTCTTCATCGGTATCTCTGCAATGTTTGGCTGGGGAAATGCATTAGTAACCCTATTGTCATCACTTTACATCGGATTCCAAGCATCAGTGCTCGGTGCTTTTATCGGAGCTGTTTGGGCATTTGCCGATGGGTTCATCGCAGGCATAGTCATTGCATGGGTCTACAACAAAGTATCCGATTCCTCGACCTCGGAAGAATCACCTAGTTCAGAAACGAAAGCTTTTTAAAAAGTTTTCGTTGTGCTTAAACATTCACACATTGTGTATGTGTGAATGTTGCTAAAAATCTGGGCGGCTACAGGGAATCGAACCCTGATTGCAGGTACCACAAACCTGAGTGTTAACCGTTACACCATAGCCGCCATGTATTAGTGATATACGAAATAATTTATAGCACGCATATAGAAGTGGCGAAAGCCGTGAGATATTTTATTGCCGATTATACGCCGGAGTTTCCTCGGAAACTCCGGCGTTATTATTTGCAAATCGCGCGAGAGCATAAAGAAGAGACGACAGTCTATTTGCGTATACAAGTACGGGATTTAATACATCATCCGCTTTGTCGTCACTGTTTTTTCCATATGCAGACACAGCACCATCTCGCTCTAAGTAAAAAGCTACCAGTCTGCGCTCAGCTCTGCGCGCAATAGTACGCGCAATGTCAAAAAACGTTGCCAACTCCGTACCGCCGGAGACAAAAAACGAATTGATCGGCGGTAACTTTTTTTCGATTTCATCTATAACAGTCTCCATCTCAGAAACTTTTTCATTTGTCATGCTTTTATTCGCTCCTGCAATTTGCGCTTGTATAATAAAAAGATTTTGTTGCGCTGTATCTACAATTTTGTACACCGCACTATTCCCCGCCGACAGCCCTTCTCTTTTTGCATGCATTTTGCAAAGCCCTAAAAACGAATTTAGTTCGTCTACTGTTCCGAGTGCTTCAGCGACAATCTCGTTTTTGGAAAAACGCTGATCACAATTAAAAACTTTAGTTGTTCCTTTGTCTCCTTTTCGAGTATAGAGCATGTGTTTATACTATCACCCGTCAATCACATCTAGCTCGTACGCAAGAACCCTCCGTGACGAAAGATATGCGAGCATGATGAGCGAGATACCGATGCCTGCGACAAACCATTCTGGAATTGGCGTGATGAGCGTTCCAAACATACAAAGAGCAAGTGCGAGTATCGCCCAGTGCGCGCCGTGTTCGATATAAAGAAGTTTTTTCAAAGTTCCACCACGCACAAGCATGAGCGTAAGCGTTCGCACAAAATATGCTCCGATACCGAGACCAGTCATAATGACGGGAACCGAGCTGGTAATGGCAAAAGCCCCGACAACACTATCCAAAGAAAACGCCATGTCGAGTACATTTATGTAAAGGAAAAGTGCGAGACCGGACCTAACAGCTGTTTTAGCTTCTATCCCAAAAGCCTGAGTAACACCTTCCATAGCAATAAAAAGAACTACTCCGATAAGCCCGCTTTCTAAAATTAAAGCTGACGATTCCGGAACAAGTGCCGCCACCATAAAAAGCACCACGAGAGCAAAAGCTATTCCTATAGCCTCCACCTGACCCCAGCGCGCGCACCTGCTTTCAACAGCATCTATCCAATGAACTTCCTTTGCATCATTAAAGAAATATTTAAGCGCGACCAAAAGAAGAAACATTCCTCCAAAAGCTTTTATCACAGGCTCCACCGAGGCTATAAATACGGCGTACTTCGCAGGATTTGCAAAAGCAAGTACGGCGATAGCCACTGGCGATGTCGAAGAAACGATACTTACAATAAAAACCGGCAATATAAAACGCATGATAACCACAGACACCAAAACGCCCCATACCAAAAAACGCTTTTGCCAACGCGATGTCATTTTCTCTAAAAACTGCGCGTTTATAACTGCGTTATCAAATGAAAAAGTGACTTCAAGCACGGCAAGGGCGAGTGCAATGAACAGTGCACCGGAACCGCCCCAAAGAAATATTGCCCCGAGAGCAAGCGCAGACACAACCAGTGGAGCGATAAGCGTTTTCATATTGTGTCTACGATTATACACGAGCCATAGTGTTTCCCGAACTCCACGAAAGCCCGGCGCCGAGGGCGCCGGGCTTTCGTGGATAGCTCCCGACACTACACCACCGCAGATTTTGCATATAAAAACCCCATACAATTTACAAACTGTACGGGGTTGGAGTTTTACACTATCATGGCACCAAATAGCTAAATTTGTTTATGTCGGTGCCGGAGTTTTTGGTACTCCGAGGAGTGGCGATACTCCTCACGCAAGCGATTCGACTCCGCGATACAAAAATCAACGAGGTCTCTCGGGTCGTCATTGGGGCTTGCCATAAGTTCAATGTCGTTAAACATTGTTTCTGCTATTTCACCTGTGGCGTTAGCAAGAGCAACCATTTCCTCTGTAATTTGAATAAGAGGTGTTCCTTTTTTTGTTTTATAAAAACGCATCTGTCTACCTCCTGTTAAAGTGTTCTCTCATCTCACCCATTTCCTCTTTTGTGAGGACGGTGGTTGAGTTTAAACCATCAACATGTCTTTTTTTTAACTCACGAACAAAATCAAGATAAATCAATACTTCCGATGAGTTCGGGGTTACTTTTAATTCAATACCCTTTACCTCGAAAGAAACCGGGCAGTCCTCCCTTTTTGAAATTTCTATCTGTCTACGCACAATCGCATAGACGATATTCATCTCATTCAACTGCGGATTAGCCTCACTTGTGTCCTCGCGTAAACTAGCCATGATTTAATCTCCCATATTTGGATTTGATTGAAATGTACAACTAAACACAGACAATTCTGTATTTATAGCCTTTTTAAGTAATACACCGATATTTGCTTTTGTCAAAAGCACGGAATTCTAGGACGAACACCGCGACACTAAAAGTGTCGCGGTGTTCGTCTATATTCGCTGAAGTTTTAAAAACTACTTCAAATTCGCTTCACTAGAAACACCGTGTGATGGGGTTTGTTTTTCTTGCAGACCTACTTCCAACTCTTTTATATTCTTAATATAATTAAGAATATCAGTGTGCATATTTTTTTTGATTCTAATAGACGGATTTCGGTCTTCGTTAATACAATCTGAATATTTTCTAAACCGATGATTAAAAGTCTTCAAATCACAATAAGCTGTCTTTATCTTTTCGATTAGGTCTATTTTTTCTGTTTTTTGAAGCACCTCGTAAAAGCCAAACAGTTTGCCTGAACTAACGGCCGATTCAAAAAAAGAAAGATCCATATTGTCTTGTGTAGAAAAATGGGTATCTCGCTCTCTAAACCACGGCTCAATTTTTTCTAGGTTTTCTGAATTTTTGTTAATTTCTTTTATTAATCCTTTTTTAACTACATTAAAATCTGTATTCTCAATTTCTTTCTGTTGTTTTTTCCATAACCAAAAAGAAATCATAGCTGCAAATATCACACCTAAAAAAGTAGCGAGGAGGTTTGATGTAAATGTTGTCATAAATTTATTTCGTCAATCCAAATCGTTGGGTTATTTATTCACCATGTTAAACAATAAGATGTAGCATGACCGACTTTGCTTATTTGGCAGTCCTCTTCTATTTTTTAAGTAGACCTACTTAGTTAAACTCTCAAAGCAATACTACCACGCGGG
>CAZYRK010000004.1:0-3686 GCA_964650475.1 uncultured Candidatus Saccharibacteria bacterium
ACGTTTCCTCCTGCTGTGGCAAGATATACAGAACCTGTAGCTGTTAGCTGGGTAGTAGAAGCTCCCCCATTAAACTGCTGAAGCTGGCTGAAAGAGTTTGCGGTGGTGGTGCCGAAAGCAAGGTTTAGAGGTGAAGATACAGTACCGTCTCCGGTGATTGGATAGTTTGCGGAAACGGAAGTGAGACCTCCGAGCCCGGCTGCGGAAAGACATACTCCATTAATCGCATAGCAACCCTTTGCAATGTCTAGACCTCCCGTGCTTGAGAAAGTGGATGTGGCGGTACTGAAATTAATACCGTTTGTGTCGCCGATGGAGAGGAGTGAGCCCGGGGTTGTGGTGCCAACTCCAAGGTTCGTCCCAGTGTACACAAGCCCGGTGTTGCTTGTGATGTTTGTGCCGTCATAGTATGTGACGGCATTTGCCGTTTGGGTTGTGGCTCCCGTGCCTCCATGTGCGACATCGACAGTGCCAAGCGAGAAGACTCCGGTTGCACTGCTGTATGAAAGTGGTGCGGTGGCGGAGAGTGAAGTGGAAGATATCTTGTTGTTAAATATGTTCCAGTCCGTACTTGAAAGATAACCATTTGTTGATGTGTTTGATTGAGAAATGGAGAGTGCGTTGTTTGCGAGTGCCAGTGGTGCGGATGCGGAAGTGAGTCTGTATGTGTACGCACTGTCCCAGTTTGTTGAGTTGGCCGTAACAGTATCGTACGCACCATTCCAGTTTGTAGTGGAGGCTGTTAGCGGAATATTGTATCCAGTTTGAAGTGACACGGCGAGAGTTCCACTTGTTGTGATTGGTGAGCCGGTGACGGTGAGCCCGGTTGGGGTTGAAAGCGCAACAGATGTAACAGTACCGATACCATTCACACCACCGGTTGGAGATGTGGTGGCGATGATTTGTCCGTTGGTGTCCACTGCCAATAGTGTTCCTGCCGGTGTTGCGAGTGGCTGTATCCACTGAATACCGGACACTGTGAAGTTTGTTGTTGTGGCTCCCCCATTAAACTGCTGAAGCTGGCTGAAAGAGTTTGCGGTGGTGGTGCCGAAAGCAAGGTTTAGAGGTGAAGATACAGTACCGTCTCCGGTGATTGGATAGTTTGCGGAAACGGAAGTGAGACCTCCGAGCCCGGCTGCGGAAAGACATACTCCATTAATCGCATAGCAACCCTTTGCAATGTCTAGACCTCCCGTGCTTGAGAAAGTGGATGTGGCGGTACTGAAATTAATACCGTTTGTGTCGCCGATGGAGAGGAGTGAGCCCGGGGTTGTGGTGCCAACTCCAAGGTTCGTCCCAGTGTACACAAGCCCGGTGTTGCTTGTGATGTTTGTGCCGTCATAGTATGTGACGGCATTTGCCGTTTGGGTTGTGGCTCCCGTGCCTCCATGTGCGACATCGACAGTGCCAAGCGAGAAGACTCCGGTTGCACTGCTGTATGAAAGTGGTGCGGTGGCGGAGAGTGAACCAGGAGCAAGATAATCCGTACCTGAAATCGCTGTAGATATCGCACCAGTACCGTTACCTTTTAAAAGACCTGTGAGAGTCGTTGATCCCGTACCTCCGCTTGATACGGCAAGCTCTGTGCCGAGCACAAGCGACCCGGCAATATAAGCATTTCCGGTTGTCGTTGCTCCACCATAAATAGTTAGCCCTCCGCCCTGCAAGCCGTTACCTATAGTGCTTGAAGCATTCACAAACATGCCGATCGTGGTAGTTGGAGTAAGAGCACCATTTGCAATTTCCCAATTTGTAAATCCTGTTACAGAACCCGGGGTTGCGTAATCCGTACCGGCAATAGCAGGTATAACATTCCCGCTAACGTCAGTTTTTAAAAGCGTAGATTGTGTACCTGTAATGGCAAGGCTTGTTGTTGTCGCATTAGCCAGTGTTGTACTTCCTGTGATTGTAAGTGAACCAGTACCGATAATATCACCACTAAAATAACCTCCGCCGGCAACAGAAAAAAGAGATGTGGGAGAAGTTGTGCCAATACCGACTCCTCCGGTGTTGTAGTAAATATCTGAACCGGAAGAAGTCCATTTAGAGACACTTGCATCTGGAATATCTGCCCACGAACCGGAGATATTTTTCATCTGTATAGTACCTGCATTATCGCGAAAACCGTACCCAACAGATCCTGTCGTTGTACCAAAACTTAAATACCTATCAGTACCGGAAAGAAGCATGTTTCCATAAACATCAAGCGTTGCGAGTGGGCTTGATGTACCTACGCCAAGGTTTGTGCCTGTAAAAGTAAACTTGGAATTGTTTGTAAGTGTAGAGCCATCGTAATATTCAACACCATTTGTAGTACCGCCGGTTGTAGTACCGGTACCGCCACTTCCCAAACCAAGAGTACCCGCCAGCGTAAGCGTACCGGAATCGGAAATAGGACCTCCTGTAAAAGTAAGCCCTGTTGAACCGCCTGAAGCATTAACCGATGTAACAGTACCTTTGTAATTCGAACCTGACGATGAAATAATCACACCTCCTCCGGTAGCTGAAATAATAGGATTCTGTGGAGTGCCACCGATAGTAATGTTGTTTCCGGCTTTAATCGAGTTGATAATATTTGAAGCAAAGACACGACCGAGACCGGCGTTAACGTCTGCATTGTTTGTATTAATACCGGCGCCCGCCTGAAGCATCTTGCTGAAATATGCAATACCGCCAACGTTAAGCAAACCATTAACTCGTGTACTTCCGTTAATGCGCGCATTACCGCCGAGGGTTGTTGCTCCGCCCACACTTAAACCATTGCGTACTGTCATTCCTGTGTTTACACCGAGTATCGCTCTTTTTTGACTACCATAAGGAACATTTTGTGAGTGAACGAATACGATATTGGTTGTACTGGCAAGCCCTGTCTGTTTTTTGTTTACATGAGCCAACCCTGCTGTAGATGTTGCCATCACCGGCGTAGATGTTGCCTCTGTGGTTGCAACAGGTGATTTCGAAAAACCAAAAATCCCAAGCAGTGTTTTTGTGGCGTACGCGATACGGTCTTTCGCAGAAGAAAATGCTGTTTGAATTGCTCCCGACACTCCTGAAAAAACACTCGCTGTGTTTTGTTCTGCAAATTGAAACTTTATATTTTTTAATTCGGCATTTAGTTGCGCGCTGTTTGTTACTTTGGTTGTCGTTGCGAATACGGGAGTCTGGCTAACAGCAAACTGGCGTGTAGATAAAACATCTGTCGATTGCATAAACACTCCAACTGCAAATAACGCTACAAATAAAATACTGCCTGCGACAAGCGCTTGCTGTGCAAATTGTGTTGGATAAAACCTATCAGGTTTTTTAATTATTGTTTTTTCATTGCCTGTCGACAAAACATTTGATGTGACACTCGGAGTTTCTATTCCTTCCTGATACTCTTTTTTACGTCGTGAAGAGAGATCGCCTTTCCTTTCCAAATGTTTCTCTTTTTGTTGTGCCACAAAACTCTCAAGTGAAGCTTTATCGACATACCAAACATTTCCGATTTTCTTCCCGGACACTTTCCCAAAACGACATAACCTTGCAACATAGTCACCAGTGTATCCAAAAGACTTGGCAATTTCTTTTGCAGAGACGAGATTATCTTCAAGATATGTTGTTTGGTTCTTATTCATTAGAGTACGTTTCAACGGATTAGTTATATTTTAACAGACTTTCTTTGTCCGTTTACATAAAAAAATAAA
>CAZYRK010000004.1:3786-39494 GCA_964650475.1 uncultured Candidatus Saccharibacteria bacterium
ACGGATTAGTTATATTTTAACAGACTTTCTTTGTCCGTTTACATAAAAAAATAAACGTGTGGATAAAGACCTGTTTACATGCGTGTTGCCCGCCAAAACAATAAATTAAAATAATTTTCTCTGGCAGAGTATCTACACTGTTAGTACAAAAAATCACAAAACAAGTACGCTCACAGAAAGCCCTCGAGTAGCTATTAACACCGTTATTTTTAGCCATTGCAAAGATCTTTCTGTCTTAGACAAACAATCCTTTATGGATAGAAGCCAGCGCCGTAATACTTAGGTTGTGCCTGACATATACATTACCAATTACTCCGGTTTATTTGTTTTTTTATAATTATTGAGTTACCCGATTTTTTTATTTTAAGTTAATAATAACGCTAGTTTAAAAAGTATCTCGTCTCGGCAAGGTATTGTTTTACATTAAATATCTACGTAAATTTTCACTTCTTCTCCATGAACTGCTATTACTGAATTTTTGTATGAAAAAGTTTTTTCCTTATCAAACATGCGAATTATAATTGGCTTATCTTTCACAAGAGTCACAAAGTTTGAATGCCCCGGAAGAATATCAAACAAACCTATACTGTTTTCAGAAGATACGCTGTTCGCTTTCCCCTGCCACAAAACCTCGTCCGGAGAGTTTATCGTGACATTAACCGTATCTGGTATTTTTTTCATATCTCTTCTTTTATAACACCTTTTGCAACACCGATATATGAAAACTTTTCCGGAGCTATAGCATCAAATTCACCAGAAAGTATCCCCTCAACATCCTCTATAACAGCATCTCTCGAGACAAACACTCCTTCACGCCCCGTCTGTTCCTCCATAGTAAAGAAAGGTTGCGTCATATAGTTTCTAAGACGCTGAGCGCGCTCATATGTAAGTTTGTCTTGAGCAGAAAGCTCTTCCTTGCCGATAACAGCGACAATACGCTCAAGTCTCTCGTATTGATTTAATGTTTCTATAGCAGACGTCAGGGCTTTGAAATGTCTGTCTGTTATCAACGATCTGTCGAGCACCGCCGACTTCGAAGTTAAGAAATCTACAGCCGGATACCGACCCTCCTGGCTCATTGGTCGCGAAAGCACAACAACAGCCTCAAAATACGGCAACGCGGCGGCAACAGACGGGTCTGTTAGCTGGTCTCCCGGAACATATACTGTTTGAATAGAGCTTATCGATGCCGATTTACCGCTCGAGAGACGATTTTCGAACTCAGCAATTTGCGTTTGCAAAGTAGACTGATAACCAAACTCTGACGGTATCTCTTCAAGAAGAGTTGAAAGCTCGTTCCCTGCCTGAACGAAGCGAAAGATGTTATCTACAAAGAACAAAACATCCGTTTGCTCTTCGTCTCTAAAATATTCCGCCAATGTAGCGGCGGCGGCGGCGATTTTAAATCGAACAGCGGCATTTTCATTGATATGCCCAACAATAAGCGCTGTCTTTAGTAGAGCCCCTGTTTCTTGAAGTGACCGCCAAAGCTCGTGACCTTCTCGAATACGCTCACCGATGCCTGCAAAAAGAGTCACTCCGGGGTGTGTATTATTGAGATTCCTAATGATTTCAGTCATTAATGCAGTTTTGCCGACACCAGCCCCGCCGACAAGTGCAAGACGCCCGCCCTCTACCAGAGGCGTAAAGAAATCCAAAATCTTAATGCCTGTTTCAAGTAGTATCTTTTTTTTGTTTCTATGTATGGTTATAGCGCGCACAGGAGGATTGATAGGTCTCCTTTCTTTTTCTCCCAATAAAATACCCCCGTCCACAGGTAATCCGTATAAATTAAAAGCCCTTCCAAGAACACACTCTCCGACAGGAATAGAAAGCGCCGTACCGCTACCAACAATACGCATACCTCTATAAACATCTTCTTTTGAAGACAATAATAAACAATGTATTAAATCTCTCCTATAATATGAATGAACTTCGAGTATTACCTTAGAGTCTTTTTCTGCATTTAGCACTTCCAAAAGCTCCGGCCTGTAGTCGCTCTCGCAATGCACAAGAACAATTTGTCCTCGTACTCCATATACTCGACCAACGAATTGTTTAGTTATTTTTTCCATTTTGAAATTGCTGCAAACGACTCAAGAAGTCGCAAATCATTAAAGGTATCAATGTTTTTTTGTATATCTCGACGAATACGTTTAATCTGTTTGTCAGCACGATCTTGCGAACGATTGATTGAAAACAAACGTGCCGCCGTGCGTGCAAGCTCTGATTCCAAAACCACACGACCAAAAAGCAAGTAACGAATTCTAGTTTCAAAAAAACCAAGTACCTGCGAAAGCTCAGGTTCGAAAATGTACTCGACAAGCTCGGTCTCTTCAGATTCTACCTCACTTGCGGTGTGTGTAATGTCAGTTTGCTCTATTTTTTGTGCAAAAATACTTACAAACGATGGGTAAAACACATGCACTTCATCGTATGCTTCAATCTGATTAAGAAACTTATGTATTTCTGCTTTTGTTGGGCGGTCTTCGACAAAAGAAAAAGTTTTAATATTTGGTAATTTATCAGACATATCCTCAAGAAAAGACTTCCCTGTGTTTCCTATCACAAGAGTGTCTGTATCTTTAGCGGAACGGGACTGTTTAATAAAAGACCTCATAACGTCTGCATTAATTGAACCGTAAAATCGTGTATTCGAAGTTAGTGCTACAAACACCCTACGCACTACGTTTGTTGTTTTTTTTGGAAGATCGCCCCGAGAGCGCGCTGATCTTTTAATGTCCGAATACAAACTACTTATATCGATATAAAATCTTTGATTTTTTTGAAATTCCGCGCGCAAATGACCAAGTTTTTCAACACTTATATCAAAAAGAGCCGAAACAACAAAACGGATTGTCTTCAGGTCTTCCAGTTCACTTTTTTTGTTTCCTACAGCTGTTGACATATATTTTCAAAATAAGGCACAGCTACCGCAAGTTTTCGCAAAAACTGTTCGATTGATATCGTCCCCCGGCGCGCGCTGTTTACAACAGCCTCAATCTCCTTGTTTGTCCCCGGATTATGCATTATTTCGATAAGAGCATCGCGATTATTGCGCGCAAATGATACATCTTTACCATCAAAGAGCTTTGTAAAAACAAGAGAAAGCAACACAATCTGTACTTCAAGGAACATTTCGCTCATAGGCTCTTGGTCAAGGAAAACAAGCATTGTTTCCCCCCTGTTTATAGTTCGGCGAGTATTTTCAGATAACTGTGTTCCAAACTCAAGATATTTACGTTGCCTTTCATACTCTGCAATAAGTGTTTGTATCCGAATAGATAGTTGCTTCGCCAGCTTACTCTGTGTTTTGCGCCCGACACGAGTCACAGACTCTTCCGGAATAACTGCTGGAAAATGTCCTTCCGAGTTCAAGAGCGGTGAAAAGAAAAGATGCCCATCTGTTGCTGAAACTAGATTTGTTGAAATAAGGCTTGATATGTCTTCTATGTTTGTTTCAAGCACCGGCAAAATCGTAATGCTTCCAGAACCAACACTTTTGTTAAAACGCCCGCCACGCTCCAATAAATGCGCCTGTTGATAGAACATATCGCCCGGATACGACTCGCGTCCAGGTACTTGACCGGACATAAGTGCTATTTCTCGTAAATATTTTGCGTGGTTACCAAGGTCATCAAGAACAAGAAGAACATCCTTCCCCTCCCAAGAAAAAGACTCTGCGAGCTCAAGAGCTACAGTCGGTGCAAGATAAATCATCGGAGCAGGCTCATCTGAAAATGTTGCGAGAATAATGGTGTTTTTATTACCTTTCTCACTAAAAATACGCTCTATGGCTCCTTCAATATACGCAACTGGACGCCCTATAAAAGTATAGATACATACAACATCTGTGTTTACTTGGTTAGAGATTAGCCCTTCCAAAAATACAGTAATTCCGCTTGAAATAGGACCGGTAATAAGTTGGCGCTGTCCTTTTGCGATAGGCACAAGTATATCAACAGCGGGCATTCCGGTAAAAAGTTGCTCTGTCATTTGTTTACGGGCACTCATAGATGGAGCAGATCCTTCAAGGCTGAGAGGTGTCTCACCCTTAGAAAAAGCTCCTAGTCCGTCGATAGGCTCTCCAAGGACATTCATCGTACGCCCAAACAGTTCTTCCCCAAACATATAACGCACACCATCAGCATACTGTACAAACCGGTCACCAGACTTAGGGTTTCCGCGATCAAGCAAGAGTGCTTCAACTCTGTCTTCCAAAAGAGCAGTTATTATCGCGCGTTGCCCCCTGGTATTGCAGATAATATTATTAACGCGCGCTGAGGGAAGTCCTTCAAGAGTAAGTAAATACCCTTTTGCTTGTACTACAAAACCGGTTTCTCCATCATTAAATGCGCTTTTTTTTGTTAAGTTATTCATATTTTGCTTTGATGTAGTGGAAACGTTGGCATTGTTTGTCTTATTTTATTTTCCAACTCCAAACGATGCTCTTCAAGATAGTATTCGAAACCAAATTCGTGCAATTTACTATGCCAAACTATTTGGCACCCTACTGAAATTGATTGGTCAATATCAACATCAAGGAGGACGTCTGGAGAAACCTCCAGACGCGCCCATTTCCCTATCGATTCTATCTGTTTTGGACCTAAGACAATAGGAACAACTATCGATAACGTCGGCAGGTTATCTACTTCATCTGAAATACTGTTTAATTTTTGATGAAAAGATTCTGATGAAAACTCTTCAAAAAAACTTGCTGAAAGGCTTTCTAGAAATACAATATCGGTATGCGGTCTCTCGTCTTTTTGCGAAAACGATTTAATCACGTCTTGGTTTACATTTGTGGCGTGCGCTGTAAAAAACACAAATTCGAAAAACTCTTTTAAGACTCCAATTCTGTACGCCACATCAGAGCGACTGTATACCTGTGTTGTAATTTCTGTAAGCAGGTCTTTTATCATAGTCTACATAGAAAAAACACCTTTCTGTTTCGCTTCTTTTAAGGCTTTAATTACTAAATCTTTATGGTCTTCAAGAGAAATGATTTTATTTAGTGCGATGCGAGCGGTGTCTTCAACAAGAGAGACAATCTCCGAGTTAAGGGCTTCTAGTCTTTGTGTACGATATATCTCGAGAGCTTTCCTTGTTTCTTGTATGTCTTTTTCAAGCTCTTCAGACATAATCTTTTTTGTGTCTTCGATAAGCGCTCCGTATTCATTTTTTGTGTCTTCTTCCATTTTGGAAAAGAACTTCTTCATATTTTCTCTTTCGTCACCCATAAGCTTCTTAAGCTCCTCTTCTTGCGCTTCAAGAGTGGTGCGCATGCCTTCCGTATGCTCCTTAAACCCTACAGAAACAGCCTCAAGAGCCTGTGTAAGAGTAGTGACATGCTTTGTCAACAAATCTTTCGCGTGGTCTGTAGACTCTTGCAACTGCTTCTTTTGTGCGTCCAAAACTGCTTCATCTTCTTTCTTAAGAATTTCAGAAATATCTCCAGAACGCGTGCGAACAGCCTTACTTTGTTCGCGCGCTTCTTCCAATATTTTTTCCGCTTTGCGCTCCGCTACGTTTGTTATTCGGTAATACTCGGGAGATATCAGACTTCGAAAACGCGCTTCAAATTGGATAATGACTGCTACAAAAACAACGAGTGTCAGAAGTATAAGAATAAGGACGCCCAAAATAACCGCACTTATAGGGGAAGAAAAAACAGTGGTGATTATGTTTGTAAAATTCATATCAAGTTACATTATACGGGTAAAAAGAACACCATAAACCCAACAAAAAGCCCAGCCATACTTACCAAAATTATAAGTATAGTATCAAGAACCACGATAGATTGAATCGATGACTTTGCCAAAGGGTTACGCCCAACGGAAACAACACTGTTTTTTATGTTTGAACCGAAGTTTTTAAACGCTACAATAACCGACCCTATCGCAATTGTCGCTGCAATTATGTATTTAACAAACACAGGTATCGGCAAACTGTCTTTATTATTTCCAGTACCATTACCAACACCGTTTTTCTGATTTGTTGCAGTTCCTGCTGAAACAGGTTTTGACACGAGAGGTGTTGTACTTGCTGTTGCGTTTCTGCTGTGCGGACCCACAGAAAGAAGCACGTGTATTGACCCTGTGTAAACAACATTCGCGGTTGAGGTACTTACTATGCGTGTACTTGTTGCAATACCTGTAAAAGGTTGTAGTGCCGTCCCTACAATATAAATGTCGGTATCATTTGCTTTCTGCCCCTTACCGGGGATTGGAGACGAAGTTATAAAATCTCCGGCATGTATGACTCCGCCTAGAGTAGTTACATTTACAACAACCTCCCCCGAACGAACAACAGGTACACCACCGTTTGCAGAACGAAAAACAACTACAGGATCATTTACAACTACACCAAACATATTTTTATCGCTTGTTATGTTTGTAATATTAAATGTTTGTTTTGTTTTGTTAAAAGAAATAATATCTCCTGAAATAGGGGGCTTGCCCGAGACAATGTAAGTTTGTGCAAAAGTACTTTCATTGGCAGTTTTAAAAAACTGGGCATGCGCAATAGGAATAATAGTAATTCCAAAAACAGTCACTACTATAAATATTATTCCTTTTAAAAAAACTTTTTTTGTTTTAGAAAAGCTCATAACTATTGCTCTCCGAGATGCGCAAACGGATTAATTTTTATTTTACTTGTTTGCGCACTGTTTTTTAAACCAGAAGTACGCATGTTTTTAGCTTGTTGTTTTGCTCGTAATTCTTGTGAAAAAGCATTGAAGTTTTTGTACATTATCGCTGTTGCTACGACACTTTTGTTTGTAAGACTCATCACAGAATGACCGACTGCAAAAACAGTATCTCCCACGGTATCTGCAACACGAGGAGAGCCATCAACAAACGCATATATCATATTCGTGTATCCTGCTATCGAAGAACGTGTAATATTTTGCACCGCTTCTCCAACAGAAATTGCCACTTTGGGAAAAGTGTCTCGTGTATAGATACTGGTACTGCGCACAATCTTACCGCTCACTAAAACAGTCCTGCTGTACCCATGGAGAGTGCTTTGTATAGCGCTATATGTAATCTCCCCGACACGCACATAGCTATACAAAGAACCTTTAAGTACATTTGGTGACAAAGAAATACCATCTGTTCGCGCAAGACTATTACCGATGTGTACTGATGCAGTAAAAGATGTCGCTCGCGAATACGGTCGTTGTGAAAAAATATGGGTAACTGCTCCGTACGCAGAAAACATACAAACAAAAGCGAGAGCGAGTGTAGCTCCACCAATAAATGCGTTATGGATAGGTGTGATATTTTCCTGTGTAGAATCTTGTAATAAAAAGTTTAGGAAAATAGCTTTTTGCGGTTTTTCTATAGCTTCGTTTTGTTTGTGCTTTTTGTCTATTAAAAGCCCCACGGATTTATATTCCGGAATACATTGTGTATCTTTTTGTGCCTTTTTATATTCTTCCTCGCGAATTTTTGCAAGCTCTGTTGCTCGTTCTTTTTTTTGCAAAGTATTTCTTTCAACAAAATCGTTTAGTGACACTTCATCAATAAACCATTTGTTTCCTATGCGCTCCCCACGAACCTTCCCTGTTCGACAAAGGTTCGCGACATAGCTCGTACTATATTTTGTACGTGCAGAGGCTTCACTTGCTGATAATTGTAAAGAGGGTAAATTCATGGAGTAAATGTGAGATATATAATCATCTTACTGTTTTTTAATAAAAATATATAGCCACCACCCCCTGTTTAATGTGGATAAAGAAAACTAAGCAAAATATTATTTACTCAAAAAAAACAAAACTATACCTCGTTCAATGCCTACGTTAAAAACTCTCGGGATATCTAAAATCTACACGTTTGTAAGTACCGAGCTCATTTTGCTATGTATGTTGTTGTTCCGGAAAAGTAACTTATTATTCCATTAGTTCCTATGGAGGTCTTTGAAAGCGCTCCGAAACTTATAATGGTTACCAAAACAACAACCGATGCAATGAAAATAGTGACGATATTTACAACCTGCGCAAAAAAGTTTTTATTCTCCGAAGCTTCAAAATATACATTATCATCTGTATCTATAGATTCACCGTTCTTATTACCGCCCTGCGAAACATTGTTTTCTGAAGACTTGGTTCCGTATTTTTTACTTATTTCAGCATTCCATTTTTGTAAAGCTTCAATACTTTTAGTTGTTTCCAAAGAATCATCGATAAGTGATATGTCTATATCCGATATAGTGTTATCAGGTTCATGACAAGACTCGTTGTGAGGGATTTCCATATGTTTTTCAGAAACATCAGTATCGAATTCTTTATCGACATCACAGCTATTATGGCTTTTTTTCAAAGTAGCGCTTCCATTATTTAATGGAAATTCTTGCTCTTGTTGTTGAACCTGCTTTGATGCTGTGGACTTTTTATTTAACTTAATAAGCTTTATTGGCGCTACGTCCTCGTGGGTGTATTTGATGTGTTCACTATATGACTCTTTTTTCTTTGTATTTTTATCTTGTTTCGTACTTGTTTCCGAATCAGAAGTTTTTTCGCCACCAAAACGATGCGCGCGGATAGAATCTTCCAACACATACCAACTTCTCCCAACGAGACGTGCCGTCACTCGCCCTTCTCTGCACAACTGCCCTACGTAGTCCTTTGCGTAACCGGTTATTTTTGCAGCACCTTTTGAAGAAAGATACTTTTTGCCATCTAGAGTGAGTTCATCCATATACTTATAGTATATACAATACTCGTCTCGTTTGGAACATGGCTCCTGTGCATTTCTATTTCTCCGCCAAATAAACAGTACGTTTAATGCGTAAGTATCCCGAGTAAAAGCTCTTTAAAGACAGCGGGATTACCGGAGCCTTTTGACACTTTCATGCACTGCCCTATAAGAAATTGCAACACCGATTCTTTGCCGGAACGAAACTCTTCTGCAACACCAGCATGCTCCTCAAGAACAGCGCTGACAATCTGTGCGAGAGCTTCACGGTCCTGTGTCTGTAACAACCCGTGTTCTTTTGCAATATCCTCCGGATTGGAACCTTTTTCCGCCATTAAAGCCAAGATATCTTTAGCTCCTCGCGAAGAGAGGTTTCCTGAATCTAGCATACGAATAAGTTTTGCAAATGATGCTGGTTGTATGTTTTCGTATTCTTTACCACCGTTTTTTGCATACCAACCGGCAAGATCTGATACAAGATAGTTTGTTGCCGTTGATATAAGCCCCACATCACCATCGAGAGATTTCGCCACGTTCTCAAAAAAAGCAGAGCGGTCTGCCGTATCGATAATATATTCTATAGCATCATCACTAAGCTGATACGCTTGTTTGTATCTCTCTCTGCGTTGCGCAGGTAGCTCTGGTATTGTTAAAGCAACAGCTTCTTGTGTGAAGTCTTTTATTTCTTTAAGTACAAGCTTCGGTAAATCCGGCTCTGGAAAATACCTATAGTCTGCACTTCCTTCTTTTAGACGCTGTTGAAATGTTTTTTGTGTACTTTCTTCCCAACCGCGAGTCTCTTGGAAGAGTTTTTCACCTTTTTTAAGAGCCTCTATCTGACGAGCAATTTCAAAAGACACTGCGCGCTCCGCAGAACGAAATGAATTTAGGTTTTTTACCTCAACCTTTGTACCGAGAGTATCGTCTTTTGATACCGAGATATTTGCTTCGACACGCATCTCACCCTTCTCAAGATTTGCTTTAGACGCACCGAGAGCGCGTAAAACACGCTGTAATTCTCTCGCAAAACGCCCAACAGTAGCAACATCATGTATTACAGGCTCTGTTACAAGCTCCATAAGAGGCACTCCTGCTCTATTAAAATCAACAAGGCTTTCGCCGTTTGTATGTGACGATCTGGCAGTATCTTCTTCAAGATGTACACGAGTAATCTCTACGCCTGCCAATTCACCACCAGAAACAAGTGGGTATTCGTACTGGCTAATTTGATAACCTTTCGGAATATCCGGATAAAAATAGCTCTTTCTGTCGAACTCACTGTAATCTGTTGCCAGTTTTCCACCTAAAGCGACACCTACACGCAAAACATGCTTAACAGCTTCTCTGTTAATGGTCGGGAGTGTCCCCGGATGCGCCATACAGATCGGGCACACATGTGCATTTGGTCTTGTTTCGTCTGGAGCATTAGCGCAAGAACAAAACATTTTTGTTTTGGTTGCCAGCTCCGCATGTATTTCAAGCCCTATCGTCGGCGTGTATTCTGTTTCCATATTCGCCACGATAGCACACACACAGTCTAAGTGCCTATACTTTACACACATTGAAGCACTGTGAGCGAACTACATTGTAGAAAAAATTTGTGCCAAATCGTCAGAGAACTTTTTCAAAATTTCATCATTGTATATGGAGACAGCAAGAACCTCTGAGGAGGATTCTTCTTTAATTCGGTTCGTTAGTGTCTCAATTGTTGCTGTATCGGTAAGATCAACTTTTGAAAGAACGATTATTTCTTTTTTCTCAGAAAGCCCTCTACCAAACAGCTCCAGCTCTTTTCTTATGTATTTATAGCTTTCAATTGGGTCATCTTGTTCCACCGAGACGAGATGTATAAGTATTCCAGTCCTCTCTATGTGCTTAAGAAAGCGCGATCCTAGCCCTTTTCCGGAGGAAGCTCCTTCTATAAGCCCGGGGATGTCCGCGAGTATGCGCCCATAAAAATCTCCGAGGTTCGGCTCGAGTGTTGTAAACGGATATGCTCCGACTTTTGCACGAGCGTGTGTTAGTGCGTTAAGCAATGAGGACTTTCCGGCACTCGGTAGCCCTATAAGACCAGCATCTGCAATAAGTTTAAGATTAATCTCTAGAGTCCCCTTTTCACCTCCCTTGCCTTTTGTAACCTCAAAAGGGTTTTGGTTTGTCGAACTCTTGAAATGAGCGTTTCCGTAGCCTCCGTAGCCTCCGGATAACAACTTTATTTGCTCGCCTTCTTTTACAATCTCAACGGTCTTTTCAAACTCTGGGATATGCACGACTGTGCCAATAGGAACTTTTAATGTTAGCGTCTTTCCATTCGCTCCATGTTTATTGTTATACCCTCCTCCTTGCCCATCCTCAGCAAAAACTTTTTTTGTATATCTATATACCGTAAGTGCAGAAACATCGCGTACGCCTTCGATTATCACGTCGCCTCCACGCCCACCGTCGCCTCCACAAGGGCCTCCGCGCGGACGACCTTTCTCACGTATCCAGCGCACCACACCACCTCCGCCACGACCAGCTGTCGCCTCTAATGTAATTGAATCAATAAGTGCCATTGCCAGCACCTTACCATATCTTTACAAAAAAGACTCTAATTCTACCGAGCTAGAGTCTGTATCGTACTTTTTTTGTTTCGTTTGTATTATCCGAGTTTATGAGAGACATACTATCTTGGTTTTTGTATTGTGTTCCAACACAACCAAAATGAAAAGTTTTTTATTCAGGCTCTACAATTCCCCACCCGTCTGCAAGGAGCGGTTCGGCTTTTTTATACTTGAGTGTTCGAGTCTCATCTCCTTTGCGAATGGTTACGTGATCATTACGCCCAAAAAGGTTGTCGTTAACAATAGGTTCCGATTTAGCACCCTCTTCACTTCCATCGCCGGATGAAACTGCTACGAGATTTTGACGTGTTTTTTCTTCCTCGGCACGTATTCTATCGGTATCAGAAAGCACAATTCTTGGCAGAGACTCTCGTACTGTTCGTTCTATGTCTTCTTCCATTTTCTTAAAACGAATTATTCCTTCTCGACGATATTCGATAAGAGGATCGCGCTGACCATACGCACGGAGCGACACCGACTGACGCAAGTACTCCATCATCTCCAATTGCTCTAGCCAAAAGACATCAATGACTTGCAAAAGCAACCTACGCAACAACAAAACAAAAACCTCTTTGCCGAACTCGTTAAACTTTGCATCAAAAGCAGTTTGCGCTTCTGCAGAGCTCTCTGTCATCTCGCGCATTACTTTCAGCACTTCATCTTCTGTACCGAAGAGCGCGATATGCCTGTGCTCGTACACGGCAAGGCGCTGTGTGTTTAAGACATCGTCATAAGCGAGTATCTGCTTACGTGAATCAAAATTGAAACCTTCAATACGCTCCTGTGCGCTCTCAAGTGACTTTGTAATCATGGCACTCTCGATAGGCTCGTTCTCTGGAATTTTCAGTGTACTCATTACTTTTTTAATAGCATCTGACGCAAAGACACGCATCAGTTTATCTTCAAGCGAGACGTAGAAACGCGTTTCTCCCGGATCTCCTTGACGTCCAGAACGCCCTCGCAACTGGTTGTCTATACGGCGCGCTTCGTGTCGCTCCGTACCTATGACAACAAGCCCTCCGAGGGCAATTATTTCGTCACCCTCTGCTTTGTCTGCCGGCGATCCTCCGAGCTTAATATCGACACCGCGACCAGCCATGTTTGTAGCAACAGTTACCCTGCCTTTTCTTCCAGCTTGCGCGATAATCTCTCCTTCACGTTCGTGGTTTTTTGCGTTTAGAACTTCATGCGGTACTCCCTCTTCCGTAAGATGTCGGCTTATAATCTCGTTGTCTTCGATAGAGACGGTACCTACGAGAACCGGCTGTCCTTTCTTGTGATATAGCGCGACCTGCTTAGCAACAGCGCGATACTTCCCCAATGCCGTTTGAAATATCTGGTCATTATGATCTTTTCTTTTAATGGGACGGTTTGTAGGTATAGCCACCACATCCAAAGCATATACGGTATAAAACTCTTCTTCTGAAGAAAGCGCTGTACCTGTCATGCCTGACAACTTCTCGTACATACGGAAATAATTCTGGAATGTAACACTTGCATAAGTGCGAGTTTCTTTTTGCACATCGACACCTTCTTTCGCTTCAATCGCTTGATGCAGACCCTCTGACCATCTGCGCCCCGGTTGCAGTCTTCCTGTAAACTCATCGACAATGACAACCTCGCCGTCTTTTATAACATACTCTTTATCTTTGCTAAACAGAGCTTTCGCACGTACAGACGTCTCTAGATGATGCGCGTATTTAACACCTCCTTCCGTATAAAGATTTTCAATACCGAGGGCTTTCTCGGCTTTTGTAATACCATCATCGGTTATCTGAATAGCCTTGAGCTTTTCATCTACTGTGTAGTCTTTTTCCGGAATAAACGACTGTGCAAGTATTGCAAACTGTTTGTAAAGCTCCCCACTATCTTCTGCTGGTCCGGAAATAATAAGAGGAGTACGTGCTTCATCTATAAGAATAGAATCAATCTCATCGACAAGAGCGAAATAATGCCCGCGCTGTGCGATTTGTGAGCGATCATACGCCGTGTTGTCACGCAGATAGTCGAAACCAAGTTCATTGTTTGTCGCGTATGTTATATCTGCCAAATACGCTTCTTGTTTTGTTACCGGTCGAAGAAAATCATAAAAAACACGAAAGGCTCCTGTTTCGTCCCTTGCAGAGTCTTCCTCTTTTGTAGTGTGAGTTGGGTCATAGATATACGAACCCGATGCGGTTACAACTCCGAGCGACAAACCCAGATAGTAATAGACCTGTCCCATCCAAGCACCGTCGCGACGCGCGAGGTAGTCGTTCACTGTTACAACATGTACGCCCTTTCCTGCGAGAGAGTGCAGAACAACAGGCAATGTAGCAACAAGCGTCTTTCCTTCACCAGTACGCATCTCTGCTATACGATTGCGTGTGAGTGCGAAACCACCAATAAGCTGTACGTCATAATGACGCTCGCCAAGGGTTCTTCTAGCAGACTCGCGAACAATAGCAAAAACTTCTGCAACATCGTCGTTGTCTTTAACCTGACCTTTTGTCCTTTTCTTTACTTCTAAAAGACGCTTTTTAAGATCTTCTTGCGAAAGCGCTTTTATTTCCTTTTCTAGTTCTGACGCTCTTTCCACTACAGGCTGTGCAGATCGTAAAAAAGACTTGGACTGATTACGGGCAAAAAATTTATCTAAAATACTCATAAAGTGCCATTATAACGCAAAAACCTCCCTGATGGGAGGTTTTCTTTGATTCGTCAATTTATCTGCGCCTAGTGGTGCGACGACGCGCTGGCTTTTTTGCTGTTTTGCGTACTGCTTTGCGTACCGGTTTCTTTGCAACCTTACGCGTGGTCTTCTTTACTGTCTTGCGCGCTACTTTTTTTGCCGGTTTGCGTGTTGTCTTACGCACTGTTCTTTTTGCAACTTTACGCGTAGCTTTCTTTGCAACCTTGCGTGCCGGTTTACGCGTAACTTTGCGTACGACCTTGCGTGCTGTTTTCTTTACAGTCTTGCGCGCTACTTTTTTTGCTGTGCGTTTTTTTGGTGTCATAGTCGTTTGAAAAGTTTGACTAATATTGTCGACCCACTCATGCGTAAAAAATCATGCACGAATGTTCTATATGTATTATTACGCGTGAATTTTTTTTGTGTATGCAAACAATGTGTAATGTGTGGATAACATTGTGCGAAATTTTTTATAAAAAAATTTCGCACAATGTTCCTCGCACCTTACTTCGCAAAAAAAGTTTCCGTTTCGCGCTCCACTTCGATACCCGTCGCTTCTTTTACGCGCGCAAAAACTTCACGCACACACGCATCGACATCTGCGGAAGTCGCTCCCGGAAGCGTCGTTAAAACGAGTGGCTGTTTTTCGTGGAGACGCACACGACCAAGCGTAAGCCCTTTTAAACCAAGCACATTATCGAGCACCCATGCAAGAGGCACCTTAATTCCTTTTGAAGTTTCAAACCCCGGAAGCTCCGGGAAACGCTCTCGAAGAGCTTCGTACTTCTCCGTAGAAAGTACAGGGTTTTTAAAAAACGAACCGGAGCTTCCGATATTTGCAGGTGGCATTTTTGATGCGCGTATTTTGCGTACAGCATGCGAAATTTCTTTCGGAGTTTTAAGCGGTGTGTCGCGCTCGTTTACACCTGACAAATCTTTGTATGCAAAATTCGGTTCACCTATTTTTGAAAGACGTAGCGCAACACGAACAACAACCCACTTACTTTCTTGTTTGAATGTACTTTGTCGGTATCCAAAAGACACATCACTTTTATTTATACGAACAATCTCTCCGGTTTTTTTATCAACCGCTTCCGCCCACGCAAAAACATTTGCTAGCTCCGCTCCGTAAGCTCCGATATTTTGTACAGGCGCTGCACCGACAGAGCTGGGTATCCCTGCAAGATTTTCTACACCCCACAGATTTACAGAGGTGGCGGTGTCGACAACAGAGTTCCATGCCACACCAGCACCGGCTACCAAAAGAGTCTCGTCACCTTCTTCGACAAGCTCAACCCCCGGAATTGCAAGGTGTATTACCAGCCCATCGACACCCTTGTCTGGTACCAAAAGATTCGATCCACGACCAAGCACAGCCACACCCACACCGCGCTTTCGCGCATAAGAAAGAGCTGAAATAACTTCTTCATTTGAATGTACGTCTATAAAAAAACGTGCGCTACCTCCTACACGAAGTGTAGTAAGCGGTGCGAGCGGTACATCTTTTCGTACAATGTAAGTTTCACTACCGTTATTAGATTTTTCCTTGTTGTATTCGTTTGATGAGAGCATTTCCTTCTTTTGTTGTTTTAGGATACTTCGTAATTACAGAACGTATTTGCGCGATTGCTTTTTGCGTGTGCCCCGCTAGTGCTTCAACAAGCGCAAGATGAAAAGCGTCACTGGTAGTGCTACCTTTTTTGGCAACGCGCGCACTGTAAATTGTGAGCAACGGGGCGTAATCTTTCATTACAATATACGACTCTATCAATGCCGGGTTATCAACTGAAACAGTACCGAATGTTTTCAGTAAGATTTTATTTGCTTCGGCTTTGTCACCCGCGAGTATATTTCCGGAGGCACCATATACTGCGAGTCTTTTAAACTGAGGGGCGAGCGCGTACGCTTTTTTAAGAAGCTTCGCAGCACCTTTCGTATCCCCTGTTTTAAGGCGAATTAAGCCGTCTTCAAGTATTATGGTTTCTTTATTCGGAGAAAGTTCACGTGCTTTTTCTATTTGAACAAGAGCTCTTTTATAATCTCCAAAAGTTGCATACCCTATTGCGAGCTCAAAACGAATGCGTGCATCTTCCGGCAATTCTGCCACTTCTTTTTTCATTTCATTTATAGCCAACGTAGCAATTTTTTGTTTGTCCGCCATAGAAACCCGTGGCGAGTCTACGACACGCATTGAAAATGAAAGTAACTGTTCGCGTACCTCTTGCTTTGCAAACGCTGGGTGCGCAAGCTCATCTTTCCATGCAGAAATACTCGCGGTAATACTTCCGTGTGGAGTTAAAGCATTTATAAGACCTGTGCTTGCTTTTATCCCAGGTACATTTACAAAAAACATTGTGCTGAGAAAAGCCACGAGCACAACAGGCAACGCCACTTGACCGGCACTGGCAGATGTAAGCTCCGGAGCCTCCTCGAGCATCTTTATCGGGCTTCCAGCTTTCCCATCGATAAGCGCGAGCACCGCAAAGAAACCTATGTAAGAAACAATATTGTCGAATACGAAAAGATTATGAAAAGCATATCCTGCGAAAAGCGCCGTGAACGCTATCTGCTCTACGCGCGAAAAAGGAGACTTCCAAAGCACCCATATTGCAGAAAAGAAAAGAGAAAGATACAGAAGAAACGCCGGCAAACCACCTGCAACAAGCCAGTCTATAAAAGCGTTGTGCGCGCGGTCAAACCATTGCTCCTGTGCGTATAGCGAAGGGTTGTAATATTTATTAAACACATAATTAAAACCTTCCTGACCCCAGCCAACAACCGGTCTTTCCTGAAAACCTTTCCATGCCATATTCCAAATAGTGAAGCGTGTCTGACCGTCTGCAAGAGATATGGATGCGATACGCCCCAAAACCGGATCGTGGCGAATAGCTCCAGTATCTTTTGCGAGCAAAAAACCGCCAGCAATCATAACAATGAGTATCACCGCGCCCGTTGCAACAGTGCGCGCGCGCTTCCCCATTGTGAAAAGCGCAAGCAGAGCCGAGAGCAACAACCCTCCGGCAAGCCCCAGAATGGTTCCGCGAGTAGCTGTTGCAAAAAGTATCCATGCGGAAAGTGCCATGAATACAAAAAGAACATATCGTAACCATTTCTTTTTAGTGGTAAAAGCCAGCCAGCCTGCAACGAAAAATTGGAACAACATGAAAACCGCAAGATATGCGGCGTTTCCAAGAGAGGCATCGAGACGCACACCTCCCTGATGGATTTTTGCTACACCTGCTAATTGTAAGAAGCCGTATGAAATAACATACGATGCTGTAACAATAGATGTGTACCACCATGCTCGCCACTTCTTTTCCACACGCAAAAAAGTACTTGCAACCAAAAAGAATGCCAGCAAATGCACGAGAGTGACCCACCCTTCCATACGCTCAAAATTACTCCAAAACGCCTTAGTGGAGTTTATCGCAAAAGTGTCCGCCACAAACATCCACGCGACAAAAGCCACGAGCACTATAGACACCAGGCTTTTACGCGGTCTGTATTTTTTATCTACAAGTGCCAACAAAACCCAGCCGGCAAAAGCTATTTCAACCGCGATACGGAAAAAGAATGCCTTCCCTGTTATAAACGGAAAGAAATAACTGTTTGCTACGATAACAGGAGTAAACGGAACAAGGAAAAGCCCGCAAATGGTAATAAAACGTGCGATTGTTTTTACAGTGCTGTTATCACGCATGATGTAAAAGACTATAGCACAAAACAACGCCGCGCTTCGCGCGGCGTTGTTTTGTTTTTAACGAACACTTGCTCTAAAACGAACTAGAAGCGCCAGCTAAAGATACCCCAGAGGCCTGCCTGTCTTTGTGCAACTTTCTGCAATCGAACCTGTTCATCTTTCATAGCCTGAACTTGATCACCGAGCGCCTTTTTAACATCTCCTGTCGTACTTGCTTCTGAAACAAGCTTTGTAAGAGATTGAATACGCGCTTGGTTTTGTTCAACCTGTTGTTTGATAACATCTGCAGCTTTCGTGTCGCCACCAAAGAAGAGGTTCTTCCAAAAACCACGCGACTGTATTTGCGCTTCTACGTTTGTCGTAGTAGCAACAGAGCCATCTACTTGGCGAGCGATATCTGAAACCTTTTGCCCGATATCTTTACCAAGCAAGTCACGCGATGCAAGAAGTGCGTGCACAGCAACGCGCATCGGTGCGACACCCTCGAGAATCTTTTGGAAACGCGGTGATGTACTTGCTATACGCGCCTGAAGCTTCACTTGACGTGCGCGAATTGCCCTTCTCAGCTCTACCAACGAATGCGCCGGTGTTGTTGTGCCTTCGATTTCCATCTCGATACGATTTTCAAACATTTCCCCGGCATGTCTTAAACGGCGCCTAATTTGTTTCCTCACTTTTTCTCCTTGATGAGAATTTTGCTCGCGCATCTTTTCTCCTATTTCTCTACGAGACGAGCTAGATACATTTTCATTTCCATGCTCTCTTTCCATTTTTCCCGCGCGCCTCTCTTGCATAAGCTCACGTGCTTTTTCCATACGATTGCTAGCGTCTTTCCTTTCAGAATTAATACGCGCTTGCATACGAGCCCCATAGGCATTAACTTTCATATGCTCATCACGCTCTGTTGTGGATGTGCTTGATACACCTCCTGTACTAACACTCGCAGAAACATTTTCACTTACGTCTGTTTCTTGCGCATGCACTGCTACGGCAGGAACCCCTCCCATAGAGAGCGTAAGTGCCGCTGCAACAAATCCATATATATATTTTTTCATAAAAACAATTTTTTTAAATTAATTACTGTTATACGTAACTACAATATAGTATACCGTACAGCACCCACAAACGCGCACTGTAAATATCCACTTAACGTATCTATTGCCCACACATCACTTCACCCTATATACACTTGCACTCTTTATTCTGGTCTTCCAAATAATCACGAAATTTAAATTTAAAGATACACAATATACACTGATACCACTTGACACCCCATGATACTTTTATACACTGTATAGGTAAATTAAAACTATGAACGAAGAAATCCTAGCAAACGCAGTATATACGACGAACGAGACGCAGAAACTACTAAAAATAAGCAATAGCACCATAAAACGCATGCTTAAAAAAGGGTTAATTCGCGCAAACAAAGTCGGCGGTCAATACCGTATACTTGGAAAAGAGATTTTACGGCTCGTCTCGCCAGAGCTTGAAAAGAGTGCGGTAGCATCGTACACAGGCTTAAAGAAACACGTCGTAAACAAAATAAACAAGTGGTAAAAAATAGACCATGCAAAAAACAACACTCATTAAACCAAAGAAGGCGCTCAGCCTAGACGACATAAAAGAAATCTGGCAATACAAAGAACTGCTATATTTTTTCACATGGAAAGACTTTAAGGTTCGCTACAAGCAAACCGCCATAGGTGTTTTGTGGGCTATATTCCAACCATTTATAACCATGGTCGTGTTTAGTGTCTTTTTCGGAAAGTTTGCACACATGCCCTCGGACGGAATCCCCTATCCGATATTCGTATATACCGGGCTACTATTTTGGCAATTCTTTTCATCAGCACTCACACAAACAAGCGGTTCGCTAATAGCGAACTCAAATATTATTACAAAAGTATATTTCCCTCGACTTATACTTCCCATATCCGGAGTCATCACAAAATTCGTAGACTTTTTCATATCCGCAATAATTCTGGTCGGCATGATGATTTACTATGGCTATGTACCAAACCTTTCAGGAATATGGATACTTCCGCTACTCCTTATTATAACCTTCATGGCAGCAATAGGAGGCGGGCTATTTCTTGCCTCTATAAATGTGAAGTACCGCGACGTACGATACGTCTTGCCTTATTTCATTCAAACAATGCTCTTTCTAACCCCTGTTATTTATCCTGCGAGCATGGTCGGAAAATACTCGTGGCTTTTGGCAATGAACCCTATGACGGGGGTTATAAAAGCTGCGAGAGCATCGCTTTTCGGAAACGCCCCTGTAAACTGGGAGCTTCTTGGAATTTCATTTATCGCCGTCTCTATATTACTTATAATAGGTGTAACCTTTTTCAAAAAAACTGAAAAATACTTCGCGGATATCGTATAATTTACATAGAACAATATGGAACCGATTATAACCATCAAAGGAATGTCAAAAAAATATAATATAACCCACCAGCAGGGGGGCTATGTTGCATTAAGAGACATCCTCGCCGAGACAGCCAAGCACCCTTTTAAATTTCTAAAAGACAAAACCAAAAAAGTAATTCGCAGAGAAACGCGAGAGGAGTTTTGGGCACTAAAAAACATAAGCTTCACCGTGAACAAAGGCGAAGCCGTTGGCATTATCGGGGCAAACGGTGCAGGAAAATCCACCCTCCTAAAAATACTTTCAAAAATAACCCCGCCGACAGAAGGCACAATAGAATACAAAGGCACAATGTCTTCCCTACTGGAAGTGGGCACCGGCTTTCACCCAGAGCTAACAGGCAGAGAAAATATTTTCCTAAACGGGGCGATACTTGGCATGACCAAAAAAGAAATCGTGGAAAAGTTTGACGACATCGTGATGTTTTCCGGAGTCGGAAAATTCCTCGACATGCAAGTAAAGAGATACTCCTCCGGAATGTCTGTACGACTTGCTTTTGCCGTTGCCGCGCATATGGAACCGGATATTTTAGTGGTCGATGAGGTGCTTGCAGTGGGCGATGCGGAATTTCAAAAAAAATGCCTCGGCAAAATGGACGAGGTAACAAAAAAATACGGGCGCACCATCCTTTTTGTCAGCCACAACCTCCCTGCCGTACAAAGCCTGTGCAAAAGATGCATACTTATTGAAGCTGGAGAAATTAAAATGATCGGCGACACCAAAGATGTCATTGCACGGTACTTAAAACTATCACAGAATGGACCAAAAAGAGTGGGACCTTACAAGACAAATATTGATAATTTTTATATAGAAAATATTAAACTTATCAATAGAAATAAATCTATTTATAATCAACCGTTAGAATTTGAGTTAATTCTAACTTCCGCCAAACCAATAAACAATATTTTGATCGGGCTACAAATAACAAACAGCCAATTGGTAAGAATAATGACCGCCAAAGTTGATATCCCCAAAATGGATGTAGGTAAAAATAAATTACATATTACTATTGAGAACCCTTATTTGCCTCCCGGTAATTATAATTTGAACGCTGGTATAGGAGTTTTGGGAAATAACGTTTTTTATAAGACACATTTATTACCCTTTGAGATATCAACTGAAGGAATTGAGGATATGTTTGCCATATCCAAAAAAGATATTTTGGGAGTATACCCTCCAGTAAGTTACGTTTTAGAAAAAATAGAAAAATAATAATAAAGGATACGACATGACTCACACAATAATTAGTTGGGATTGTAGTTATAGAAATTTTTTCCATATTATTGACGGACTACTACTTCAAGACTACCCCAAGGAAGAGTTTGAGCTTATCTATATCGAACAACGGAGTAAGAAAGTGGCTAATAAACACAATCGCAGTCTTGGACTAAGTTCTCTTGAAGACCGATATAGAGAAGTAAAAAATAAATTAAATATTAAGATTATTTATTTAGACGAACCCGGAACAGTTCCTTTCCATTGGGGTAGATGTAATAATGCCGGACTTAGTATCGCTAAAGGTAAAATAATATCTGTTATGGATGGAGACCAACTATTACCAAGAGATTTTTTGATTAAGCTACAAAACTTCCACGAGAGGAGCCCTGATGCTGTAATAAATATCTACAGGAAAATGGCTCAATATCCTGCTGGTGTAAAATCGTATAAAAAATGGTTCGAGGCAAGTAATGATTTCCATAAGTGCTTGAATACCTGCCTTAACAAGAACTCTACTGTTCCAAAAAATGCAGGGAATAAAGGGCCTATGATATCTGCTCGCAAAGAATATTGGGATAAGATAGGAGGATATGACCCGCACAAAATTTGGAGTACCAGTTTATCAAAATTGGGGGGGGATGTTAATAAACGACTGGAAATAGCAACGGGGTCACAAAGCGTTTGTCTACCAAATTGCTTTACAGTACACCCATGGCATCCACGAGGAACAGAATCCTTACGCCAAAATGAAAGTATTTTGAAATATTTTTCTTTTCAAGATAAACTGACTGACTGGTCTACTAAACACAATGAACCGCACCATAAAAAAAGATTGCTCTTGGCAGATAAAATTTATAAAGAAAATAAAAAAAGTATTGAAATGATTCGGTCTCTGTATCATATTGATGAGACAAAGAATGATGTTATTCTAAAAAGTATACTCAAGATAAAGTTTCAAAATCAGTACGCTCGACTTAAAGGTATTATTTATAGAATTAGAATTAAATATAAATTATTATGAAACATATTTTATTAAAATTAATAATCAAATGATTAAACTTATATTTAATGGTTATTACCGTTCAGGGACAACGATGATGTATAAGATACTAAAAAAAAGCAATCCTAAAACAGATTGTTTTTATGAGCCGCTACATCCAAATTTGTTTAACGAAATAACAAAAGGAACTGCAACATCCCTACATAAATTTTATCCATGGAGCGACTATAACGAAAGCAATTTTAAATCTGTTTCAAAAAGATATAGACTAGTCCATAGTAAATTAAAAAAAACAGGTGATGATATTATTCCTACTAATCTCCAAGAGATTAGACCTCTTTTTGATCTTTTCCAAAATTTCAAAAAAGACGTAGTATTACAACCCAACAGATGTCACCTCGTTCTAAAAGAGGCTACGAGCAACTACAATTGTAAATTTGTACACATAGTCCGTAACCCTATTAACGTTTGGTTAAGCCAAACATTAACACCACCAATAAGAAATAGAGACCGGCTTAGAAAAACCTATGGATTTGTAACAAGTCTTTTTGGTAAGACTGGCAAAAAATACTTTTTGATGAAATACTTACCAAAAAATAAAGAGGTTGGAAACTTTTTTTTTGGAGATTCTGACTATAAACTTATAGCGAATAAATTTAATAGACCAATTAACGAAAAAAATCAACTGTCTAAAATGCTTACTGTTTGGACATATTTTAATTACCAAGCTTTTGTTCAAGCGAGTAATGGAAACGGGATGATTGTTTTTTATGAAGACATTGTACTTGAACCTGAAAAATGGTTAAAAATAATATCAAATTTTTCAGGTTTAAAATTAGATAAAAAATATGCTAAAAACATACTTCCCAAAATAGACTCCGATAAAAATTTAAGACAGGGCTTTGTAAAAAAATTAAAAGAGCTTGAATTAATTGATATGGTTAAAGAATTCTACCCTCCTGAAAACTGGTTTGGTAATTTCGTAGAAAAAAATTAAATAAAGATTTAAAATGAATATCTATATAGATGGCATAATTTACAATCTACAAAAAACCGGCGGGATTTCTCGTTATTTTAATGAGTACCTCAGTAGATTAAACAATATAGAGGTTGATACAAAAATAAATATTCTAATTGATAAAGACCTGATCGGGGAACTGCCAAAAGAAGAAAATATTACTATTAAAAAAGTAAGACAGTTAACACCTCCACGCCCTAACCGTATTTTTAAACCTTTGTTTCAACCAATAAATAACTACCTTAAAAATAGATATTGGGAGAAGTTAACTACCGGTGTTTTTCACTCAACTTATTTTACCACCTATGAAAGCTTAAAAATTCCGCAGGTTCTTACCGTGCACGATATGATTTATGAAAAATTTCCTGTTTTTTTTCATACAAAATTAAGCTTGGAATTTGTCAAACAAAAAAAGAAGTGCATCGATTCGGCAGATGCTATTATTTGCGTCTCTGAAAACACAAAAAAAGATTTGATCGATTATTACAACGTGAATGAAAATAGAATTTCTATAATTTATTTAGGAGTTAGTCATGATTTTAAAAAAATTACAGATAAAAAAATAAAAGAAGATTTTTTAGATAAGAAAAACATTATAAAACCATACTTATTATACGTGGGTGCTAGAGATAAATATAAAAATTTTTTAGGCTTTATTAAATCATACAATAACTTAAATGAGTTCAATTTAGATGTCATAGTTGTAGGTGGTGGAAAGTTTACAGAAAAAGAAATTAATTTGTTTAAAACAAATAATATTGAAAATAAAATTCATAATTTTGGTTTTGTTTCCAATAGAGAATTAATTTCATTATATAATTGTGCGAAGGCTTTTGTATTTCCATCACTTTATGAAGGGTTTGGTATACCGTTACTAGAAGCAATGGCGTGCGGAACCCCTATTGCAACATCAAATTCATCATCCCTACCAGAAGTTGCTGGAGATTCTGCTTTATATTTTGACCCAAAAGATACAGAAAATATGACCAAAGTAATAGCACAAGTAATACTTGAGGGAAGAAATTCAAATCGTATAAAATTAGGGTTAAACAGGGTTAAAAATTTTACATGGAGTAAAACAGCGGAAGAAACCCTTAGAGTATATAAAAAAATCATAGATAAACAAAAACTAAATCAATAAAAATATGCACGAGACCTTTGTTATTGTTCATGATCAAAACAAAATTATAACCTTTGAAAAAAATAGGTTTTTTTCGCAGTTTCCAAAGATTAGGTATATATTTGTCGGAGCTGGAGATATTTCTCTTATTAAAAGTATGGATAATGTCATTATCTCGAGAAATCTACCTGACAATATTGAGAAATATAAATATCTTGTAGCATATACAGCTTGGTATTCCTTGGTGAAAAATAATTTAATTAGAACCCTTTTCGTTACTCTGCTCGAATATGACATAAGTCTTTCTAAGGATTTTTATTTGAAGTCCTCTACTAAACTTAAAAAGAACCCCCGTGCGGTTATTGGTTATGTACCCCATTCAATGGGTAGTCCTTATTTCTTATCTGGAAACAAAGGGGCTGATATTTTAATAGATGGCGTTAATAACGTTTATCAAGTTAATATTAAGCAAATTATAGATTCCTATATAAAAAATACCGGGGACAACACGTGGCCATCAACAAGCAATATCAGTATGAGTAGCGAGACTCTTAGAAATTTCGTAAAGTGGTTTACCCCAATTTCAATTTTAATAAGGAATGACAAAAACTGTGGACACTCATTTGAAAGAGCTGTAAAAATATATTGCATATTAAATAATATAAAAAATTACTATATTTCAGACGTCCTTAAACATTACCAGCTTGATTCTCACTGTACTCAACAAAATTCTCCTGATACTATAAAATCAAAATACAAATTCTTAAGGAGGCTTAAATTAAGATTTCTTAAGAAATTCTTAAAATATCTTTTTTATGAAACCTAAAGTATCTATTTGTATCCCAACATATGTACAAACAAAGTATCTACAAAAGACACTTGATTCTGTTTTGATGCAAGATTATCAAAATTATGAAATTATAATTACAGATGATTCCCCAGATGATTTAGTTCAAAAGCTCGTACAAAAATACGATTTTGGAGATAAGCTAAAATATTTTAAAAACAAACCTAGAAAAGGCAGTCCTGAAAACTGGAACCTTGCTGTAAACTGTGCGTCTGGAGAATACATAAAGATATTACATCATGATGATAAGTTTATGTTTAAAGACAGCCTGCAAGAATATGTAAACATGCTTGAACAAAATCCGGACGCTGATTTTGCATTTAGTGCAACAGCTATACACTATTCAAAAGACAGTACCAAAAACAGGGTACACAAAGTTTCTTCAGAACAAATAGATATCTTAAAAAGAGACCCTTTGAGTTTATTTTTTGGAAACCTTATAGGCGCTCCAAGCACTACGATATATAAAAAAAATACTAACAAAAATTATGACAAAAACTTAAAATGGCTCGTTGACATAGATTTCTACATTAGAATGTTATCGGATAATCATAATTTTGTATATTCTCCGCGCACACTTATCGGTACTGTTGCTGATGCAGACCATAAAATAACAAATCAATGTGCTGATAACAAAAATATTGAGATTTTTGAAAATTACTATTTATTCAATAAAATCAGTACCTTAATTCCAAAAAAACAACTTAAAAAATATTTATTGCGATTGTGGTCAATAACGTTACGCCACAATATTAAAAACATTGAGGAAATTAGAGCCTGTGGTTATAAATCAGATATTCCGTCACGCATTCCTTTTTTGTTTTTTTTAAATAAAATTTCATCAAAATTAACAAAAATTTATATAAGGAGTAATTTACTATGATTAATTTAATGATATGTTTTGCTCGCTCTGGTGGAACGCTTCTAAACCGATGTCTGGGTAGCTTACCTGACGTTGTTATAATGTCTGAAGTTAACCCACTGGGTGGTGGCTGGGGTGAAAAAAAAGAAAGCTCGCCAAATACAATACAGGAACAAGCAAAACAATGGTACGGCATCGAGTTAAGAAATAATATTTTTGAAAACAGCGCTTTGGAACTATCTAATATATGTATTAAAAATAATAAAAAGTTAATAATACGAGATTGGTCATTTATTAATTTCACACCACATGAATACAATAATTTTACACCCCCGAACAAATTATTGTCTATTGAGAAATTAAAAGGTCAAAACAAACTCCGTACTTTTGCTTTTGTTCGCGACTCTATTGATGTATGGATCTCTCGCGGAATGCCTCTTACGCAAGATTTTTTTACACAGTATTCACTATATATAGATGAACTAATCAAAAATGATATTAAAATATTTAAATATGAAAATTTTTGTAAAAATCCTGATCTCGAGATGAAAAAAATCTGTATGTATATCGATATTCCATACAGTGATTCATATAAAAAATACAACGACTTCACAAATGTTAGTGGTGACGTTCAAGGCAAGCAAAAGCCAAGAAGTATCACTCACACTAAAATAAGACCCGTTGCGCGGAAGACCATCCCTTTACGAAAAATCTTTGAATTAAATGGGTGCTCTCAAATGAGAGAAACGAATAAATTACTAGGTTATAAAACCTCGTATTATATTTCCAACTGGATGCGATTAAAAGTATGGGTTAAAAACATCTTTTTAATACTAAAGAGATTAAAATTAATTATTGTAAAATCATGAAAAAGGTACTCGTACTTGGCGGAGCGGGTTTTATAGGATCTAATTTGGTAGAGCGTTTAATTGATGCTGACAAGAAAGTCATTGTATTTGATAGGGAAAAGGCACACTGGAAAAATATCGAACCATTTATAGATAAGATAGAAATTATTAAGGATGATTTTAATAATTTTAAAATCTTAGAGCAAATATTTAGAGAAAACAAAATAGATACCGTAATACATTTAGTATCCTCAGCAATTCCTTCTACACAGCTCGACGGTTTCATTCAAAACAATGAGCTGGTTTTCACAATGAAGCTTGTTGATATAATGATAAAAAATAAAGTAAGCAAGATTGTTTACTTTTCTTCAGGAGGAGCGGTTTACGGAGCCAACGGCGAAGAAAAAAATAAAGAGGATTCCCCTACCAAACCGATAACTCTTTATGGCTGGTTAAAAGTGACATTGGAAAACTACATACAAATGTGTGCGCAGATTTATGGTCTGGATTATATAATTTTGAGAGTTTCCAACCCTTATGGAAAAAACCAAAACATATTTGGGAAGCTTGGATTAATATCTGTTGTAATTGGCAAAATACTCCGTGGGGAACCCATGGAAATATGGGGAGACGGAAATGTTGTGAGAGATTATATTTGTATTGACGACGTAAGCAAGGCAACGCTAATGCTTATTGAAAACAATAAGTGGGGTGGTGTTTATAATATAGGAAGCGGTAAAGGTAGCACGGTAAATGAAATATTGAAAACACTGAAAAAAATAACCGCTAATGATTGTAAGGTTATATATAAAAAATCAAGAACAGTGGATATCTCTACAAATATTTTAGATATATCGAAACTAAAAAATGACCTACCTTCCCTTCGGCTGACCAGCTTGAACGAGGGTATAAAAAAATACTGGGAAAGTTTAAAAGACAATCATTAATTTCTTTATGAAAACTGCACGCCCAAAAATATCAGTCCTACTACCCGTATATAATGGAGAAAAATATCTGAAGGAATCTATAGATAGTATTTTGCAACAAACTTTCAGCGATTTTGAACTACTTGTTATTAGTGACGGGTCAACAGATGAGAGCCATAGAATAATTGAAAGTTACACTGATAAAAGAATTCGTTTTATAAAAAATGAAAAAAATAAAGGGCTGATTTTTACGTTAAACAGAGGCTTGGGTGAGGCTCGTGGAAAATACATAGCCCGAATGGATCAAGATGATATAAGTATACCGAGCAGACTTCAAGAACAATACGATTTCCTTGAGAGAAATACGGGCGTCGCTCTAGTCGGTGGCTGGGCAGAGATAATTGATGAAAACAACAACCATTTAGGATACAAAAGATTACCCTCAGAATATTTCTTGATTAAATTTGAGCTCCTCTTTCGTAATCCGTTTATACACAGTACAATTTTTTTTAGGAAGGAAATTATTCAAAGACTAGGCGGTTACAATAAAGATTACGAGCATGCTGAAGATTATGAACTGTATTCAGAAATGTCTGATAAATACAAAATTGTAAATCTTCCAAAAATCCTATTAAAATTTAGAGTTCACAGCCAATCTATCGGGCAGGTTTCCAAAACAAAAAAGATTCAAGAAATTACTAGAAAGAAAATAGTGCTTAATAATATAAGTAGTTACTACAAACCGACACACGAAGATATCGCCATAATTAACGGCACCGAAAGAAATTCGGGCTTAATAAATACTCTAAAGAAAATTTCTCTTAATAAGAAAATTTTTAAAGCATACATTGCTAAAGAAAAGTTAAGCAAAATTGAGTTTCTAAAACTAAACTCAATTTATAAACAAAGAAATACGAAGCTTATTAGAGGGTGGGTTGTGAGCAGGCTACAAAAAACACCTCTCCTTTATTATATGGTCAAAAAGTTTTATCATTATTACAAGAGACTGGTTGGTGACAAAAATCATCCTCATTGAATTTTAATAACAAAATGAAAATACTTCACACAGTGGAAAACTACAGTCGCGCTAAAGCAGAAACAAACTGTTGCTAAATTCCATGGCACGAAACGGATATGACGCATGGTTGAAAAAGTTTACATGGAAAGAAATTGCTCAAAAATATGAAAACGTTTATTTAAATTTAGATATCGGGTAAACTGTAGATAATAATATGTTTAGCAAAAACAGTAGAATATTTAAACCGATTTATTGGCTTCGTGAAAAAATATATTATGAGAGAAAACCACTATTGGTTTTAAACGCAACTTTTAATAAGGTGCCCGAGAAAGAAGCTCTTGATCTTATTACTATTGCATTTAACAACCCGCATGTAATTTCATATCAAATACGGCTTTTAAGAAAATATCTTATTGACCCGTATCATTATACGGTTGCTGATAATTCGAACGATAAAGAAAAATCCGAGGCGATTATGAGTATATGTAAAAAGGAAAATATACAATATATTCGTTTACCAAAAAATCCTTATTCTACCTCCATGTCTCATGGCGTAGCGATGAACTGGGTACATAAGAACTATATTCTAAAAAGAGGTCTTATGTATTTTGGTTTTATTGACCATGATATTTTTCCAACATCGAAAACATCTATAATTCATTTTCTTAAAAAACAGCCTGTTTACGGATGTCATCAAGAAAGGAACGGCATTTGGTATTTATGGGCAGGTTTCGCTTTTTTCAAATTAGGAGAAAACTACGAACCTATGAATTTTAAAAAAGGTTTTATAAACAAAACGGCACTGGACACGGGCGGTATGAACTGGGAAAACGTATACTCTAAAATAGATATGAGCGGGATTAGATTTGCAGAGCATTATTACAAAACAATTAGAACCACAAACAAAACCGCCCAGTCGGATCAGGTTGAATTTATCGGCGGGTGGCTTCATTTGTTTAACGCATCAAACCGTATGAATGTACCAGAAATAGAAGAAAGAAATTTAATTCTAAATGAGATGCTGGATAATTTAATAACAAAATGAAAATACTTCACACAGTAAAACAGTATCATCCGGCGAGAGGCGGAATGTATGAGGTGGTTAAGCAACTTTCAGAGCATTTGGTCGGTCTCGGGCACAGTGTTACCGTGGCAACGACAAAACTTCCGAGCGGGTACAGCCCTGATTTAAAAGGTGTAAAGATAAAAGAGTTTGATATTACTGGAAATTTCGTTTCTGGAATGTCTGGAGAGGTTAAAAAATATCAAGACTTTCTGATAAACTCGGATTTTGATGTCATAACAAGCTTTGCGGCGCAACAGCCAATGACGGACGCGATGTTACTTGTTTTAGACAAAATAAAAGCAAAGAAGGTTTTTGTACCCACTGGTTTTGCAAGCTTCAAGGTTAACGAATATCAAAAATATTATAAAAAAATGGGTGACTGGTTTAAGGAGTTTGATGTTAATGTTTTTTTATCAAACGATTATCAGGATATAAATTATGCTCGAGAGAGTGGTGCTAAAAATATTATAGTAATACCAAACGGTGCGAGCTCTGATGAGTTTTCAAAAAACAACAATATTGACATTAGAGAAAGATTAAATATTCCAAAAAATGATTTCCTAATTCTGCTTGTTGGTTCTCACACCAGCCAAAAAGGACACAAGGAAGCTATGGAAATTTTTAGCCATTCCGATATCAAAAACGCAACGCTTTTAATAGTCGGAAACAAAGGAAAATGTTCGGAAACATGCGAAAATCAAAAATCAAAAATCAATACTGCTAAAGAGTCTTTGGTCGCCGGAAAGAAAATCTTAATACAGCAGTTAGATAGAGGCGCAACCGTATCGGCTTTTGAAACTGCAGATTTATTTCTCTTTCCGTCCAACACAGAGTGCTCCCCCATCGTACTTTTTGAAGCTATGGCATCAAAAACGCCTTTCTTGGTTACGGATGTTGGAAATGCAAAAGAGATAATAGAGTGGTCGGGAGGCGGTTTGTTATTGCCTACGAGGCATGGCGTAAACCCAGAAGAATCCTTGAAGGCAAAAATAAAAAACTTTCTTAAAAAGTTTCTTTCAGGGATTATTAAACTCAACAAAGCCGAGAATTATAATATCTGTCGTGCGGAAATAAAAAGCTCTGCCACTATGCTTGAAAACATCTATAGCGATAAAGAAAAGCGCTCCAGCTTGGCGTACGCCGGATATAAATCTTGGCAAGAGAGGTTTACTTGGGAAAAGATTGCCCGTGAGTATGAGCGTGTTTATACTAAAGTAACGAAACAATCTTCATGATAATTGTAAAACTACAAGGAGGTATGGGAAACCAGATGTTTCAGTACGCTCTTGGAAGACGTTTGTCACATCTTAATAATCTAGAGTTGAAACTAGATACTTCACCATATAAACACCAAAACAAAAACGCTACTCCTCGCACATATTCTCTTGAATGTTTCAATATTATAGAAAACTTTGCGAAAGAAAAAGATACGAAAAAGATGCATTTGCCTAAAATGGCTACACGAAATATTTTTTTGAGAATATATAGAAAAATATTTAGAGACCTGAGCGCAAGAAAGCCACTCTATAAAAGAACCTATGTAAACGAGCCTTCTTTCGGTTTTTGTGTGGATGTTTTGAAAATAAATGGAGATGCTTATCTAAGTGGAAATTGGCAAAACGAAAAATATTTCAAAGACATCCGAGATACAATTTGCAAAGATTTTACCATCAAGGACGAGTCTGTTGCTTATAAAAAAATACTCGAGCAAATCTTAAATACCGCCGATTCTGTTTCTTTGCATATACGCAGAGGCGACTATATTTTAAATGAAGCAATAGGCAAATATCATGGGGTATGCTCGCTTGGTTATTACAAAAAAGCGATTAGTCTTGTCGCTAAGAAGATTCACTCTCCGACCTTTTTCGTTTTTTCTGATGATATAAAATGGGTAAAGGAAAATTTAAAAATAGAATACCCGATGATTTTCGTTAGTGATGGTTCTTTAAAAGATTATGAGGAGCTAATTTTGATGAGTAAATGTAAACACAATATCATTGCAAACAGCTCCTTTAGCTGGTGGGGTGCTTGGTTAAACAATAACCAAACTAAAATAGTGGTTGCTCCGAAAAAATGGTTTCTCGCACCAGAGAGAGAGAAAGACAACCCTTGTCCGAAAAGCTGGATTAAAGTCTAATATAAAAAATATAGATAGCTCTACTGCTCACGCTCCAAAAAATCAATAACTTTTTGTGCTGATTGTTCTATAGATAATAAATCTGTTTTGATTTCGATATCCGGATTTTCCGGCTCTTGATATGGGTCATCGATGCCTGTAAAAGATTTTATCTTTCCGTCGGCGGCTTTTTTATACAAACCTTTTACGTCTCTTTTTTTGCATGTTTCCAGTGAAGAGTTTGTGTATACCTCTACAAGATTTTTAATCTGATTTTTTAATTTGCGACGTTGTTTTGCATACGGTGAAATAAATGAAGCCAGTACCACAACCCCGTGTTCAGAAAGCTTCTGTGCGACAAACCCAGCAATTTGAAGGTTTTTTATTCGATCTTCTTTACCAAAACCAAGGTGCACTGTTACATTTTCTCTTAGAGAGTCTCCGTCGAGTATTTCATATCTTATATTTTTACTTTTTAGATATTTTGCAACCTCATTTGCCAAGGTACTTTTACCGGAACCGGACAAGCCGGTAAACCAAACAACCATACCTTTTGGAGTGGCGATTGAATTCCCTGCTGTATCTTTGGCTGTCATATTCTTGTGTTTCCTCAATATATTAATTATATAACGATGCTTGTACCGATACGCTCAGCGCGTTTGCTCCAAGTATACCCTTTTACTTTCTGTAGTGCATTTTGTGCTTTTTCTTGGGCGGTTTTTTCGTTAGAAAAAACCGCCTTTATAGCTTCTGTAAGTGAGCGTGCATCGTCCGGAGTAAAAAAAGTTGCATCTTTATCGGCTAGTATTTCCTTTATTGAGGGCACATCGGAAGCGACAATCGGCGTGCCACTTGCCATATATTCAAACAATTTCATTGGCGAAGTGAAAAACTTCGAGTCTTGGTTTGTAGCAGAGTTTGGGATAACCAGTATGTTTGCGGTGCGCAGGTATTGCGGTACTTGTGCGTGTGGTACGTGCCCGACAATGTGTATGTTTTTCTCACTTCCCCATTGCGCGCGAAATTGTGTAATATCATCTACTGTTCCACCTACAAAGTAAAATTGCACATCGGGTAAATGTTTTGCTGATTGCGCGAGAATTTGTGCACCTTTGCGGGCATATAAGTGCCCTGTATATACAACGATTTTTTCATGGCGCGCGAGACCGAGCGCTTCGCGCTCGGTCTCGCGCGGTGCTACACCTTCAAACAAATGCGCATCCACTGCGTCCGGAGCAACAATGATTTTCTCACCGGATATACCAAAAGAAATATACGCTTTCTTGAGCGCCTCAGAGATAACGACAACACGAAACGCCCGGCGCGCTACAAAACGCGTAATGCGCGAGGGAAATGCGTGCGCTTCAAAAACAATACTTCGTCCGAGTAGTGCGTACTGTGCAAGAACAAACGCATCACGCGAATAAACAATATCCGCATTCCAAAACTGTTTGAGCCAGCGTGCGCGCTCAGAAAACCACAGCGCGGAAAACAAAAAACCAGTGCGCCCAAACCGTACAAAATCCGGAGCGCGCAGTGTTGTGATTTTAAAAACTTTCTCTACACCGTAATACGTAAACGCGTCGCCATCTATTGTGTTACGGCGTGTCGGCACCACCAGCTCCACGGTGTGCCCCGCGCGGGCAAATGCTTCGCACGTTTTCATTATCTGTATTCCGTGCGCTTTTTCGGTGGGTAGACGAATATTTGCGATATATAAAATGTTCATAATTTTATTAACTTATACTTTTTACTTTATTTATACAAATGCCTTCGAGCCCCCCGCTGAAAGGTAGGAGCAAAAAAGAAGAATATAAAGGAATCAAAGTCTTTTTGCATGAAAATATTATACAGTATCGTGCATTGTTCCTGTTTATTATTATATTCCATCAATGCAAAGAGACTTCCTTTTGCATTTTGTTGTTTTGGGGGCACGCAAGCATACAAAAAGTGCCGATGGGGTATATTTTATAAAAATGTATTCTATTTCACGTTGAAACATAAACATATTATATGCTTTTCGACAAATTGCTACTTAAGTAGCAATTTGTCGAAAAGTACCCTTACCGAGCCTGCGTGCGAAATATTTACTGTGACAAATCGTCTTTTTTGGTCGCAGAGAATACAAACCCAAGAGGGTTACGCTTAGTGCTTTGCGGGCGAAGAAAAAGAAAAATCTGATCTAGCGCTGCGTATGGAAAATATAGCAGTGGACGAATTATTCGTGGTACAGAAAGCACTACTGTATTGAAGTTTGCGATAATAGGACTACCACCAATCGTACTTATGCAGATTTCTCCAAAACCAGCTTCGTCTAAAATTCGCTTTAGAGCTTCATGTGTGTAGCGGAAATAATCATGTGGGTCAGGATGGTACCCTACCCAAAATGGTACGAACCCGATAATTCTTCCTGTTTTTGGCTTTAGAATTCGCGACATCTCGCCTAAAAGAAAACTATAGTTATACACATGCTCGAGCACATTGCATGCAATAACAGTATCTACGGAGTCATTGGAGTATGGCAATGCGTCCGTTTCAAAATCAATTCCGGATAACGAGACATCAATCGGTTCTATCTGAACCACTCCATCTTTCTTAAAGAAATTAAAATAATCCGGGTTGCGCCCACCTCCCACATCTACCACTTTTCCACGAAGCGTTTCGCGCGAAAGCGCTTCATTCATAAGTATGCGGGCAAGGGTTTGTCCTTTTAATAGAAAACGTATATGAATAAGCATTTGATTAATATTGTTCATAAAATAATTTCTTTAAGCAATCTGTCCGTGAGCTCCGTGAGAGAGTGCTGTTGCACAACATTAGAAAGATTCTTTTTTGATATCTCTCCACTACTCTTTACAAGAAGTCCTCTTAGGATTTTATTTAAAGTGCTGGCGTCATCAAAATAAGTTTCGATACCAGCAAGTTTTGCAAAGTCCTTACTGGAAGAAAGAACTATATCGCCACACGCGGCGGCTTCAAATAAAGTCTTGTCAAACATTCCAGATTTAGAAGTGTTTACAAAAAAAGTATGTGCGCGATAAATTTCTGGCGTCGCGTCATTTTGTACACCAGGATTAAAAGTAATCTTACCAGAAAGAAGCAGTGGTCTGGCTCGTTCATAAAGTTTTTTATAATAATCTTTATATTTTGGAAGCTCTGAACCGACAATATTCGCGGAGAAATTTACACCTCCATCATCCAACATGATAAGTGCGTCTATAAAAACTTCAATATGTTTAGATGGTGATATTCGTGAGAGAGACAATATGGAATGTGCCTTACGGTGTATAGACGAATCTAGATTGAATCTTTGTGTGTCCACTCCAACAGGCATGATGAGTGTTTTTTTATATTTTGCTGTATACGAATATTTAGAAGTGCAAAATACTTTATTACAATAAAACACCGCGATATCAGTAAGAAGTGAGCCTGCATAATGATTACGCCAGAGATAAACACGTTTTTTAAGCATTTTCCATATAACCCCTGAGAGAAGTATGTACTCTTGATTCATATGCACGAATACGCTGTCATAGCTGTGGCGAAGGCGCCACACAAGGGA
>CAZYRK010000005.1:0-37459 GCA_964650475.1 uncultured Candidatus Saccharibacteria bacterium
TTTTTGAAAATTAGAGCCTTTCCGCTCCTCTGATTAAGAGGGAGCCAAAACAGAATTTTTTTCATTTCCTTTTTTGATTTAAAAAAATTGGGGGGACGAAATAAAATTGTAATGAAAATTTTCTGTTTTGGTTCCGCCGAGTGGAGCGAGGCGAGTGGAAAGGCGAGGCGTTACCACATTTGTCGGAGCGTACGATTTGGGTGGCATTACCGCGCGCTCGGAGCGTGAAAGATTAGTCAAAATCCTGCGGATTTTGTTCGTAATGAGTTCCGACTTTATCCAGTAAGCACCACAAAACAAAAGCAAGCTTCGTTTGTAAAGCCCACACACAGAGAACCGCGCGCCTTCGGCGCGCGGTTCTCTGTGTGTGGGTGTTTGGGTATACCTCTTTATAAAATGAGGCGGGGCACTTCCTGCCTGTTATTTTTGTGGACTCGAGGAGAATCGAACTCCTGACCTCCGCAATGCGAATGCGGCGCTCTACCAACTGAGCTACGAGCCCTTTTACACACTGCACAAGCATAGTATAGCTTAGTGTTAGTTTCAATGCCTATCGGGCGAGACTCCGGCAAACACAGCGCACTCTGCCCTCACCTAACGCTTTGTTATAATGCTTCTTTTGTACGTGTCTATATGTTGAAGCACGACACCTGTTCCGCGAACCACGCAATAATAAGCATCTTGCGCGAGTCTGGACTGCACACCAGTACGCCGATAAACAAGCTCTGAAAGATTTTTAAGCTGTGAGGTTCCTCCCGTTAAGATAATTCCGTTATCAATAATGTCGCTCGCGAGCTCCGGAGGTGTCTCTTGTAAAACCTTGCGCGCTGCTCCCATCATTTCGCGCAATTCACGATTCATTGCCTGGACAATTTCGTTTGTGGAAAGCTCTATCGTGCGTGGGAGCCCAGAAATTAAATCACGACCTTTGATTGAGATTGTGCTTTCCTCCGTCACCGGCACTGCAGATCCAACACGTATTTTTGTCATCTCCGCCGTACGCTCACCTATTGCGAGATTATATCGCTTTTTAACATAATCAATAACAGAATGGTCGAGCTTATTTCCAGCACACTTCACGCTTGTGGACGCGACAATGCCACCGAGAGAAATCACAGCAACGTCTATCGTGCCTCCTCCAATGTCTATGACCATACGCCCCATTGGCTCGTGAATGGGAATGCCCGCCCCTATTGCAGCGAGTATCGGCTCCTTAACAGCAAAAGCGTCTTTTGCCCCAGCTTTTACAGCGGCTTCTATCACAGCGCGCTTCTCTGTGCTTGTAACACCAGCGGGCACCGAAATAAGAACCGTCGGGCGAAAACGATTCCATTGGAGAGTCTTACGTATAAAATATCGCAACATAACCTCCGTCACCCGATAATCTGCTATAACGCCGTCTTTCATCGGACGGTATGCAATAACCGTATCGGGAGTACGCCCAACCATTTCTTTTGCTTCCGCTCCAATAGCAAGCACTTTGTTGTTTTCCGTAGAGACCGCAACAACCGACGGCTCGTTTAGCACAACACCCTTGCCTGGCAAATACACAAGCACATTTGTGGTACCGAGATCGATACCTATTCTAGGTGAAAAAAATGACATACCTAGCTATAATAGCGTGCTTACCCTTCTCTCGCCAACACCCGCCAATATAAGTGCTTTGTACGTGAGCTATTGCGAATATTTTATATAAGCGGGTAATAAATGGTAATATACTTTATATGACGTTTCAGTCCGGTTTGAATTTCAGTATTGAGGGCGGAAAAACTCTTTCGGGGAGTGTTTTAACAAGTCGCTCGAAAAACGGAGCGGTTGCTCTACTTGCGGCATCGATACTGAACAAGGGCACCACCACACTCACAAACATGTCTCAAATAGAAGAAGTGTACCGACTCATCGAGGTGCTCCGCTCTATCGGTATGAAAATTGTTTGGGATAAAAACACTCTCACAATCACTCCGCCTGAAAAATTTTCTCTTGAGAAAATCGATCGCGTTTCTGCAATGAAGACTCGTAGCATTCTGCTTTTTACAGGACCACTTCTTCATTTTTTGAAATCTTTTTTGCTTCCGCAATCCGGAGGATGCGAACTCGGCACACGCACAATCCGACCGCACTTGGACGCCCTTGCAAAATTCGGTGTTTCAATAGATGTGTTACCAGACGCGTACCATGTAAAACATGATGGGCTTCATTCTGCAGAAGTTGTTCTTTACGAATCTGGCGATACTGCAACCGAAAATGCATTACTTGCCGCCGCAGGAATTGAAGGCACCAGTGTTATAAAATACGCCTCCGCAAATTATCAAGTACAAGAGCTTTGCGGTTTCTTGCAAAAACTCGGTGTTCAGATTGAAGGAATAGGTTCAACAACACTTAAAATTACTGGGCATGCGGATATCAAAAAAGACGTTAGGTACAGCGTGGCGGAAGACCCTATTGACAGTATGTTTTTTATAGCAACCGCAATAACCACACACTCCGCACTCACCATTCGAAATGCACCAATTGCTTTTCTGGAAATTGAGCTGGCCATACTTGGACATATGGGATTACGTTACAAGCTAACAAAACGCGGTTTTTCTGAAAATGGAATTACACGCATGGCGGATATATCTATTAAGCCGTCCGATTTAATAGCTTTCTCTGAGCGCATTCACCCACGTCCGTATCCGGGGCTAAACATGGACAACCTCCCCTTCTTTGCTGTTATCGCCACGCAAGCTGTTGGAACAACAACCCTGCACGACTGGGTATATGACAAACGCGCAATTTATTATACAGAGCTTGACCGGCTCGGAGCGAACACTTTTTTGCACGACCCGCACCGCATTTCCATTACCGGACCAACAGTATTAAAACCTGCAGAAATGCTCTGCCCTCCGGTACTTCGCGCGGGAGCAATGCTCGTCGCTGGGATGCTCGGAGCAAAAGGGCATTCTCTTTTGCGAAACGTATACACAATAAACCGAGGGTACGAAGACATAGTAAAGCGTCTGCAAAACATAGGAGCATCTATCGAGGAAGTAGAATAGTACGTTTTATATTCGTCTGATATGCTGTTATTGATGCGTACAAAATTATGGTGGGTTGTAACACTGTTGCTGGTCATTTTTTTTGGACTTGCGGTTATCGGTTATATAAACGGGTACCGAATAAGCTCCAACATCACAATTGTAAAGGTGCAAACGCTTACCATTACCGATATACCTGAAAACTCGTCCGTGTTTGCAGACTATGCCTTGCGTGGAAAAAGTTCCGGAGGTGCTTTCTCTTTGTCGCTGGTACCAGGCGATCATCTTATGCTGGTGACAGCACAAAACCATTACCCGTGGACGGCGCTTATAACAGTTCCGGATAATTCCAACACAAAAGTACGTGCACTAGTCGTACCAAAAGAAGCGTCTGGCACATTGCTTTACGGGAAAGCACGCGAAGACGCCCTATCTTTAATTACAAACGAAAAACTCCCAACCCCAAGCAAACCGCTCGTTCTTGCAAACGGGTGCGCATTATTATCTATTACAGACGGTACAGGTACCATCGTTGCAACACCAACGACAACACCCAAATGTTCTCCTCCAAAATATCTTTGCATAAACAACTCGTGTGCAACAACTATAGTTTACTCCCAAAAGAATACGCCAAAAGCCGTGATAGCTTATCCAAACAGACAAGATGCTTTTCTCATACTCAGTGGCAAAGACTTATACGCAGTGTCTCTCGACCCCAGAAACCCGCGTACTTTTGTACATATGCTACACGGAATCGCACCAAGTATTGCAACGCTTCCAAACGGAAATGTCGTAGTATCTGATCAGTCTTCTGTATACATTCTTAATCTATAATTTTAGATACTATGTTCGTCATCGATGTAATTCCTTTTGCAAGACACGCACCAGCGAACGCACTTTCGTATCGTTTTAAAGAAAAGCTGTCTGTAGGCACTATTGTCTCCGTACCACTACGAAAAAAAATCGTTTCGGGTATTGTTGTCAAATGTATTAGTGTCCACGATGCAAAATTTGCATTGAAAACAGCCCCTTTTGTACTTCGTGCTGGAACACTGACAAAAACAGGAGCGCTTCCAGATTTTTATGGCAGTGCCTTTGAGTACACCGCAAGATATCACTTTCTACCTCTTGGAAATATTTTGCGCGCCATGTTACCGGAAGCGATACTTACAAACGGGTTTTCATCTGGAGACTTACTTAAAGGAGACAGTAACGAACATTTCTTTTGCGAGACCACCTACGAATCCAGAATTGCAAAATATCTCTCGTTACAAAAAGGAGATAATGGTACCGTTCTTATAATCACCCCAACAGCGATAGAGGCTGTACGACTGTTTGAAAAAATAAATGACTCAGTGTTGATAACGGGGGCCCTCACTGCCCCAACACGTAAAAAGGCTTTCTCTAAAACATGGGACGCTGAGTTTGTAATAGCTACCCCACAATATGCGTTTGTACCAATTCAAAAGATATCTCATATTGTAATTGAAAACGAAAGCGCTCGTAGTTACAAAACAATAACAACTCCTCCGATTGACATGCGAATCGCAATCCGCGCTTACGCAAAAGAACGAAATACACCCATCACGTTTGGTGACTATCCTCTACGGATAGAGGTTCGCCCAAAACCAGACGCCCCACTCGCGAGCGTCTCCGCGATACAAATACATACGGTAGACATACGCAAAAAAAAGACGGAGCAAGACGCGCAAAAATTCGATGCAATTCCACTGCCAATACGCACGAAAATTACACAAGAAATGTCCAAAAACGGTCAAGTAGCAATACTGGCAACAAGAAGAGGTTACGCGAGCACTATTGTGTGTCGAGATTGCGGTACTGTTGTAAAAGACAAGAAAGGTAAGATACTTACACTCGCCACTGTTTCTGGAAAAAGAATTCTGCGGTCATCTGATAACACTACAAAACAAAGCGCTAAAACATTATGTGACCTATGCGGGAGCTGGAACCTTATACCTCTTGGCGTTGGCGTAGAAAGAATTGCGGAATCAATAGCAAAACATTTTCCTAACGAACAAATTATTCGTTTCGATACAGATGTTATCAAAACGCGCAAAATGGCAGAAGATGCCGTATCTCGCTTTTCAAACCCACGCACAATCATCGTTGGAACAGAGGCGCTTATTCCTTGGCTTAATCCATTCGCAAAACTCTCTATGGCAATCATAGCTTCCGCCGACTCATTACTCTCACTTCCGTTTTGGCGAGCGCGGGAGCGACTACTCCACATCACTTGCGCACTTAGTGAACGGGCAGAAAAAGTTTTGGTCGTTACTCGCCGTCCAAACGACACGGTCTTCCAAACAATTTCCGACACGAGTGATAACGCTTTTTTCTCTGAAGAAACATCTTTGCGAAAAATGCTAAATTACCCGCCATTTGCTCATATAATAACCGTTCATATAGAAAACACAGAGGAAGACCTAGAGCAAGACGAGAAACGCATCCGCGAGCTTTTTAATTCGCAAGCTCACTTTACACAACTTCCCGATCGACAAACCACAAAAAACAAAACTCTGCGAACACTTGTCGGCAAACTTAAAAAAGAAGTGCCGTACCCTCTTTCCGAAAGCGAAAAGAAAATCGCGCACCTGCCTCCATGGATAACCGTACAGATAGACTCGGAATCGATATTCTAGATTCTATAAAGTAGGATATGTCGGTGCGGAGTATCCTCCGAGTCCGAAAAAGTTTGAAAGCAAAGCAACAAGTCCCCATACCGAGAAAATAATTGCGAAGCCGATGACTCCATACATAATAAACTTAGTTCCCTCACTGCGTTTTTCCGGGTTTGCCCCACCAGAAATAAAATAAGTATAGATACCCCAGACAAATGTTATAAACGCAATTGATACAATAATCGGAAGCACTATATGATTTATCAAATAAACAAATTTCATTTCATATGAAGTCGCCATCGACAAATTAAGACCTATGGCGCGCGTAACAAACGGCGAGATAACGCTTGCAAGAGTAGCTATCGGTACAAATAAGCGTATTGCGGAAAAAGGTGCTTTCATAAAGAAATATAACTAATAAGATAACGGTATCTGTGGAGCCGTTTGCCCGGTAAGACCAAATGTTGAAGCCACAATATTTACCAACCCCCACAAACTCACCATAACAGCAAAACCGATTATTCCGTACAAAATAAGTTGCTTACCCTTTTCTTGCCCTTCTGCGGAATCACCCTGCGCGATAAAATACTTGTAAATGCCCCACAAAAAAGTAATGAAAGATATGGCAAAAATTAACGGTATCAATACACCGTTAATTATATAAAGAATAGTCTGACCTATGCCAACTACACCGCCACGATTTACCGAAAGCCCGTTATTAAAAAGATTTCCAAAAGATACACCCAAACCATAACTCACGTTTTTATCTCCACCAGTAGCCCCCAAAAGAAGCCCTACTTTTGCTTGTACAGGTGCTGTTGGAATAAAAAGAACGCCTACCAACACACTAAGTGCCACGTACTTCAAGAAGCTTTTTGTTTTTCGAACAATCATATTGTTTTTGTAATTCATGAAATACCGAGAGTTACGAGCAGTAAACGCACAAGACCCCAAACTGAGAATAATAATACCATGCCGAGTATGCCCCACAACATAAACGAGTGCGCTTCTTGGCGCTTTGTACTGTCGGTGCTGAAAAAGAAATTTTTAACGACCCCTGTAATGAACACAAAAAAAGTGAGCGTTATTATAATTGGTATAACGATATAGCTAAATGCGTCGATTATTTCTTTTATGAAGTGTGCGAAGGTCATGATGCTGAAATAGCTGTAATGGTGCTCGCAATACCCATCGAGATTGCTTGCGCGCCTAAAATAATAAGAGCTCCGATAATAGTCCACAAAAGCATTTCGCGCGCCTTTTGTAGTTTTGTCGGGTTACCTCTGGCAAGTACGAACTCAAAACCAATATATACCATCATCAAAACAATAATGACGGTTCCGACTTGCACAAGATATCCCAAAACGGCGACCAATAATTCTTGTATAGAATTAACTTTGAGAGGATTACACAATCCGCCCCCCTTACTTGAACAGTTTGTCGAGGCAAAAGACACAAACGGCAAGACACTTATAACAAGCATGGTGAAATTACTTATTTTTTTAATAAAATTACGGCGTTTGAAAATCATATATTTGTTTAGTTACTTATTCCCGGAATAGCTGACCTGATAAGTTTCTCCGCGTTCGCCAGAGCTTGTGTAATGGAGGTTCTTCCTACTACGATATCTTTAACCATTCGCGAAAAAATCTTATCTGTTATTTGCGGAGCCGGCGAGATCCATACACGAGACATGATTGCTAGCGGATACACAACAGCAGATATAGGATTGTTTGGCGGTGTGGCAAGAAGCGAGCGCAATGCCGGAGCCAGCCCCGTTGCTTTAGCAATAAGCTTTTCGTTTTTAGGTTTTGAGAAAAGTGAGGCTACTTTCAAAGCCCCAGCAGAATTCCTACTTCCATTTGGTATTGCAAGAGCATAAACATGTGCGTAATCTGTTTTGAATTTCGCTGTAGAAAGCTGTGGAACCGGAGCGATATCAAACACTAGATTTGGATTTGCCTCTTTTATAAAAGGAATTTCCGATGAATATCCGAGATACAAGGCGCTATTACCACGAATAAACTCTTGTTGCGAATCCGGCATTGTCGTGTTCCATGTGTACGATATTTTTGTAGGGTCTGCGAACTGTGTATAAAACCGCATCACAGCTTCTCCGTGGCGAGACGCTGTTCCAGAGCCTCCGTTAAGAGACACAACATACTGCCCTTCAGAATTTACAGAAACAATGGGAACACCTGCCTGCAAAAACAGTGTGGACAATATGCCCATGGCGTTATGTATATTGTCGTAAGTTCCAAGCGCAATAAGCGCGCGAGAAACATTTTGAGTATTTGTAACATTTACAACACGCGGAGCCCAACCAGTTAGAGCTTCCCATGTTACCGAGGAGACTTCTGCAATTCCAGCTGAAGACAGCATGGGTTTGTTGTAATAAAGAACTAACGGATCTATGGCAATCGGTATCCCGTACACTCCGTTTTGTTGAAGATAAATAGAACTGGCATCTGAAAAAGTATTCATAAAAGTTCTCTGCGGAATAGCAGAGTACGGTATCGGAATGATTTCACCAGAAAGTCCTGCCAAATATTCTTGTGAGATTAAAACCACGTCGGGGCTTTTCCCTGTTGCTATAGCTGTTGTCAAATCATCTTCAAAAGTAGCCGGATTTTTATAGACATAGGACACTTCTTTAAGACTCTGGTTCGACTGAGTCATAATGGAAAGCACTGGCGAAATAGTTGCTTTTGGCAAAATGCCCCAAATAACGACAGTACCGACTGTTTCTTTTTTTGAGGACGAACCAGAATATGTTGCAAAAACAAAAATACCGATAAGAGCAAACAGAGCAAAAGACCCCATTAACACTGTTTTGAAAACAGATAAGTTTTTCATGGTGCCGAAAAAATAAGTCCGTAATGGTGCGGTCCTGGCATAATGTCTTCAACCTTTTCAAAACCGGCGGAAACACACATCTCTTCCGCCTTATGTTCAGGAATAACATTTTCCGGAGACGGTCCGATACCGCCAAACGAGCCTGACCAATCTACAACAAGCAAAGTGGCACCGTGTTTTAAAGTCCGCTTAATTTCCTCAAGAGCAGATGGGATATCTTCAAGTTGAAACAGAGTATTTGAAAGTATTCCAGCGTCTAAGAAATGCTCGCGTAGTTTAGTGCCATTTTTCTTTTCGAAATTTCCCCAGATTGTTTCGATATTATGTAAACCAACTTGTTCTGCCATATATCGAACATGTTTTAAAATATCTTCTTGTACATCGACAGCATATACGCGACCCTCTTTTCCAACTAAATTCCCCGCTGCAATCGCGTAAAAACCCGATCCTGCGCCAAAGTCTCCAACTTTCATACCTGCGCGTAGCCCCATTTGTTGTACGGTCGCTTTCGGATCGGTAAAATTCATACTTTATATTATAGCAAACGACCGGTACTTCGTGTGCGTGTAATCAACAGGCTGTAACCAACAGTAGACACGGAACGTTTTTACAAGACAACCATTGAAGCAATAGAATCTCCTGCGCGCATCTTCATAATACGAACACCCTGCGTAGCTCTTTTTAGAGCAGGAACTTCTATAGCTCCGGTACGAATCACTTGCCCTTTCTTTGAAACAACCACTATTTCCTGTTCGTGTATCTTGTCTATAAGAATCTTCGCTCCTATAATCTTTCCAGTTTTTTCAGTAACTTCCGCTGTTTTTATTCCGGAGCCACCACGACCCTGTACTTTGTATCCATTCATCAAAGTACGTTTTCCATAACCCTTCTCTGTAATAACCAGAAGTGACGCATCTTTTGCATCTGCCGGTATTATTTCTGCTGAAACAACGCGATCGCCTTTTTTAACATTCATACCCTTTACACCACCGGCTGTGCGACCCATTTCGCGTACATCTTCAATATCAAATCTTATAGACTGTCCGTTTCTTGTTACAACAGAAACGGTGTCTCCTGTTCCTGCAAGCGAAGCACATACCAAACGGTCATCACCTTTCAAAGAAATTGCAATTATTCCCGTGCTTCGCACACCGGAAAAACTCTTTGCTGCAACGCGTTTTGTAACGCCTCCGCTTGTGACAAATACAATCGAATAAGCATCCCATGCAGCGCCCTTTTGCACAGGCAAAATAGAAGTTACCTTTTCATCACCAGCCAAAGGCAAGAAATTCATAATACTCTTACCTTTTGTAGCGCGTCTCCCTTCTGGAATCTCATACATTTTAAGAGCGTACGCCTTACCGTAATCTGTAAAGAACAACAGATCAGCATGAGCAGAAGCTACGAGAAAATGCTTCACAATATCTTCCTCTTTTGTTGCGATATCTACAACCCCAACACCACCGCGTTTTTGGTGTTTGTATTCGTCTGGGTTGGTGCGCTTCACATAGCCACCTTTCGTTAGCACCAAAACAGACTCCTCGTCTGGAACAAGGTCTTCAACAGAAATATTTTTTACCCCGCCCTTAACTATTTTCGTACGGCGATTGTCACCATATTTATCACTCACCTCGATAAGCTCTGTTTTTACAACAGCGAGAATATTCTTTTCAGAAGAAAGTATTTTTTTAAGTTTCTCAATTATCCTCTCGAGTTCTGCCAACTCATCGTCAATCTTCTTGCGCTCAAGACCTGCGAGTGTTTGCAAACGCATCGCAAGTATCGCGGTAGTCTGGCGTTCGGAAAACTTAAACTTTTTTTGGAGGGCGAGTCCGGCGCTTGGCACATCTGGAGCTTTTTTGATAATCGCAATAACCTCATCGATATGATCGAGCGCTTTCGCAAGACCCAGCAAAATATGTTCACGCTCTTGCGATTTACGTAAATCGAACTCTGTACGGCGACGCACGACTTGCTGTCTGTGTGCCACAAAGTTTTCAAGCATTCCTTTTAAGGAAAGTGTTTGGGGTACGCCGTCAACCAAAGCGAGCATATTATAATGAAAGGCGCTTTCAAGCTCTGTATGTTTGTAAATAGCGTTAAGTACAGCCTGTGGAAACGCATTGCTCTTTAGCTCTACAACCACACGAATATCGCTCGTAGATTCATCTCGAAGATCGCGAATCCCCTCTATCTTCTTTAAACGTACCAAATCTGCGATTCGCGTAATCATATCAGCTTTGTTCACTTGATATGGTATGGAAGTGATAATGATGCTTGTTCCCTTTTTCTCATCAACAATCTCCGCCTCGCCTCGTACAATCACACCGCCTCTACCATTTATATACGCATGTCGTATATCATCTTGATTAAACGCGACACCTCCCAATGGAAAATCAGGTCCTTTAACGAATTGAAGCAAATCTTCTGTGGTTGCACTAGAATTCTCAATGAGGTGCACTGTTGCTGCAACAACCTCGCGCAAGTTGTGTGGAGGTATCTTTGTAGCCATACCTACAGCTATACCGAGAGTTCCGTTTAGTAACAGATTCGGAAGTGCCGATGGAAGTACTTTCGGTTCTTGGCGCGTTGCGTCATAGTTCGGGTTCCAGTCCACTGTATCTTTTTCGATATCACGCAAAAGCTCTTCGCCGATACGTGACATTTTTGCCTCGGTGTAACGCATAGCGGCAGGAGAATCGCCGTCGATAGAACCGAAGTTTCCCTGACCAAGCACCAAAGGATACCTGTACGAAAATTCCTGTGCCATTTTTGCCATCGCGTCATAAACGGCCGTGTCACCATGTGGGTGATATTTACCAAGCACTTCACCGACGACTGTAGCGGATTTACGAAACTTCGATGTTGGGGCAAGCCCCATGTTTTTCATAGCGTACAAAATACGACGATGCACAGGTTTCAAGCCGTCACGCACATCAGGTAACGCACGCCCAGTGATAACAGACATGGCGTAATCTACATACGATACGCGCATTTCCGATGTAATACTCTGGTTTATAATGCGAGCATCGCCAAGAGCAGTTGTTTCTTTTTTCTCGTTATTTTGGTCTGCCATATTTTATTAAAAAGGTATCAATGTTTTTGCGTCAGTTGAACTCGCAGAACCTGTAAAAGAGTGACTGACTTCGACTATTTGTAAATGAGGCGCCTGTTTTATGCTCTTATGCATTACAGCCGATCCGGCGGCGGCTACAAAATCGGAATTGTTTACATTAGGTCTTCCTGTATCATAAACCGCTGCGGCATCCAACACTTTCTGGCTTTTCTCAAACGAAAGCGCTGGTGAGAGCATCGGAGCAAAGAAACCTCCAGTAGAAGTTAATGATGTTGTAATCCATATTATAGCTATAAAGATAGTTGCTCCCGTAGCAACACCAAACGCAATGCGCTCACGAACATGCACCGGCTTTGCTTTTAATCTTTGGATAAAATCGTTCATGGCGTTATCACTATAATAGCACCTTCTTTTTCGGCTGCATCTTTCTTTTTCAAAGTTAACTTATTTACAGTTTCCGCACTATCGCCGGTCTCTTTCAAAAAAGTCTCGAGCGATGACGGCTCACCCATTCCGTTCCAATGCATCGGAATGATAATGCGCGGCTCGAGAACCATTGCGAGTTTTTTTGCAGAGATAGCATCCAAAACACCGTCTCCGCCGATAGGAACGAATAATATGTCTATTGTTTCGATTGCTTCGCGCGCTGTTGGAGAAAGCATCGTATCGGAAAGAGCTCCTAAATGTAAGATGTTCATTCCCTCAAGACCGACCAAATAAGCGGTATTCATTACTTCATCGGTGCCTTCTGGAAGCTTGTATTGGCTTTTTGTTAAAAAACCCTGAACCATAATACCGGAGTGCTCGTACTCACCAGGACCATTTATGACAAACGGTTTTTTCCCGCCGTTTGTAACCTCTGCTACGCCGTTCATGTCCGGATTGTTGCGCGAAACAAAAGCGATATCCGCCCCAAAACGCACTGCAGGAAGCGAAGCTCCTTTTGCGATAGGGTCAAACACCAGCGTTAAATCGCCAAATGTAACTTTAAAACATTGTCCTCCTTGATGTGTGATGACCATATATTGAATATATTTTACCACACACAAGTGCGCAGTGGTAGAGCGCGACAAAAAAACTGCGTTTTTTTGTCGCGCTCTACTCAAACAAAACAAAATGAAGTTATTTTAGTTTCGGTGTGTATTGACAATATTTACGTCTTGCCACAATATATCTTGTGGATAGTGCTTGTTTACAAATACCTGTAACAAGCAAAAAATAAACATGGAGGTGTTTATGAAAAAGGACAAAGAGCAGCGAGAGAAAAGGTTGTCCGAATTGGAAAGAGAATGGGAAGATGACGACTTGGACGTCGGGCATCTAAGCGATGCAAGGTGGAAAAAGTTGGCAACATCTCCGAAATCTTTTTTGAATCCTATGTATTCAAAAAGAGAAACAAGGGATACCCCTACGCCAAGCACTGGGGGGTAAGACAAAAAGGCACTCAATCACGAGTGCCTTAAACATTTTATAATATTTACATACTTGCTTTTCTCTGATACTCTTTTTTTACTAACGAAAGTGGAGCGCTCCGAGGGGTGCTTTAGAAGTCGCGAGCGGGCTAACACTGGTAAGGAAACGAACCGGAACCCATCGCAAAACCATTTTCGTACAATATTTTAATGTCAGAATTAATGTCAGAAGAGACCCAATCCGCACCGGAAATTTCCGTAAGCGCAACAATTAACCCGGAAAGTTCAATGTTCCAGTTCGCTGAACAAATTCCAAACCCGCCTAAAATCAGCGACCTCATTGAGGGAACGATAGTCGCAATCAGTCGCGGTCGAATTTATATCGACCTACCGCCTTTTGGTGCAGGAATTATTTACGGACGAGAATACTTAAACGCTGCAGATGTTTTGCGAAAAGCAAATGTTGGCGACACTATTACTGCAAAAGTTGTCGACCCTTCCGGACACGAAGGATATATTGAGCTTTCGCTTAAAGAAGCACGTCAAGCCGCTATCTGGGGCGAAGCTGAAAAAGCAATCCTTTCTGAAACGACATACACACTGCCGATTGAAGAAGCAAACAAAGGTGGTCTTATTATTTCATGGCAAGGAATTAACGGCTTCCTTCCTGCAAGTCAGCTTTCTAAAAAGCACTATCCGCGCGTAGCAGACGGTGATAAAGACCGTATCTTGGAAGAGCTCAAACATCTTGTTGGGCAGACACTTTCAGTGCGTATTATCACAGCCGACCCTAAAGAAGGAAAACTTATCTTTTCCGAACGAACTGGCGTGGAAGATGAAGAGAAAGCAACTCTCATAGACAAATACGAAGTTGGTGATGTTCTTGAGGGTGAGGTTACAGGTATTGTCGATTTCGGTGTATTTGTAAAAGTAGAATCCGGTCTTGAGGGGCTAGTGCATATTAGCGAACTCGACTGGGGTCTCGTTGAAGACCCCCACACATTATTTAATGTAGGCGACTCTGTAAAAGTAAAAGTTATCGAGATTAAAGATGACAAAATGTCACTTTCGATAAAAGCGCTTAAAGAAAACCCGTGGCATACAGCCGGCAAACGCTACAAGAAAGGCATGGAAGTTTCTGGAGTTATCATCAAATACAATAAGTATGGGGCACTCGCCTCCATCGAGGAAGGTATCGCCGGTCTCGTGCATATCAGTGAGTTTGAAAGCCCTCAAGCCCTGCGCGATACACTGGAGCTTGGAACTACATACCCTTTCAACATCACGTTGTTTGAGCCTAAAGATCAGCGCATGACACTAACCTACGTGGGAGATAAAAGTAAAAAGTAAACTCTATTTATCACAAAACAAACCGGGCGCGATGGCATTCTGCCATCGCGCCCGGTTTGTTTTAATCACAAGCTGTTTTGACACCCCTATTTCTTTGTATTTGCAAACTGCATTGCAGACTCGACACCTTCAACAGCAAAAAGATGTGCCGAGAGAACGGCTTTTTTTAGCGCTTTGTTTATAGCGAGTTTTTCTTTTGGAGAAAATTTTCCAATAACATGCTTAATCACCCGCTCTTCACCGGATGGTTTTTTTATTTTCCCTTTTGGTGTTGCGGGGGAAATTCCGATTTTTATCTGCGCAAAATCTTTCGTTTTTATTGCTCGCATAATACTCTCGATACCTTTATGCCCTCCGGACCCGTGCCCGAAAGTCATTTTAATTTTACCAATCGGCATATCCAAATCGTCACGCAATACAAGTAATTTTTCAGAAGCCTTTTTGGACTTAGCAAGTGTCATCACAGACTTTCCGGATAAGTTCATCATAGTTTCCGGAAGTGCCAGCACTGTTTTCGTCCCATCGATATCCCCTTTCGAAATAAGTGCTTGCGATTTTTTGTTTAATGTAAAGTTTTCAAACTGCTCTTTCTTTGCAAGAGCCTCGACAGCCATACGCCCCGCGTTGTGACGAGTTTTCGCATACTCTGCCCCAGGATTTCCAAGACCAACAATAACAGTATTCATAATTTATTTATTAAACGCTATTGCGACCGGTCTGACAAATCACAATACACACAGCGAGCAAATAAAACATGATTTCTAAATTATTTTAATAATTAATTAGCATTAAATTGCACTGTTTTTAAGCGAAAATTTGACGTGCGCGCAACAGGGCTTACAATACACATAAATGCAGAACAACTCGAGCATAACGAGAGAGGTTATTAAGTTTATATTGTTGGTAGTTTTGGTTGTAATTCCAATTCGGCTATTCATTGCACAACCATTCATTGTAGACGGAGAATCGATGCATCCCACATTTGAAAACGGCAACTATCTTGTCGTAGACGAGCTTACATACGACTTCGAAAAACCTCGTCGTGGCGATGTTATCGTTTTTCGATACCCTGGAGACCCTTCTATTTTTTATATAAAACGAATAATAGGGCTACCTGACGAAACAGTAACTATTAAAAACGGAAAGACTACGATAACCGAGTCCAACGGCTCTTCACGAGTACTTAAAGAGCCCTACATTTCCGCTCTGGACGCAAGCTACAATACAAACGTAACCCTTACACCAAATCAATACTTTGTTATGGGTGACAACCGCCCTAAGAGCTCTGATTCTCGCGTATGGGGTCCGCTTCCTTCAAAAAACATCATTGGTCGTGTCATTACACGACTATATCCACCTTCCGTTCTTGGTATTTTCCCCGGTAAACATTATTTTGCACCTATTATTTCCACAAAATCAAATTCAACAACAACGCTATGAGTCCTTTAATTTCAATACTTCCTGAAGAGGTTTTACGTCGTGCATATTCCATTGGTAACTACTATGGGTTTTCTCCATTTCCAAATCTTGCACTTGAAGCACGAGAAAAGCGCCCGCCTCGAGCCCCATACCCAAAAGACTTCAATCTCTCCGAGTTAGATTCTCATGCACAGATAGTTGCCAGCTTCCTCAAAAAGATACGTGACGCGGGAATTACTCCGTCTGTACAACAACCATTATTTACATGGCATACAAATGTAACAGCAGGACGCCCAGCACCAAAAAAGATTATTGTTCAGTTCCACGCCCTAGGCTCCGCGCACGCCATAGCCGACGCCGTTATTATGCGTGCGGCACAAGCGTTTATTACAGACATCTTAAAAGCAAAGCCTACGCTCCATGTAAATAGTGTTGGGGATAAAGAAACTCGAGTACGCTACTCTCGCGAACTGAGCTCTTATTTTCGACAAAACGGTACGGATATTCCTGCAGACTGTATGTCTGATACAAAAACAGAGCTTTTTGAAACTCTTGAAAATATGCTGTCCAACCTTCCACAAAAACATATCCCTTCGTCTACAGATCACCTTTCCGAGTCCAGCAGAAAACATTTTGAAAACGTATTGGAGTTTCTTGAAGAAGCTGATACTCCATACAAACTTGCTCCGGAGCTTGTTTCCAGAGCAGATGCATGGACAGACACACGTTTTGATATACGAGTAGACAACGAGTGCGTAGCGTGGGGCTCTCGATACCACGACATAACATCACATTTTTTCGAACAGCCAGTGCCGGGAATCGCAGTGATTATACGTTTTGCCACACGAAGAGGCGTTGTTCCCACAGTACGTGCACCGGAAAAACCACGAGCAATGTTTCTTCACATTGGAGACGAAGCAAAAAAAACGTGTGTCAGAATGGTGGAAAGTTTACGAAAAGAACACATGCCGATTGTTCAAATGATAGGAGTCGAATCCTTGGTCGAGCAGATGCGCATCGCAGAAATACTAAAGCCTCCATACATTATATTGATGGGACGTAAAGAGGCTTTGGAAGGTACCGCTATTTTACGATCTCGCGCGACACATGTTGAAACCATTATCCCTCTTGACGAATTGATTCAGAACTTAAAAACAGTTTTATAATTTGCGGTATGAATAAAAACAATGTATCCAAACATGTAGTTCATGCTGTTTTCGGTGGACAAGCAATGCCTGAGTATGTTAATGTAACGCTAATATGACTTGCGCAACACGAGTAGAAGTTCGTCGCGGAAAGAACGAGAGTTCTATCGCACTTATTCGACGTTTTTCACGCCGAGCAAAAGGAACGAACATTGTTCGCCATATGCGCATACGTCGCTATTACGCGCGCCTCAAATCAAATAACGTAAATCGCAAACGAGCACTCGTCGGAATTATGCGCCGTGAAAAATATCACGAGCTGGTGAAACTTGGCAAGATTGACCCTATGGCACGCAGAAATACACGTCGTCGATAAACACTTATTTTCTTTGCAAACTCATTCCATGGGTGGTCTTACAATACGAAACTTTACCCGGCGCAACGTGCCGGGTTCTCCATTTGAAAAAGCACTTTCTCTCATACTTCCCGACTGGGAAATCTCACTTGTTTTTGTAGGAGAAACTCGTGCAAAAAATCTAAATATTCGCCTGCGAAAAAAAACATACACACCGAACGTTCTTTCATATGAACTCGGAAAAAACAGCGGTGAGATATTTATATGTCCAAAAATTGCTGTCAAAAACGCGAGTTCTTTCGGTCTTTCGTCCAGTAATTTCATACTACTTTTATTTATCCACGGTTTATTGCATTTGAAAGGATACCGACACGGCACTACAATGGAAGAACACGAACGAAAATTCCTTTCACGCATTGTTAGGAACAGCGCTTGTATACAAAAAAAATGACCAGACGCATTGCAACCGGAATAGACATAGGGACATACCAAATCAAAATGGTTGTTGTTGAAGAGGTCGTCGACAAGGGAGTGCGAGAGACACATGTCATAGGCACCGGAAGCGCTCCGACCCGCGGAATGCATCAAGGGTACGTCGTAAACAAAGACGACGTCATTGCCAGTATCAAAGTTGCAAAACAAGCTGCGGAACATGCTGCGCGTGTTCACATACAAAGTGGTTTCCTTGCTCTTGGAAGTGTCTCAATAAACGAAATTCGCGCTACTGGCGAAACCATAATATCGCGCGCCGACCAAGAGATTACCGAACTGGATGTTGAAACAGTACGTAAATCAGCACGAGAAGCTGCTAAACCAAATTTTTTAAACCACCGTGTTTTGCACGAGATTCCACTTGAATACCGTATAGACGGGAACAAAACATACGGCGATCCAATAGGAATGAAAGGGATGCGTCTTGAAGTGGAGTTTCTTTTTATAACGTGCCTTGCTTCGCACTCGGACATGCTTGTTTTGGCAACAGAAGAAGCGGATATTGAGATTGTCGACCAAATGGCATCACCTCTTGCAAGTAGCTATGTCACTCTTACAAACGACCAAAAAATGCGCGGGTGCTTGCTTACAAACATAGGAGCTGAAACAACCTCTATCGCAGTTTATGATGAGGGAATACCTCTTTCTGTACGAGTATTCCCTGCCGGCAGCATGCAGATAACCGACGATATAGCACTGGCGTTCAAAATACCTCTTGAAGACGCGGAGCGCGTAAAACTCGGACGCCTTGGAGGTGTTATGTATCCTCGCAAAAAAATCGACACCATAATCAATACCCGTCTAACACGTGTTTTGCAAACTATAGAGAAACATTTAAAAACACTTTCGAACCGAAGCGTTCTTCCTGCGGGTGTGGTCTTGCTTGGTGGCGGTTCCGGAAATACAGCAACAATAGATATAACCCGAAGAGTCCTTTCGCTACCGGCGCGCAATGCAGAGCTTATCTACACAAACAACACTCCACAAGCAACAAAACCGCGTGATGGCATATGGGCTGTTGCATACGGTATCGCGCTATGGGGTCTGACAGGCGAAACCGAGATAACCGGACGCTCAAACATTGTTACTCAAGTACAAAAAGTCTTACGCAAGATAATACACCAGTTTTTACCGTAAAAAATAAGCAACATCAACGCTTTATGTCAATATTTCCATCGAGCGCAAGTCTGATATGATGTAAAGCATAATTGTTACCAAAAAAAATACATGTCAAAACGCGTAGAATCTGAAATCGAAACATTTGCCCGTATCCGTGTCATCGGAGTGGGTGGCTCAGGGGGTAATGCCATTAACCACATGGTTAACTCTAAAGTTAAAGGTGTTGAGTTTGTCGCTGTAAACAGTGACGCTCAAGACTTGCACCGCTCACTCGCCAAACGAAAGATACATATTGGCAAAAACCTTACACGAGGTCTCGGTACCGGAATGAACCCAGAGCTCGGTCGGCGTGCCGCAGAAGAGACTCGCCAAGAGATTCAAGAGGCTCTTCAAGGTTCCGACATGGTATTCATCACATGCGGTTTCGGTGGAGGCACTGGCACAGGAGCATCAGCCACTGTCGCAAAGATTGCAAAAGAAATCGGAGCACTCACCATAGCTGTCGTTACGAAACCGTTTTCTTTTGAAGGTGCTCAGCGAGCGCTCATCGCAGAGCAAGGTCTTTCCGACCTTAAAAAAGAAGTAGATGCTTTTATAGTTATTCCGAACGACAAACTCCTCTCTATTGTGGAACAAAACACAAGTGCGAAAAACGCGTTTGCAATGTGTGATGAAATATTACGACAAGCTGTTGAAGGTGTTTCCGATATCATCACGACCCCAGGCGAAATCAACACCGACTTTAACGACATTAAAACAATAATGGAAGCCGCGGGTCCAGCCCTTATGGGTATCGGTAGCGCCGACGGTGACAACCGAGCACGCGAAGCGGCAAGCCGTGCTATCAATTCCCCACTTCTTTCCGTATCTATTAACGGGGCGAAAGGTATTTTGTTTGTTGTTGCCGGTTCGGACGACCTTGGTATTCTCGAAGTACAAGAAGCTGCCAAGGTTATCAACGAATCAGTCGACAAAGATGCGCGAGTTATCTTCGGTATGATGCATGACGAAACACTTAAGAAAGGTCAGATTCGCATTATTGTAATAGCCACAGGCTTCCCTGAAAATACTATTGAGAACCACGAAATAGACTCTCCGGAACATTCTCTATTCTCACTTCCAGATGAAAACCAACAAGACGAACGTGGAAAAATATATAACGATGTACTAAAACGTTCTGCCCCAAGTACACAAACACACTCTGCATCCACAGATGAAGAACCGAAAAAAAAAGACAAGAGTAGCAAAGAAGAACCCGTAGTAACAGCCCAACCTTCCAAACGCGAGACACCTCTTAAACCACCGGTAACGCAAAATACCAAAACAGCACCGAAGAACGGTGACGAAGATGCGTGGGGTGCTATTCCACAATTCCTAAGGCGACATAAAAAATAAACCGTTTCTCAAAAAAACCGGGCGGGGCGTCTTTAGACGCCCCGCCCGGTTTTTACACACTTGCCCGCGCGCTCCATAGCAAGTATTATAAGAAAATCATGGTTGACGCACCCCTACACGACTTGGTAATCATTGGAGGAGGACCCGCAGGAATAACAAGCGGAATATACGCTGCACGCAAACAGCTTTCCACCGCACTTCTAACAGATATAATCGGCGGACAAAGTATGGTTTCCGAGGGCATAGAAAACTGGATAGGCACAATAAAAATATCAGGGGCTAATCTCTCGCAGATGATGTACGACCACCTAAATGCGTACAAAGGCGACTTCGTAGAAGTACATGAAAACGAACGTGTTACAAAAATTTCTCGAGATAGCGGTTTTTTCAAAGTAGAGACATCTCTCGGAAACTCGTTTATAAGCCATGCCGTATTCATAGCCTCAGGAGCATCCCGCCGAAAACTAAACGTACCGGGAGCAAAAGAATTCGAACATAAAGGGCTCACATACTGTGCGTCATGTGACGGACCAATGTACTCCGGTGAAAATGTAGCGGTAATCGGTGGTGGAAACGCAGGGTTTGAAACCTCCGCACAGCTTCTTGCATATGCAAAATCCGTCACACTAATTCATCGCAACAAAACATTCAAAGCAGATCCCTCGACAGTCGCACAACTCTCCAAACACGAAAATATGCACATACTTGCTCCGGCGGAAACCCTCGAGATAAAAGGCGATAAATTTGTAAACGGTATTATGATAAAAAATAAAGAGACCGGGGAGATATCCGAAATTCCCGTAAAAGGCGTGTTTGTTGAAATAGGTACGATACCAAACTCTGATTTCGCAAAAGACATTTTAGACTTAAACGAATCCGGACATATTAAAATCGACCCTAGAACACAGCGAACTTCCGTTGAAGGCATTTGGGCTGCCGGAGACTGTACAGACGAGCTGTATCATCAAAACAACATCGCTGCAGGCGATGCTGTAAAAGCTACGGAAGATTTATACAGCTGGATTGCAACCCACCGCACAAAATAGATTATGTTAATTCGCGATGAAGCATACGCACGAAGTTTAGATCTTCTTAAAACACTTTCCACCGATGCCGGGTTCCTTGCATCAAACGAACATGTCGAAAACTATGAACGAGTATGGGCAAGAGACGGCATCATTGCGGGTATTGCATCACTTCTTTCCGGAGACACAAAACTGATTGCAGTATTTAAAAAAACTCTGGAAACACTTAGTGCTCACCAAGACGAAACAGGGCGTATCCCGAGCAATGTCACTCCCGAGACAGGGCGTACAAGCTACGGAACAACCGTTGGACGTGTAGATGCGACTATTTGGTACGTTATAGGTGTGATTGCTTTTACGAAGTCCTCCAATGACCACTCTTTCTTTTCCACTCACAGAGCCTCAGTAGAGCGTGCGCTATTTTATCTGAAATGTCTCGAACTAAACGGGCGAGGACTTCTTTACATTCCACAAGGAGGCGACTGGGCGGACGAGTACATAAACCACGCATACGTCTTGTATGACGAGATGCTTTATTATTTTGCATTGTCTGCTTTCGCCTCACTAACAAAAGATGAGCGCGTAACCTCCGCAAAAAAACATCTTTCAGACCTTATTCGCGTAAACTACTTTCCAAAAAAAGAAAACCTTGAGAGCCCTCTTGTCTACAATAAAACCCTTTACAAAAAATCTCTTGACCTTGATACACCACAGGTACCAGCTTCTTATTTCACAAACCACAGCATTCATTTCAATCTGGACACTTTCGCAATAAGCCTGTTGCTGATGAGCGACATTCTTGAAACTGACACGCACGCGACCCTACGCAAACATGTCCTTGATTTTGGATTAAACAAAGACTTCCCTATTCTACCGGCGTTTGATCCCGTAATTACAGAAAAAGACTACGAGTGGAAACGCCTCGCACTGGACTTTCTGTATGAGTTTCGCAATAAACCAAACGAGTATCACAACGGCGGACTATGGCCACTTGTACACGGCTTCTTCATTTCCACGCTCCCACAAAACGAAGGCTTTGAACAGCTAGATGCTTTTGCACAAGTGCTTGCTCGAGATAGCTATATTTTCCCAGAATTTTATCACGGGAAAACTTTCAAAGCACTCGGCACAAAAGACCTAAGCTTCTCTGCATCCGCATATATCATCGCCTATGAGGCGATTGTGCACCGTAAATCCTTTTTTACGACACTCACCACATGATACTCTTCGCAACCGATTTAGATCGCACACTTTTGCCAAACGGACCTGCTCCAGACGATAAAAACACCGCCGAGCTTTTTAGAGAACTCGAGAAAGTCCCCCACCTGCTTGTTTACGTTACAGGAAGAAACCTCGACATGGTGCGCGAGGCGGAAGAAAAATACAGCATCCCGACACCAGACTACCTCATTGCCGAAGTCGGCACAGCCATGTTTAAAAAACAAAACATGGCTCTTGTGCCGGAAACGCGCTGGAACGAATACATAACGGCGCATGAACAAAAATGGAATCGTGAAAAAATAGAGGAGTCCATTGGCACGAAGCACGAGCTCGTACTTCAAGAAGAGTGGAAACAAAACCACTTCAAGATAAGCTACTATCTGCCAAGCACTGCCTCAAAAAAAGACGCTCTCGAGCATATCGGCAACGTGCTCGCGGATATTGGCATTCATGCAAACGTTTTGTGGAGCGTCGACCCTCTTGCAGACAATGTCGGGCTCATAGACATACTCCCAAAGACAGCTACAAAAGCCACCGCACTTGAGTTTTTGCGTGAGCAAGAGTATCTTTCCAAAAAAGATGTCGTGTACTGCGGAGACAGTGGAAACGATATCCAACCACTCACAAACGGCTACAGATCAATTTTAGTTAATGATGCCCCGGAAGATGTAAAAGAAACTGTTTCCAATATCGTCGCAAAAAACGGCAACTCCGACACCCTATACATAGCGCACAAAACAAAAAACCTAAACGGAAACTACGCCTCCGGCATCCTAGAAGGACTCATCCATTTTGGAATAGTGCCCGGCACGGAAGCGGAGTAGTGCACGCGACATAAAATAAACAGCCTACACGCCAAACAAAAGCAAAAACAAGCCGGCTTAGTCCTGCTCTCCACTACCTTTCGCTACGTACCTTTCTCTCCATTCGTTAAGAATTTTTGCTAAATCTTTCGCTTTTTTATTGTACGTATCTGGCAAACCTCCATCTGCTCCGGAGACGGATTTTGACAGTTCCTTACCAACATCCGATGCAATACTTTCATCCGATGCAATACTTTCTGAATCAAAACTTTGACTGTAATTAAAAGTAACTTTTTTTGCACCACCCAACAAGAAAAATCCGATATATTTAGTTCCAAAACTCTCCACATCACTCCATTTTGTAAAAGTACTTCGAGACATTACACATACTTCAAACCCTTTTTCAGATAAACGGAGATAAGAACGTTTGTGTGAAAAATTTATAACCGCCACAAAAGAACTAAAACCAAAGAATATTAAAATCAGCCAACCAGTAAGGTCTCCCGTACTCGCCAACCAGACACCTCCTACAGTAAAGAACAGCGATATACTTAAAATTACAAACGACTTTAATTTGCTTGGATACAGGACTAAAGATTTTTGATTTTTATTCATAATTTTTCGGGGATATCTTTTTTTAAACTTAACCTTACAAAAGTAACGATTATTAAATATACTATTTTAAGTATACCAAACATGTCTATAATAAAAAACAATGGGGTCTATTGCAATACAACAGTTAGTAGGAACGAACTATACAATACTTAGCCCCCCCGAACAAACGCTACTCCCTTATTTTTCCATAAGAGAAATTAGTTTATTTAATTCTGTGATACTTTTTCTCCTTTCCTCAAATAACGCTTTTGGGAATGTCTTTTTATACTCATTTATATCTCTTCGTTTTTTCTTCTCGATATAATCTGATTCAAATTCTTTTTTACACCACGCCGAAGTTTTGTTTATAAACAACTCACCCTCACGTAAAACCGACAATAACAACGCTTCAAGACATGGCAAATTTTCTATTAACTCTATACTTCTTGATTTTGCTTCTTTACGCGCTCCTGTAATTTCTTGCTCACCCTTATCATTATCTACAACCACAATACGATTATCAAAACCACCGATTTCGTTCACTGCGCAAACAACAACATCTTTTGGTGTACCGCCTTTGCCATTTCGAATAGTTACAGATATACCACTATTGCGATTATACAGCCCTCGCAAATACTTTAAAAACATTTCCTCGCCAAGACCTTCACCATATATAAGAAGAGTCTGTTTTGCAGCATGCCGTTTCTTTTTATAAGGATTCGTTCGCGACATGATAGCGTAATCTTATTGAAGTTTTGGCACGGCACCATATGCACCAGCAATGTATTTAGTGTAATAATTTTCGTCTGATCGCACGCCAGAAACATCATCAAGTCGCCAAGCTTCACTAACGCCACTCTTATTTTTCTCTACAAGCACAACTTGGTATTTATCCAGTTTGTTCAAAATTACATGGCTGTGTGTACTGAAAAATAACTGAGCATCGTGAGGATTTGTTTCCGGCTGCACAAACAAATCAAAAAGTGCCATTACCATTTCCGGATGCAGGTTTACATCAAACTCGTCAACAACCGCTATACTTCCATACATCAATGCCGTCAAAATACTTTTCAAAAGTACGAACAACTGCTTTGTCCCCGACGATTCATAATTTAAACTTAGAGGATATTTTTCGCCGTCTATAGTATGAACAGCATGAGCATGCAAGTTTACCCCGTTTTCTGTCGCTTTTTTTATAATTTCAAATTCAGACAAACCAAGATCAAAACGAGAAAGTAATTTTTCAGCTTCTTCTTTAAGCACCTTGTTTTCGCTGTAAAAATTAAGTGCTTCAAATAACTGCTGTGTGGCATTTGGCAAAAGCTGTCCACCAACCCAACCGGCTTCTATCACGTTTGTTTCCAACCGTTGCCATGCTGTAGCGATATCGCGACTTTCTTTATGTTCCAATCGCGCCGCTGTACTAATAACACTTGCATTTGTGCGAAGTAGATTTTCAAAATCTTTTGGCAAGCCAAAACTATCTCCGGAAAATTCATACTGTTTTTTATCTTTATTCCATGTGCGAGAAAATACTTTCTTGCTTGATTTCTTTTCTTTAATGAACTCTGTTAACCTTAATTCCTCTGATAAAATTTTGTATTGTGTAAGTTTAAAACTATAGGTATATACTTTGCCATCCACCTCAAAAACAACCGAAAGCTCTATAGCTTTTTTTTTGTTTTTGCCGAATGCAAAATTCTTCACAGGCAATTGCGCGCCTGGGTCAGACTTAAAAGAATCGGTAATAAGCCACTTTAAAAAAGGTAAAATCTTTAGAAGATTTGTTTTTCCGGATGCGTTTGAACCAATTACCGTGATTACTTTTGAAAGACGCGTACCTGATTTAGACTCAAAATAGCCATTATTTTTAGGAGCGTTATCATTAACAACAAAGTCAACGGTCGTTTCATCACCAAACGAATAGAAATTCTTGCAAGTAAATGAATGTATCATGATTTTGTGATTAAAATGATAATTTTCTTATCATTGCAAACATAACAAATAAATACCTGTTTTGCAAGCATTTCCACGAGATTTTGTGGAAACTTGAGAAAAGTATCCTGTTTTAGGCACTTTTATTAAAAACCCTCAGTAGTTTTTCAAACCAAAAAAACGACTTCCCTGTTCCTTGCACGCCCTAATTAAGGTACATAACTAACTCTACCGCACCACGGCCCTACTTTCCTACTTTCACTTAAATGAAAACCAAAGCTACATGTTCTCGCTTTTTTGTCATCGCCAAATTTCATGTCTGTAAAAAACCGCACGCTCCCCAAGCAGGCGTTATAACTTAAACTTTTTAAGTAACTCAACCTCGTGGCCTGAAAATGGCTGGCAAAATATTTGTTGATTACCAAAAGTCAAAATCTTTTCTCCGGTGTTATTAAAATGATTTGCCACACCGCTACCGAGCAAAAAGATAGAATCCTCCTCGGTCGCTACAGCAAAAACAATTTTAAGATTGATAAAATCTTTAATCCATTTATCTAAATATCCTCTATCTATTCTACTTGTTGAATAGATTGTATAAATGTTGTCTCGCTCCTTAAGTTTCTCAAATGCGCTTTCAATGCCTTTGCGGTTTTTGTAAACCATATCGCATTCCTCAATATGGATAAAAATTTTCTTATCTGTTTTTAAATCACTTATTTCGTGGAGAACATTTATCGCCTCCTCGGGTTCACTAATAACCGGTTTTATTAAATAATCAGATGACCAGTTATAGAAATCTGTTTTTGTCATATCAAGAAAAACGAAACCAATTTCGTCTGGTGAATATTTCTCGACTAATTCTTTATAGAAATTAAGGTGAAATATACTTTTACCTGAAGCGGTTTGACCAGCCAATAACACGAAATTTATTTTTTCTTTATCAAAATCTATCTCGATTTTTCTCCCATTTTTATCATTCCCTAAATATATTTTTTTCATACTTTTCAATCAAAAAATTATAAAATATTCTGTCCCCGCTTCACTTCGTTTCGCTGAGCTTCGCGACGACTCGGTTCGAATCCTCCCCGCTCTCGCAAAAGCATAGTCCCGAAACAGCATGCCTTTTGCTCCTTGTTTTGCGGAGAGGGAGGGATTCGAACCCTCGATACAGTTGCCCGTATGCCGGTTTTCGAAACCGGTGCCTTCGACCACTCAGCCACCTCTCCTTTCGCGCGTAAAACTAAACGCTACGCAGGTATCCTAACATATTTTGTATACAAAAAGGACGCAGCCCTCTGCCTTCCGTAAAAGGCACAGGGCTGCGTCCGAAAGAACGGAAAGTTAGGCAGCAGCCTCGCCTTCCGTTGTCGGCTGTGCATCCGTTGCTGGCTGCGCGTCCGTAGTGGTCTCTTCCTGAGTTGCCTCTGTGTTCTGTGTTTCGTTGTCCATATTATTTTTGGTTAGACGGACCTTTTCAAAAGAAAAAACCCGTCTTGTAATTAGACTGGCAAAATTCGACCTGCACACATAAAGTTACCATGTAGCGGGCAAGAAATCAACCACGCAAGCCGTCATGTGTGACAAACCTTTTAGCACCCCCCACATCACTATATCTCTACTTTAGTTGTTACAAAAGCTCTTGTCTTTCTCCAAAAACATTATTTACATACTTCATTGAGCTCAAAATAACCTGTGCGAAAACGAGCCTTTTGTTGCCCGATATTAAGACACGGAATTTCGTACTCCCCTACCAGCTCATTTTTTCTCTAGATTAAATGGTGGCAATTATCGTACAAAAATGGCATAGTATCATCTACAGGTTATGGCCCTATCGTCTAACGGCTAGGACAACGCCCTTTCACGGCGTAAATCGGAGTTCGATTCTCCGTGGGGTCACCAATATTCTTAATAAACCGTTTCGTAGATATACAGAATTGTAACGGTGGCGGTATAACGCCAATTATTGTATATTGCATAATAGCTTTTGCGATACTTTCGCATAGCCAAAACTAGCTTGCGCGGTTAGCTCAGTTGGTTAGAGCGTCCCCTTGACGTGGGGAAGGTCGGGGATTCGAATTCCTCACCGCGCACCAAATACATAAATAAATATTTCATCATGTCTGCAAAACATACAAAAAAAGAGAAAATCTATATATACGGTAAGCACGCCCTCGAAGAGGCACTTGCTTATGCTCCGCACTCGGTAAGAAAAGTTTTTATCGATCCGGCGGTTAAAGATCAAGAGCTCCGAAAACTTGTAGAAGAAACCAAAATACCTTTCGCTCCTCTTAAAGCAAACGGAGCAAGTCGTGTCTCTAAAGAAGCGGTGCATCAAGGAATTATAGGAACACTAAACCCTTCTGCCCTGCTCACCCCTTTCGATAAATTCGTAAAGACGCTCGACATAGACAAAAAACCTTCTCTCGTACTTTTAGGAGAGATACAAGACCCGCACAATGTTGGAGCAATTATCCGCTCGGCAGCTGCGTTTGGAATCTCCGGCGTACTAATCCCCGAGCACAATCAAGCTGGAATAACCGGTGCTGTTGTAAAAGCCTCTGCGGGAATGGTGTTTCGCGTTCCGCTTGTATCTATCGGCAATATAAACAACACAATCCGCACATTAAAAGAGCAGGGTTTTTGGGTGTACGGTCTGGAAATGGAAGGTAAAAATATTCTTAGCGAAGAAAGTTTCGAAACTCCGACACTGTTTATTATGGGAAATGAAGCAACCGGTGTACGCCAAAAAACACTCGAGCTTTGCGATGTTGCTCTTTCAATAAAAATGCACCCTCGGTGCGAGTCGCTAAACGTAGCGGCATCTGCAGCGATAGTTTTCTCTGCATGGAGTGCAAAGCATCCGAAAGCATTAACAACATGAGCACATCAAAACGTATCGATATCACAGCAAATGCGTGGAGTGGATACGAGCTTTTAGACTCCGGCGAAAACATGAAGCTGGAGCGTTTTGGCGAAGTGGTCGTGGCACGTCCGGAAACACAGGCGCTTTGGTTAAAAAAACAACCCGAGCTTTGGAGCAAAGCAGACGCATCTTTTTCATGGGAGAAAAAGAAAGGAGCGTGGAAAATTGCAAAAGATGTTCCTGAAAAATGGCAGGTGCCGTGGAAAAAGATGCATCTTAATGCACGACTAACCTCGTTTAAACACACCGGAATATTTCCGGAGCAAGCACCAAACTGGGAATGGATAGAAGCCCGCACTAAAGCTCTAAAAAATCCCAAAGTTCTAAACCTTTTCGGTTATACCGGCGGGGCAAGTATCGTGGCGGCACTCGCCGGAGCAGATGTGACGCACGTAGACGCATCCAAACAAAGCCTCACATGGGCGCACAAAAACGCAGACTCTTCTGGCATAGACGACTCCTTTGAAGACGGCAGTGTCCGTTATATTCTCGATGATGCACTTCGTTTTGCAAAGCGCGAAGCGCGCCGTGGCACAAGCTACGACGGCATAATACTCGACCCGCCGGCTTTTGGTCGTGGCGCCAAAGGAGAGGTTTGGCATATAGAAAAAGATCTGCCAATCCTCATGGAGATATTGCAAACCCTCCTATCTGAAACAGCAGGATGTTTTTTTCTGCTAAACGGATATGCCTCCGGATACTCGCCACGCACTTTTTTGCAAATAACAGAAGATATTTTCCCCAAAGAAAATATTACATACGGCGAAATATCCATTGCACAGCGCGACGATGAGGAGCGCGTTGTTCCTGCCGGTATATATGTACGCTTTGCACGAGGTACAGATACGTCGTAAAGTAAACATATGCCAAAACCACGCACAATAATTTTGTATCACGGCGGATGCCCCGATGGTTTCGGAGGAGCTTATTCCGCATGGAAAAAGTTTGGAGACGATGCCGAGTACATTCCTCTGTACCGCTCGCACCCTGTTCCAGAGGGGTTAGACGGATGCAATCTTTATTTTATCGATTTCTGCTACCCGAAAGAAATAATGGAAACTTTTAGAAAGACCGCGCAGTCTGTCATCGTACTCGACCACCACGAAGGAGCCAGCGAAACAGCCCTGTCTTTCGAGGGGGTATTCGACCAAAACCATTCCGGAGCTGTTATTGCTTGGAACTATTTTCACAAAGAAAAGCCCGTACCTAAACTACTCTCGTATATAGAGGACGGAGATCTTTACCGCTTCGCGCTTCCCCACTCCCGAGAAATACTTTCTTCCATATATAGCGAGCCTTGGGAATCTTTTGAATACTTCGATTCTACAATCGAAAAAATGAAAGACCCTTCCAAGCTTGAGCAGATGGCAACAATCGGGGCGCACTATATAAAGTATCGCCAAAGTATAATAAACTCTCACGTTAAAAAAGCCGAGTTGGTACTTTTTGAAGGCTACGAGTGCTATCTCGCAAGCTCCACAGGAGAGTTTACAAGCGATGTGGGGCATGCGCTCGCAGAGAAAAAACCGCCGATTGCGCTTATAGTAAGCGCAGACGCTTTAGGTTTAAGAATATCTCTTCGAAGCGATAGTAGCGTAGATGTTTCAAAGCTTGCGCAAATATACGGAGGAAACGGTCACCCCGCTGCCTCAGGTATCCGAATCCCGTTCGGGGCACCTATCCCATGGAAAATTATTCCGAAAGATGAAAAAGATGAAGTTACTGGCGATTGAAACCTCGTGCGATGAAACCGCAATAGCTATAGTGGAAGCTGTCGGGGACGAAACTTCTGCCACCTTTCAAATACAAGGAGACGCCTTACTTTCGCAAATAGAATTGCATCGACCATACGGAGGTGTTTTCCCAAACCTCGCAAAGCGTGAACATGCAAAAAATATAATTCCACTCACCCGCGCAGCGCTTGAAGAGTCTGGTCTGCTACACCAAAATGCAAACGCCGTATCTACTGAAAAGAGAAACCGCATCGCTTCTCTTTTTACACACGACCAAGATCTTGCTGAGCAATTTTTCGATTTTGTAACAGAAGTCGAACCGCCAGAAATAGATGCTATCGCCGTTACGGCATGTCCGGGGCTTGAACCGGCGTTGTGGGTTGGTGTAAACACCGCAAAAGCTTTTTCCATTTTTTGGGACAAACCTCTCGTAGCCGTTAATCATATGGAGGGGCACATACTTTCCGCACTGGCAAAAACCAAAAACAATGGCTCCACCGAAACACCGATGCTTGAGATTTCAAATGTCGAGCTACCTGTTCTCGCGCTTCTTATTTCCGGTGGTCATACCGAGCTTACAGTAATGCGCAAATGGCTTTCATATGAACTTATCGGAGAAACGCGCGACGATGCCGTCGGCGAAGCCTTCGACAAAGTCGCGCGTTTGCTCGGACTTCCATACCCTGGAGGACCAGAAATATCAAAACTCGCGGAAGATGTTCGTGCATCCACGGAGGAAAAAGAGGCTGGTGACTTACCTGCAAAAACTTCGGATAAGCAAGACCGCCGAGAACAGGAAAAAGATGCTTTCATGTGCAAACTTCCCCGCCCGATGATACAAGACCAATCATGCGACTTCTCATTCGCTGGGCTCAAAACTGCCACAAGATATTTAATACAAGACCTTGGCGAAATAAACGACTCTACAAAATCGCAAATTGCACTCGAGTTTGAAAATGCCGTAACAGATGTCCTTCTTTCAAAAACACTGCGCGCACTTAAAGAAACCGGAGCAAAAACACTCGTGCTTGGTGGAGGAGTTTCCGCAAACAAACATATCCGCGAGGTTTTCACAAAAGAAATCGCGCACGCACATCCGGAAGTGTCTCTTAAAATACCTCAAGCATCTTTAACAACCGACAACGCCATTATGATTGCGCTCGCCGGTTTCTATCGTGCTTCGCGCCACGAATACGCAGATACAGAATCTCTCACACCGAGCGGTTCGAAGTCTCTTGCTAAAAAACCGACTAACACCGCCAGCTAAAACTACGCGATACGTTGCGATGCATTTGGGAAGGTCTAACCTTCCCAAAATGTTAGACGATCTATCATGATGAAAAACCACGCGCTACATTACAAGAGGTAGGGTGCTCCAGGCCGCTAGGCCGAGCCTTACCCTACGCTCTTGCAACGTACCATATGCTTTTTAGTTGTGGAAAAGTTGGGAAGGTTAGACCTTCCCAACTAAAAACGTAGTATGGGAGTTCGTATCTCGATAACAACTCGTAAGAACCCGCGGTGTTTTTTACAAAACACCGCGGGTTCTTATCTTGCGCTCCAAGCAAAAAAGTGGCATGCTTCAAAAAGATTGTATCCCATAAAAGCTGTTTAAAATAAAGGAGAGTTGTTATGAACGCACCGGAAATATTGGAAAGACTTAGTGGGCGAGTTCGTTGTATCACTATTGGTGAAAATATCTGGATAGGCGGTACTTCACTTTGGTATTATGAAAAAGAAGTTGGACACCTAATCTGCCTTAATCTGGACGGGTCGCTGAACGAGGGCGTGACCAACCGATTGAAAAAAATTGATGGCAATGTTTATTGCATCACACAAACAGGTAACAATGTATGGGTTGGCGGAGACTTCAGTCACTATGGAGGAAAAGAAGTTGGGCGTCTCGTTTGCCTCAACATGGACGGGTCGTTGAATGAAAGCGTGATGAATAAATTGGAAGGGTTTGATGACTGCGTTTATTGCATCACAAAAATTAACAACAAAGTGCTGGTAAGCGGGGACTTCATTATGTACGGTACAAAAAAAGTCGGTCGCTACATCTGGCTTGACTTAGATGGTTCGCTAGTGAAATAGCGAACCATTGAAACAGCTTATAAAAGCCCCTTATTAATTAAATAAGGGGCTTTTCTTTTTTGTAATGTTTATAATTATGATTTAAATTGGTGTTTCTAAAAACCCCTTAATTTGCTACACTATTTATAATAAACTTATGGACGACGCCTTTCGAAAACCATATAAATCTGTCGATACTGAGCCTAAAATATATGAGCTGTGGGAAAAGAGCGGTATGTTTAACCCCGACAATTTACCGGACGCAAAAAACCGCGAACCTTTTTCAATAGTGCTTCCACCGCCAAACGTGACCGGTCGCCTGCATATGGGTCATGCACTTATCCTTTCTCTGGAAGACATAATCATTCGTTTCAAACGCATGCGCGGGTACCGAACACTCTGGCTCCCCGGCACCGACCACGCGGCAATCGCAACGCAGTCTGTCGTCGAGAAGAGAATTCAAAAAGAAGAAAAGCTAAATCGCCACGACCTTGGGCGCGATGAGCTACTAAAACGTATAGAAAAATTCGCAAACGAAAGTCACGACACCATCATCTCTCAGATAAAAACAATGGGAGCATCTGTCGACTGGTCACGTGAAGTTTTCACTCTCGACCAAACACGTAGTTTGGCGGTGCGCACCATGTTTAAAAAAATGTACGATGCCGGTCTTATTTACAGAAGCAACCGTATTGTAAACTGGGATCCAAAAGGACAAACAACAATCTCTGATGACGAAATTGTTTATAAAGAACGCTCCACCACTCTTTATACTTTCCGATACAGCAAAGACTTCCCTATCCCCGTAGCGACCACGCGCCCCGAAACCAAAGTGGGCGATGTCGCTGTTGCTGTGCACCCAGACGATACCCGCTACAAAGACTTTATCGGAAAAGAATACAATCTTACTTTTTGCGATGTACCAATTCATATTAAAGTCGTTGCAGATTATGCTGTCGACATGGAATTTGGCACCGGAGCGGTGGGTGTTACACCTGCGCATAGCCAAACAGACTGGGATATTGCAGAGCGCCACAATTTACCGCGAAAACAAATCATAAATGAATACGCAAAAATGACCGTATCGGGTCGTCTTGAAAACAAAAAAGTAGCAGAGGCGCGCGAAATGGTAGTAGCATGGCTTCGCGAAGAAAACTTGCTCGAAGAAGAACAAGAAATGACACACAACGTCTCTACCGCAGAGCGCACAGGAGGAACAATCGAACCGCTACCAAAACTACAATGGTTTATCGACGTAAACAAACAGTTCACAATCCCTAACTCAAAAATTTCAGGTATCGAATCCGGAAGCGAAACGACACTGAAAGAAATGACACGTAAAGCCGTAGAGAGTGGTGACATAAAAATTCTTCCGGAACATTTTGTAAAAACGTATTTCCACTGGATTGATAACCTGCGCCCGTGGTGCATAAGCCGTCAGATATGGTACGGGCACCGTATCCCCGTATGGTATCGCGGTGAAGAAATATATGTTGGTATTGAAGAACCTTCCGAAGACGGCTGGAAACAAGACCCCGACACCCTCGACACATGGTTCTCTTCCGGTCTATGGACATTTTCCACCATGGGTTGGCCTGAGGCATGGGATATGGAAAAAGGAGTGGCAAAAGAAGGCAGTGACCTCGCCGTTTGGCGTCCTACAGATATTCTCGAAACAGGACACGATATTTTATTTTTCTGGGTTGCACGCATGGTGCTTATGACAGGCTTCGCGCTTGGCGAAATTCCTTTCAAAACAGTGTATCTAAACGGTCTTGTGCGCGATGCCAAAGGTCGAAAAATGTCGAAATCTCTCGGAAACAATCTCGATCCGCTAGACGTAACCGAAAAATTCGGTACCGACGCAACACGTATGGCACTTGTGGTTGGCAACGCACCTGGCATGGACACGCGTATAAGCGAGGAGAAAATTAAAGGCTACAAACATTTTGCAAACAAGCTGTGGAATATCTCACGTTTTATTTTGGAACGTACCGATGAAATAGACCTAGCGGAAAAGCTCTCCGAGACTGATGCCAAGATTTATGGCGAGCTTTCAAAAATTGTTCGCGAAGTTTCAGAAGACATAGATGCATACCGCATACACATAGCCGCAGAAAAACTTTATCACTTTACATGGCACAGACTTGCCGATGAAATACTCGAGGAATCGAAACCGATACTTTTGGATGGTGATGAAGTCGCGCGCGCTTCGCGCGCGCGACTTCTGCGCGACACCCTAGACACTATCCTAAAACTCCTACACCCTTTTATGCCTTTTATAACCGAAGAAATATGGCAACGTATCCCCAACCAATCTGAAAAAATGCTTATGACCGCCACGTGGCCGAGTTAAAATAAAAACGTGACTATCTCTTCAATCGCCACAATAATAGTAAGCGGAATACTTCCGCCTCTTTTATGGCTTTATTTTTTACTGAAAGAAGACTCTCGAAACCCCGAACCGAAGCGTATTATCGCTCTGGCATTTTTTGCAGGCATGCTTTGCGTTCCTATTGCGATTCCTATTGAACAGTACACATACGCGCACCTTAGCAAAACCCTCTTAGTTGTTATTTCGTGGGCAACAATAGAAGAAACTGTAAAATATGCGCTCGCCGCCCTTTTAATACTCTGGCGACCCGCGGTAGACGAACCGCTCGATTATGTGATTTACCTTATTACCGTAGCTCTCGGTTTTGCAGCAATGGAAAACATGCTTTTTCTTTTTTCACCGGTTACAGCCGGACACCTTACAAGCTGGTTTATAATAGGTGACCTACGCTTCCTCGGAGCAAACATTTTACACGTTGTCGCATCTGCAACGATAGGTTTTGCGTTTGCTTTTTCGTACGCAAAAAAACCTGTAGTACGAATGCTGTACGCATCGGTCGGCGTTATCCTCGCCATATCATTGCACGCTGGGTTTAATCTACTTATAATGAGTCAAGGTGGATCGCGCGCGTTCGAAGCACTCTTATTGGTATGGAGTAGCCTCATTGTTGTGCTCGCACTGTTTGAAGTTGTAAAATATCGCACCTACAGAAATTTACCAGCCCATATTCGCTAACCATTAAAGAACTCATTTCAAAAGACTCACAAAAAGCTCTGATTTGATTTCCAGTACAATTTCCATTCTATGTTTAAAAAACGCTCCATTTTCTCACGGCTATCAGGCACTGTGCCAAATGACGAAAAGTTCGACTCGTTTGAAGACGAGTTTCCAGAACCGCAAACAAATAACGACAAGATAACTGAGGAGCTTGAGGAAGAAGCAGACGCAGGACAGCTTCCGACAGACGTGTTTCAAACACCGGACGATATAATAATCCATGCTTTTGTAGCCGGAGTGCGTCCGGACGAGCTCAATGTTTCCATAAGTCGCGACATTGTTGTCATCGAAGGAACGCGTGCGGAGATACAACAGGTTTCCGAGGCAGATTACTTCACGCGCGAGCTTTTCTGGGGCTCTTTCACACGAACAATAATGCTCCCGCAAGAAGTAGACGTGGACAACGCCGTTGCACACTCAAAAGACGGATTAATGACGATTACACTCCCAAAACTCGACCGAACAAAACAAACAAAACTACGCGTTAAGTCCGGCTAATTTCCACACCGATACCAAAAACCAAAACACCAAACCGCGTAGCGGTTTGGTGTTTTGGTTTTTGCCACATCCTCACCAGTATCCTCACTCTGTACATAAAATATTTTGGGAAGGTCTAACCTTCCCAACTTTCCAAACTAAAAAGTACGCGGTACGTTTGCGATGGATAGGGAAAGACCCGGGGTGAGCGGTCTCGAGCGTCTCTGCCGACACTTAGTGTCGGCAGAAAGTAATGTAGCTAATGTAGCGCGGGGCTTTGCGGACACTTAGTGTCGGCAGAGAGAGAAAACCACGCGATACGTTGCAAGAGCGTGAGGAAAATCTAGTGGCAAGCTCCACTACGGGGCTTTGCGGACACTAAGTGTCCGCAAAAGACACTTAGACACTTTGCGGACACTTAGTGTCCGCAAAAAGAGGCCCGCTAGAATTAACAGCTAAAAACCTAAGCGGTACGTTGCGGTTGCAATTTTAAACAAAATGGTGCCTGGGGTCGGATTTGAACCGACGACCCTTCGCTCTTCAAGCGAACGCTCTAACCAACTGAGCTACCCAGGCAGATAACAAAAATATAACATATCCTTATGTGTTTTGCCTCCCACGAACACTCCAGAACTCTACTATTACCCGCACCTAGCGATACTTTAAGGTGTAGAGGTAACCTGCTGTACCGCCTGTGTTGCGGTGTGCGAAAGATTCTTTGCTGTATCAAGAGCGTGCTGTATAGAGCTAACAGACGGTAAACCAAGAGCATTTAAGATGTGATTTCCACCAGAACCGCCTGCGGGAATAATGCTCGCCACAATCGGAGCCAAATATGTAAAATAAAGATACGTAGGAATTCCGAACATGATAATCCAAAAAAGTATCTTACCGACAAAACCAAAACGCGCGGAGCGGCGCATCGAGTGAAGCATTTTGTTGTTTTCTTTGGAAACAGAAATACTCTCCTCCAACAAATCTCTCATATCTTTATCTCCTTCCATATCCTCCGTATTTTACCACATAGAAACCCGCACATGTTTTATAACTCCACACTGTTTGCGGTACGTTGCAAACAGGGCCGACAGTTGGGAAGGTCTAACCTCTTCCCAACTCTGCCGACACTTAGTGTCGGCAGAAAGTAATGTAGCTAATGTAGCGCGGGGTTTTGCGGACACTTAGTGTCCGCAAAACCCACTTAGACACTTTGCGGACACTTAGTGTCCGCAAAAAACTTAGTGTCCGCAAAAAAACACATTTTGAATGTGCCCTCGGCAGGAATCGAACC
>CAZYRK010000006.1:0-20729 GCA_964650475.1 uncultured Candidatus Saccharibacteria bacterium
ACTATGGCAATAATTACTTTTTATCAGTTTTCTTTTTCTCCACCTTTTTTTGTACGGTTTTAATCGTGTCTAAATACGCTTCTTCTACTGGTGAAAGTGTATGTGCCTGATATTTTTTGTATTCCTTTTCTGCTTTTTCTAAGGCATTTTCGTGACTTATTTTACCAGTATTCGTCAATACTTTTTTATCAAAAGTTTCTATCATACGATCAAGCCGAACAATCCAATCTTGCATTCTCATCGGCTCGCGGTTCATTGCCCTAACTTCTGCTAAATCAAAATATGCAGAGACAATATTGTTCAACACTTTTAGCTCTGATTCAGTGAGGTAGTTTTTAGCAATAGTAATCTCTTTTTTACTTACATCACCACCTGAAAATGAAAGTAAACCCATAAACGGCTTGCCTGCATCGGCACGCTTAGCGATGACTTCTGTGGTGGTATTACCATGTGCAGCATAATGAAGTTTATTTTGTACTGTTTTGAAAAACAAGATAGAATCTTTACTTTTAGGATTGTAGTCTTTACTAGTTGCGTACAAGTCCAGTACTTGGCGATAAAGCACTTTTTCACTGCTACGGATATCACGAATACGATCAAGAAGCTCTTTCCAATAATTGCCACCACCAGACTCCTTAAGGCGCTCATCGTCCATTGTAAAGCCTTTGACAATATACTCTCGCAGGCGTGCCGTCGCCCAGATACGAAATTGCGTGCCTTGAACTGATTTAACACGGTACCCGACAGAAATTATTACATTTAAATTATAATAATGTGTTGGTTTTTGTAGAAAAATCGGAATTCCCGATTTTTCTCATAGAATCTGCTTCTGTAAGCTCTTTTTCGTTATAGATATTAAGAATATGCTCGTTAATTGTTGACCGGCTCTTTACCAAACAGTTTGGTCATCTGGTCAATAGTAAGCCAGACCGTCTCGTTTTCAACACGCACAGAAATCCGGGGCTCCCCACTAGGGCTCTCGTAAATAATTACTTCATTATTTGGTATGTTATTTTTCGTAATTTTTTTCATATCGTTTCCCTTCAATATCAGCGACAATCTTATCAAGAGTAACAGAGCGCATGTTTTACTTTAAAAATTATATAATATTTTCATAAAGGCGGGAGCTTAAAAAATAAACAGGAGAATCAAACTTGTTCTAATCTCAGTACCCGCCCCCTCATGGCGCGGGTACTTTTTTATATTGCGAAGGACTCCTTGGGCTGGACTTCCTTTTTTGTGCCATCGGCAAGATATATCACACAGGGTTTGGTCCCAGCACACAGTGCAGAGTTATTTTTCAGTATCAATCCTGTTTCTTCCGGCAAGCAAATAATTGGCAAGTTGTTGCGCATAGCCCACTCCTTGAATCGATTACTCTGCTCGTCCTTATAATGACACGCTACTGAATAATTGTTGAGAAGATTGAGTCCGGATATATCTTTTTGATTTATTGTGTTTTCATCATCATGGGTATCTATGTTCTTTCCAAGAACAATAGCCCCGGCACTACCGCCATATACGCAACCACCACTTTTAATATATTGAATAATCTCATTAGGGAAGCCAGAGCCCCGAAATTCCTGTATTAAATTCCATGTATTACCACCACCAATATATACAGCGTCAAACTTTTTGATATCCTCGTAACGGTATTTTGACAAATCATCAGCTTTTTCAAACTGTAAATCATTTCGCCCGTGAAGCTTTAGGACACTTTTCATCCAAAGATGTGCCACTGGATATACTTTGTTGCCACGAAGTGCCACGGGGACATATAAAAAACGACCATTCTTGGGTAACGTATTATAAAAAAACTTGTCGAGGAGGAATGATTGTTGTTCATTACCTCCGCCCGACAAGTATATATGGTTATTTTTCGTAATTTTTTTCATAACGCTAAAAATTATATAACATTTTCATAAAGGCGGTATTGGGAGATTGGGAAAGAATACAAACAGCACACCCGCGCAAGCCGAAGGCTTGCGCGGGTGTGCTGTTTGTATTGTGCGCCGAGAGGGATTCGAACCCCCGTAGGCCGAAGCCGATTGGTTTACAGCCAATTGCAATTGACCACTCTGCCACCGACGCAGTACGGCTAGTATAGCCGATGTTGGTATTATTTCAAAATCAGAACGCGCAAGTCGCGCTTCCCTTTCTTAAGGATGGCGATGCTATTTGAAAAGTCTTCTTTTGTTAAAGCTCTGTCCTCTTCAATAACAGCACCGCCGAGCGAAACGCCTTTGCTTCCCATAATACGGCGCGCCTCTCCTTTAGATGCTGTAAGTCCGCTCTCTGTTAGAGAATCTATGATGGTCGTATCCGTATCAACTTTCAGTGTAGGGGCTTCTGCAATTATAATATCGCGCGCTTCACGAGAAATAGAATCTATAGAATCTCTTCCAAAAAGCACTGCGCTAGCCTCAAAAGAGGCTTTTGCAGATACCGCACCATGCACCAGCTCTGTCACTTCCATGGCGAGTTTTGTCTGCGCTAGGCGTTTATCCGGTCTTTTTTCGTGAAGAGCTATCAACATATCAATCTCTATCGGTGATAAAAACGTATAGTATTTTAGATATGTTGATAGCCCTTCGTCCGGTAGGTTAATCCAAAATTGATAAAAAGCAAAAGGCGATGTCTTTTTTGGGCTTAGCCAGATAGCATTGCCCTCACTTTTACCGAATTTTTTACCGGTTGCGTCTGTAACAAGCGGTATGGACAAGGCATGCACCTGCTTCCCCGTCTTTTTACGAATAAGGTCAACGCCGGAGAGTATGTTTGTCCATTGGTCGGAACCTCCCACCTGTAAATCGCAACCGTATTTTTTGTTTAGCGTCATGTAGTCATATCCTTGCAATAGCGCATATGTAAACTCGGTATAGGAAATGCTTTCATCCGGCGTCTCAAGACGTTTGCGGATAATGTCGCGTTTTATTAAATCGTTTACGGTAAAGTGCTTTCCGATGTCTCGTAAAAAAGGAAGGAGTTTTACACGCGCGAGCCAGTCTGCGTTATCAACCATTGTAAACGGTGTTTTTTTGCCGAGGATACCTTTGAGCTGTTTTTTAAGGGCGCGAGTGTTCGATGCCAGTGTTTTCTTCTCAAGAAGAGAGCGCTCGCCTTTTTCTTTCGGGTCTCCAATCATTCCAGTCGCTCCTCCAACTAGAAAAATCAGTTTGTGTCCTGCGCTTGCAAGACGCTTCATGAAAATAATAACCGCGAGGTTCCCTGCCTGCATAGAGTCTGCGGTCGGGTCGATGCCCAGATATACCGTGCGGGGTTTTTCAAGTATCTCAGAAAGCTCTGCTGTTTTGTCTGCAATGAGTCCTCGCGCCTCAAGTTCTTTTGCCAAGTTCATAATGAAGATTATAACAGTGTTTAACAAATACGAAAAATCAGGCTCTTGAGAAACCTCCTGCTTGTATATCCCAGAGTTTTTTATAAAGATTTTCTTTTTGCGACAAAAGCTCGTCGTGTGTTCCGGTAAGAGCAACGCCCCCGTTTTCCATTACAATAATACGATTCATTTTCATAACGGTAGACAGGCGGTGCGCCACAGCGATGACAGTCTTGCCTTTCATAAGCGTGGCAAACGCATCTTGTATAAGAGATTCCGAATCCGAGTCGAGACTAGATGTCGCTTCGTCGAGAATAAGAATCGGTGCGTCTTTAAGTATGGCTCTGGCAATAGCAATACGCTGGCGCTCGCCTCCGGAAAGCTTAACCCCACGCTCACCCACCATTGTGTCGAATTTGTCCGGATACTGCGAGATGAAGTCCAAACAATATGCTTGTCTTGCCGCTTCGATTACTTCATTATCGGTTGCGTTCTCACGTCCGTAACGGATATTGTCCATTAAAGAGCGGTGGAAAAGCATCGGTTCTTGCGGTACGAGAGCTATCGCTCCTCGTAGACTCTCTTGAGTAATAGATTTAATATCTTGACCATCGATACGGATTGAGCCGGAAGGCAGATCGTACAAACGCAGAAGTAGCTTTGTTATTGTGGACTTGCCGGCGCCGGAAAAACCGACAAGAGCTACTTTTTCGTGAGGAGCGATATTCAAACTAAAAGAATTGAGAACATTTTTTGTTTTTTCGTAACCGAAAGTTACATTTTCAAAAACAATGTTTCCATCAGAAACAGTAAGTCGCTTCGCGTTTGGTCTGTCTGCTATTTCATACGGAAGATCTATGATATCAATCATCTCTGTTGCCTCCGCAAAAGCATCGTAAATCTGGCGCATATTTTGACCAATACCCCACACATGTTTAATAAGCCCGATAACGTATATCTGAATTAGAACAAAATCACCAACTGTAATCTTCCCTTTTTGCCAAAGAAAAATCGCTACGGTCAAAAGAGTAATCTCAATAATTAGCGAGAGCATTCCTTGCAAAGAGACCACCCATATATCTGCGAGCCATGACCTCATATTTGCTCTGTACCAGCGCGCCACAACACCGCCAAAAGAACGACTCTCGTGTTTTAGTGAAGCAAATGTTGTTATCGTATCGTGGTTTACAACAGCATCAGACAAAGCACCGCTCACATCACTATCCGCGTTATTGCGCTCCACTCGCAAATGATGAATTCGGCGCAATGTTATGTACTGCAAAAACACAAAGAAAATTGTCCACGCAAGAAGAATCGAACCAAGCATGACGCTCCGCATCATAAGCACACTCACCGTACCTGTAACGAAAACAATTACAGGTATAAAGTTAAATATTGACTTGTCGAATATCTGTTCAAAAGCGCGAGCGTAGCGAACCACTCTCCTTGTGAGTGTTCCGGTAAAATTTGAAATGAAGAAATTGTGCGAATGCCCGAGTAGTTTATAAAACGCAGTGTTATACAGGTCTCGCATAACCCGCGATTCGATATTCGTAATCGCCAAGTCATTTATAAAATAAATTATTGCAGAGGCAAACAATATAAGCGCGTATATCGACAAATCTCCAAAAACCAAATGAAGTGCGCTAGCCGTAGGCTTGCCTGCTGAAAGCACGTCTACAATTTTCTTTAGATAAATAGGTGCTATGACTTTCGAGACCTCGACGATGACAATACTGACAATAGATACTCCCAAAAGCCACGGGTATTTTTTCGTGGCGTTTAAATAGTTCCGCAATGTCGGTATTATGCGGATATTGTTTTTAATATTTTTTGGCATTTTTAACAGTATACAAAAATTAACTCACTTTTTCTTTTTTTGTTTAGGCGCACTGAGGTGTGATAGAAGCAATAACATGGTTTTTTACTTCCGTTTTTCCTATGTGCGGAGTGTCTTCAAAATATAGTTTCAATTTGTGTGAATGCTTTTATTTGCTCGGTGGTTTAATTGGCGAGCATAAACAAACCGATTAGGGGTCCGGCAATCCACCAGAAGAAGTATTCTTTTACAGCAAAAAGAGCGTCTATCGCTGGGGTAAATGCGTGTACTTCGCGTACCGGAAATACTTGATACGCCAATGCAAAAACAAAACCCGCACCAAGAAACGAAAGTATGATGAGTCCGATTGTACTTATTGAAATAAAATCAGAAACAACGATTCGTCGCAATATAAAATACGCAACCATTGAAAAGGAAGCGAACAACGCAACGCCGGAGGCTAGTGAAGTGAGCGCCGGCGAGCTTGGCAAGTATTTCATAAAAGGAAATATCATATATAACGCAAGCCCTGCATAAAGCGAAACCAAAAGAGCTACAAACTGCCCTCGCCCAACATATCGAGCAAAAATAAAGAACGCTCCCGCTATTATAATGACAGACAAAAAGTCACCAGTAACGGAAGAAAAGCTGGCGGTTGTGTGTGATGCGAGTGTTTGTATTTGTACGATTGTATTGTTGTTCATATACGTACAGTATAAAGCACGCGCGAGCGAAGCTCGCGCGTGCTTTATACAAACTGTTTATAACCCCTCTTTCTTAAGTTCGTTAATTGCCTTTTTGGCACGCGAAGAAAGTTTTTTAGGAAGAGCGATTGTCACTCTAATGAGCAGGTCTCCTTTTCCTATTCTGCTTGAAACTCCTTTTCCTCGTACGCGTAGCATTTCTTCAGCGTGCGCAAGAGGCGGTACTTTTACTTCGATAACCTTATCGTTTACGAGTGTTACGTTTACCGAGGTGCCGAGAAGTGCATCGGTCAGTTTTAGAGGAAGCTCCATAAGCAAGTTCATTCCCTCTTTACGAAATACGTCATGTGGCTTTACATGTACTTTTACATACAGGTCGCCTGAAACACCTCCTTTTACAGCTTCGCCTTGGCTTGGAAGGCGTATCATCTCACCGTCGTCAATCCCTTCCGGTATTTCAATAACAATCTCTTCTTCACGTCGAAGCACTCCCTTTCCGCGACATTCTTTACATAGCTCGTTTGGAATTTTCCCAGAGCCGTCACACTCGGTACAGGCGCGTACTGTTGCAAACGCTCCAAGTATGGAGTTTCGTGTTTCGTGGATTTTACCGGCTCCGCCACACACCTTACACGTTTCCATAGAGGTGCCTTTTTTTGCACCCGAGCCACCACAAACATCACATGCGCTTACTTTTGCGATAAGAACAGATCTCTTCACACCTAGTATGGCCTCCTTGAAAGAAACTTCAATATCTATTGAAATGTCACGTCCGCGAGCGACTTGTTGTCTGTTGTGCGCACCACCAAAAATATCACCGAAGCCTTGGAAAATATCTGAGAAATCAAATTCTCCCGCCTGAGCTCCACCTGCGAAATTGTTAAAATCAAACCCGCCGGCTCCAGCGTTTCCTCCGCCTCCTGCAAACGTACGTCCATATGAATCGTACTCACGGCGCTTCTTTTCATCGGAGAGTATCGAGTACGCTTCGGTAATTTCCTTAAATTTCTCCTCGTCCCCGCCCTTGTCCGGATGGTGCTTTCTAGCCAGTTTATGAAAGGCTTTCTTTATTTCGTCTTTTGTCGCTTTGTGCTCGACTCCGAGTACGGCGTAATAATCTTTAGTCATATTGGAACACTATACACCAATTTGTTGTTGAAATGCAAAACACGGCGTCGCTACGCGACGCCGTGTTTTGCATGCCCTATAAATACCACTTATTTTGCTGGTTCTTCGGGTTTTTCTTTAAACTCCGCATCTGTAGTTCCTTTGTTTTCATCGCCGGTTGCTTGCTGTGCGTCTTCCGGTTTTGCATTTTTTGCTTCGTTTTCTTTCTGATCTTTCATCATCGCCTCGCCGACTTTTGAAAGTGATGTGGAAAGCGCCTCGGTTGCTGTCTTAATACTTACTACGTCACCGCCGTCTTGCACTTTCTTCACCTCTGCAATTTTTTCATTAACCTCTTTTTTAATATCTTCAGATATTTTATCACCTGCGTCTTTGAGAGATTTTTCAGCTGTATACACCATCTGGTTCGCGAGGTTTTTTACCTCTGCAAGCTCTTTATGAGCAATGTCTTCAGATGCATGAGCTTCCGCATCTTTACGCATCTTTTCAATATCTTCATCGGAAAGTCCTGTTGAACCCTCGATACGAATCGACTGCTCTTTACCTGTTGCTTTTTCTTTTGCTTTTACGGTAAGAATACCGTTGCTGTCGACGTCAAACGCTACTTCCACCTGCGGTACTCCGCGCGGAGCCGGAGGAATACCATCGAGAAGGAATCTTCCGAGAGATTTATTGTCGGAAGCCATCGCACGCTCTCCCTGCACGACATGAATATCAACGGATGTTTGGTTGTCTGCGAACGTGGAGAAAACTTGCGAGTGCGATGTCGGCACTGCCGTGTTGCGATCAATCAGTTTTGTGGCAACACCTCCGGCGGTCTCAATAGATAGCGAGAGAGGTATCACATCGACAAGAAGAATGTCTTTTACATCTCCTTGAAGAATTCCCGCTTGAATAGCTGCGCCAATAGACACGACTTCGTCCGGGTTTACTCCTTGGTGAGGCTCTTTATTAAACAGTGCTTTTACTTCCTGTTGTATTTTTGGCATACGGGTTTGTCCGCCGACCAATATGACTTCGTTTATATCGCTAACCGACATACCAGAAGCCTCAAGAGCGCGTTTCGTAATCTCAATAGATCTTTCCACGTACTCTTCTGCAAGCTCTTCGAGCTTGGAACGCGAGAGCTTCATCATTAGGTGCTGTGGTGTGCCTTCCGAGTCAACTGTTACGAAAGGAATGTTAATGTCCGACTCGGCTGCACTTGAAAGCTCTTGCTTTGCTTTTTCAGCGGCTTCGTCCACACGCTGAAGCGCCAAAGGGTCTTTTGTTATGTCGATTCCGCTTTCTTTTTTAAATTCATCAGCAATGTATCGAACGATTTTCTGATCTATGTCGCGACCGCCCATATGACTGTCTCCATCGGTAGACTTTACTTCGATAACATCATCGCCAACTTCGAGCACGGAAACATCGAACGTGCCTCCACCAAAATCGTACACAACGATTTTCTCATCTTTCTTTTTATTAAACCCGTACGAAAGTGCTGCGGCTGTCGGTTCGTTAATGATGCGTTTTACATCGAGCCCCGCGATTTTCCCTGCAGCTTTTGTTGCGTTTCTTTGCGCATCATCGAAATACGCAGGTACTGTTACAACCGCTTCGGTAATTTTTTCGCCCAGCTTCGCTTCCGCGTCCGCTTTCATTTTTCCGAGTATCATTGCGGAAACCTCTTCAGGTCGGTAGTCCTTGTCGCCAAGGTTTACAATCACACCACCGTCGGTACCATTTTTTACTTCATAAGGAACAATGTCTTTATCGCGCTGAATTGCTTCATCTGAAAAACGGTGTCCGACAAACCGTTTGATACCGTATATTGTGTTTTTTGGATTGGTAACGGCTTGGCGTTTTGCAAGAGCACCAACAAGACGCTCGCCGTTTTTTGCTATCGCAACCACAGACGGTGTCGTGCGTGCACCTTCTGCGTTTTCAAGTACGCGAGGTTCCCCTCCTTCCATTATCGCCATTGCTGAATTTGTTGTTCCCAAATCAATACCAAGAATTTTTGACATAGTAAAAATGTAAAATTATAAAATTTCTAATCGAATCAAACTAACTGAATATGCCCGAGTGTGTACATTATATGCCTTATTGCGTTTCGCTTCAAGAGCCTTGCGTGTATCGCGCCACACGCACTTTTGCATGCCGGACAATCATATCACCAATACGCCAACCTTTTTCCAAGACAAGGGTGACCGTATCGTCTTTTTTAGGGTCGTCGGTGTCTTCTTGTCCGAGTGCTTCGTGAAATTTCGGATTAAACGCATCCCCTGGTGCCACAACCATTTCTTCAACACCGAGTGCCGAGAAAGCTCCGCTAAGCTGTTTTACAATAGCATCAAAACCTTCAGGCAGTTTGCCAACGGCGGTTGCGCGCTCAAGAGAATCGATTGCCGGAAGAAACGCCTCAACAGTGCGCGATACGGCAAAAGCACGAGTGGACTCCTTTTCAGATTCGAAACGCTTGAGTGCGTTTACATAGTCTGCTTTAGAGCGTTGCCAACCGTTTAGATACTCTTGCTTTTCCGATAGACATGCATTTAATTTTTTCTTAATCGCTTTTATTTTATCTGCAACGTACTCCTCTTCATCGGAAACCTCAAAACTGTCTCCCGCTTCGGAGACCTCGTCCTCAATAATAATGTCGTCTACTTCCCCGCCCGGCTTTTCATTTTTTTTATTATGCATAGTGCTTATATGATGCACGAAAATGTGCGCCGAGTCAAAAACATCGCGTGTGAAAACAGTAGCGGTATGAAAAAGCACCGCCGTAAACGGCGGTGCTTTTTTCTTTGTAAAAATTTCGCGAAGAGGTTTTTTTAACGCTTGGACCACTGAGGCGCCTTGCGTGCTTTTTTAAGTCCAGGTTTCTTACGCTCTACTGCACGAGGGTCACGCGTCAAAAGTCCTGCTTTTTTAAGTACCGGTCGTAGCTCTATCGAGTCTTTAATAAGCGCTCGTGAAATACCGTGTCGTACAGCATCTGCTTGCGCGCTTACTCCACCACCGGATACGTGTACTTCGATAGTGTATTTCCCTGCGTCTTCCGCAATCAGAAACGGCTCATCTGTTACATGTACGCGCTCATCTGTTTTGAAATATTCTTTTGCAGATTTTCCATTTATTGTAATGGTCGTCTTGTCTGCCGGCGTAATACGCACGCTTGCACGCGCAGTCTTGCGACGTCCTATAGCGGGAATGTAACGAATTTCAGTCATAATTTCTAGTTTTTAAAGAGATATTTAGTCGATTATTGTAAGACGCTTCATCCTCTCGTTTCTGAGTTTGTTGCGAGGAAGCATACCGCTAACGGCTTTGCGAAGCACTTCGGAAACACCTTTCTTTTCGAGAAGATCAGACATTGATGTGGTGCGAAGTCCTCCCGGGTAGCCGGTGTAGTGTGTGTAGTCCTTGCCTGCGATACGACGCTCCGAAAGCCACAGCTTTTTTGCGTTTTCAATGGTAACGCGTACCGGAAGTACACGGTACTTTACAAAGTCAGTCGACTTTTTACCGAGCAGTACGGAAGCGGCTTCACTAGCCACGCGACCAAGTGTACGGTTTGTCGCGTCAATTACATAATTCTTAATCTCTGGTTCTGTCTTGTTCATAATAGATTTACACAAAGGCGATATACGCTGTTTTACGCCCGTCCGCTGCAGTGACGCTACGCTTAATGATGCGGGTGTATCCACCTGCGCGCTCTGCGTAACGAGGAGCGATTTCTGCAAAGAGTTTCTTAACAGTCTCATCGTCTTCACCCAAACGACTGTTTGCGAGTCGGCGACTTGCTATTGTATCGCGTTTGCCATATGTTACGAGGCGCTCCACAAACGGACGAAGCTCTTTTGCCTTTGCTTCCGTAGTGGAAATACGCTCATGTAAAATAAGCGACCTCGCGAGAGACCTTAATAATGCTCGACGTTGGTTCGTCGGTCTTCCAAATGCCCTACCTTTTGTGTGATGACGCATAACTTCAGTAACTTACACTATTTTTTGATATACCGCCAGTATTACTCCCCTTTAAGTTCGACTCCCATGTCGGCAAGAGCTGATGAAATCTCACCAATCGCCTTGTCACCGATGCCTTCAATCTCTTTGACGGACGACACGCTTTTGCGTGCAAGTCCCGCCACAGAGCGAATACCAGCCTCTGAAAGGAGTGTCGCTACACGGGTTGGAATACTCAAATCTTCGACCTTGATTTTCGACAAGTCTTTACTTGCCACTGCTTCCGGTTTGTCTTCAGCTGTCTTTTCAACAGACTCTTCAGTGTCTGTTGAAGAAGTTACAACAGGCTCTTCTTCTTGAAAACCAATAACGGCTTTCAACTGATTAATCATAACCTCAATAGAGTGCTCGAGTGATTCGCGGGGAGTAACAGTACCGTTGGTTTCAATCAAAACACGTAGGCGATTAAAATCAGTTCTGTCTCCAACACGCATATTTTCAACTTCATAGTTCACTCTTCGAATAGGAGTGAATGTTGCGTCGAGAGCGATTGTGCCAATATCAACTTTGCCTTTTGCGATAGATTCGCGCGGAACATATCCGAGTCCTCTTTCAATAGTGGCTTCCATTTCAAATGGAATCTTGCTCGAAATATCCGCGATATGCTGATCAGGATTTGCAATCTCTACCTGTGAAGGCAATGCAAAGTCCGATGCTTTTACTTCTTTAGGACCTTTAACGGAGATTGAAATTATTTGCGGTTCATCACCATGCAAAACAAAGTAAACTCGTTTCAGGTTAAGAAGTATTTCCATAACCGTTTCTCGGATTCCTTCAATATCAGCAAATTCATGCGGAACCCCTTCGATTTTAACCGAAGTAACTGTTGCTCCAGGGAGCGACGAAAGAATAATGCGACGCAAAGAGTTTCCAAGCGTGTGCCCGTAACCCGGGTACAATGCATCAATCTCATAAATGCCCTGCGCGTCCTTTTCGGAAACAACACGGGGTTTTGAAGGTAGTGTAATGTGGTATTCCATAACTCAATCAGTATTACCGGTAAATAAATTAAAAATTAACGACTGTAAAATGAAAGCACCGCGGAAAGATCTCCTGCTGGTTCAGCAGAAGACGTCGTCGGAGCTTCTTGAACCCCGCCTTCCATTGTTTTTGGATTCCACGAGAGCCAAGACGGAAGAGTTTTTTCCATAAAGCGCTCTGCAAACCCAATAAACAAAACACGGTCTTTGCTACCATCGCGCACAGCGATGCGATCACTAATATGCACATGGCGTGATGGGATTGTTGTCTTACGACCGTTTACGGTGAGGTGTCCGTGTGCAACCATCTGGCGCGATGCACGGCGAGTAGGAGCCAAACCGATACGGTATGCAACATTGTCGAGCCTTAGTTCCAATAAAGAATGAAGTGCCTCTGCAGGTGTTGTTCCGTGAGTTGTCATCGCTTTCTTAATGTAGTTACCGAATTGCTTTTCGGTAACTCCGTAAGTAACGCGTACTTTCTGCTTTTCAAGAAGCTGTTTACCATAACTGCTCGGGCCTCTTCCGCGACCACGGCGTTTATGTCGTGCAGATCGCTCTTCAGCGATAGCGAATTTTTGAGTTTGTGTTTTTTCAAAAACACTTGCTCCCAATCGTTTGGCTATTTTATAACGGGGTCCTGTTTTCATAAGCAACTACACGCGACGTGGTTTAGGTGGACGCGGACCATTGTGCGGTACCGGTGTCGCGTCCTTAATGTTTTTAATTTGTATTCCTTTGTTGGTAAAACCGCGAAGTGTCGATTCACGTCCCGGTCCAACTCCGCGAATAACAACGGAAGCCTCTTTAAGACCGATGATGCCTGCTTTCTCGCCGAGAAGTTCGCCGACTTTAGCTGCTGCATAAGGAGTCGATTTACGAGCTCCGGAAAAACCGAGAGCCCCTGCCGATGACGACATTACAACGTTTCCTTTTTCATCTGTAAGTACAGCTTTGGTATTGTTAAATGTCGCCTCAACGTGCAATACACCGCGTTCAATTCGTTTCTTAATCGCACGGTGAAGTGCACGGTCTTTGCGACCTTTGTCCAAACCACGCCCTCTTTTTTTGATAATTCGTTTTTTACCCATAGAAAATTAAATAAATTGCAACGTGTATTAAGTTTTTTCAAGCGTGCGCTTGCCTGAACCCATCGTACGACGAGTGTTTCCGCGAACTGTGCGAGAGTTTGTCTTTGTTCGCCCTCCACGCACAGGCAAACGGCGTTCATGCCGAGTTCCGCGAATAGAGCGAATGTCTTTCAACCTTTTAATGTTCTGACCTATTTCACGACGAAGCTCGCCTTCAATAAGATATGTTTCCGCAATAGAACGAATTTTCTGTTCCTCTTCCGCAGTAAGGTCTTTGCCTGTGCTGGTGTAAGAAATCCCCGCCTTATCAAGAATCTCTTTAGCTCGTATGCGACCAATCCCATAAACCAAAGGAAGGGTGTACGAAAGATGCTTGTTGTCCGGAAGTGTGATACCTGAAATACGCATAGTGAAATAAATTCGTTAATTAAATTACTGTATAAAAATTATCCTTGACGTGCCTTACGGCGAGGATTCTGTTTGTTGATACGATAAAGACGTCCGCGACGGCGGACGAGAATATCTCCAGGCTGTTGTTTTTTTATAGATGCTCGTACTTTCATAGTATATATTTTAAGTAAGTCGCCTCACAATACGCGCACGACCGCCGTACGGGTCGGTAACGAGTTCAACCTCGTCACTAACAAGTACGCGAATGTGATGCAACCGCATCTTTCCGGCGAGATACGCAAGAATAAGTTCGTCAGAGTTATCGTCAAGACGTACTCGAAAAAGCGAATTTGGAAGCACCTCCTCGACGGTGCCTTTGACCGTTCCTTTATCTGCGTTATCTTCTGCCATGTGAAGCAATAGCTATATTAACAGGCTACGCAAAAAACGTCAATCATTGTGCACTGTTTTTACCTGATTAACGGTAACGGTAATCTTTGAAGGATCGTTTGGAAGAGTGTTTTCCCAGAAAGGGCTCATGCTAAGGTGCGCTTGTTTAATCTCCGGGAAGCCTCTCAAGACCGTCTGAGCCTCGTCACGTGTTTTTCCAGCAACAGCAGTTGCAATACGTTCTGGATTAACATCCCAAACGACCGTGGTGTTCCCTGAGAGGGCGAAATCAAACGCTTCATTGTTTGCAACGTCTTTAGAGCTCGGAATGCTCTTTGCGGGAATTAGAGTGATACCGCTTGTGCTTGTAAGTTTAACAGGCTGTCCGCTGTATGTGCCTATTATGCTTGTGGCAATAAGCTTCGCAAAATCTGATTTCGGAAATACTACAGCGGTAGTTACTCCTTGTACACGCACACTTGCTTTACCGGCAGTAGAAGCTTGTATATTTAGAAGATTTTTATATATAGTTGCTGACGCACCCTTTAAAAGGATGTAACCTTTTGGAACCTGTGCTTGTATTGCGTTTGCCATATCTTTTGCGAGCGCGGTATGAAGTGCACCTCGCGCAGAAGCTTCGGTATCCGGAGAGACCTGCGCCTCTGTTCCTGAAAATCCTCCAGACATTGCGGAGCCGGATTTGGCATATACTTTGCTTGCAAGCGAAGTTCCTGAAAGACCCGGAAGAGTGAAAGAGGTCGGCGATATGTTGTACCTACTTCCTGCCTCATCCGCGTATACACGCGTAGTCACCGAACCGGGGATAATCCCATGCGCAGACGGAACAGTAATAGCGTCGCGAATTCGAAACACGAGACCGTTCGGGCTTTCAAAACGTGTCTTTGCAACCAGTTTTTGACGCACCGACCGTGTATTATAGACGGTAATTGTTCCACTGGAAGCTTTGTGTACTGTTTTCGTGCTGTTTCCGGACACGGTTTTTGTAGCCACTTTTTTAACACTGATTACAGCAAAAGGCAGTGGTGTTGTTGTTGATGCAGAGGCGGTGAAAGTTCCAGACAAATTCGCTGTCGCTGTCATAGGGTCTATCTGAATACGAGTGTTTGAAAACATAAACAAGGCGATCCCAGCAATGACGATAACCACACCAGCCACTACGGCAGGCGTGTAAGAAAATCTTCGCTTTGAGGAATGTTTGTTTTCTGAATTGAATCTTAAATCATTATCGGACACGTCTTGTTGTCGCGTAGACGAAGTGCGACGACGTGATGGCGGGATGATGTCTTCCAAAGTTTTACGCATATGTAGATAAGTATACCCTAGTAATTGCTGACGCAAAGCTCATCACTTTGATAAGTGGTGGACAACAAGTGTTTTTATATCTTTTGTTAAATATAAAGCCAACAATGACAGAAAAGTGTCGCCAGTAGCCTCCGCGCGATGTTTAACATACGGCTCTAATTGCCCTGGGTCAATATAATGTACTTTCAAAGTATCATCGGAAAGACCAAGAGGATGAAAGTCTGAATCAACCAATACTTTTTCAAGAAATTCATATGCTGATTTATCCGCAAGCAAAAGAATATCTCGCGGTAAAGCGTATTTTGTTTGGAGAGTTTGAAAAGCTCCGGTCACACTATTCTTCCATGTTTCAATTGCTGTATGCATGGCATCTGCAAAATGATTGTTTTTTTTATCAAGTAGATTTGAATCTCCGATTGCTCGAATAGGATCGTCTGTTGCTGTTCCGTTGAAACCAGCCTCGATTGAAACTTGTCGGAGCTCATTTAGCCCATGAGGAATACTCGCACTTTTTAATAAAATACCATCTTTAATAACAAGAAAGTCTGTTGCATCTCCACTAACATCCATAATGAGGAAATTTTTATTTTTTGTGTAGATATCGCGCAGAGTCAAAAACATCACCTGAGTAAATGCCAGAATCTCAATGTGTGATGTATGTAATGCTTCACGAACAATCTTATGAATTGTCTCTATAGTGTCTGTTGCTATTGACGCGGACAAAATAAATATTTCGGCTTCCTTTGCGTCTTTTTCAAACGGCTGATCCATATAGTATCCGTTTAGCCGTGTTGCTATTACCATTTCAGCTACAGAGGTACGGTTTTTTAAAATTGTATTTGTTTCTTTTACTATGGAGTCCAACATATGGTGCGTAAAACGAAACGGTTCGTTTTTTATTATATGTTCAATATGCGTATGTGTTTCTTGCCATGGTGACGCAACTGAAATAACAACATTGCTGACACTTCCGCTACCTGTTTCTCGTGCAAAAACAGGAGCCCCCTTACGCACGAGAGTGCTCATAAGCCTCGACAATGCCTTTGCCATTTCAGAAGAGGTATCTTTATCTTTACTTGAACGTATCGGAACGCGGGCACTGTAGTACAGCTCCGGTTTTTGATTTTTGCCTATAAGTGCATACGATCCGGCTATTGATGCCGAGCCTACATCGATAAGCAACATTGGTTTTTTCTCTGTTTTTGAAAACGAAAATAATTTCATGTTCTGTATAGTATAACAGTACGGCGCGGATGCTTCGCATCCGCGCCGTACTTTACTGTGAGTTATTTAAGCACAGCTTTCACACGCCTTACACCAGCAGAGCTGGAAGTTTCTTTCGTTATCTTAAAATGCTTCCCTGTTTCAAGTATCTCGTTTAGATTTTTCACATGAGGACCTCCGCAAAGCTCTTTGGAATACACAGTACCGTCATCCGTCTTTATGGTGTAGACATTTACAATGTCCGGATACTTTTCCCAAAAACTTCCAACGACTCCGTCCTTTTTTGCTTGCTCTTTTGAAATCTGCAATAGCTCGACGTCGCACTTTCTTTCAATCGCATCGTTCACATATTTTTCCACCTCGTCAAGAATTTCTCGCGAGACTTTTTCAGGATATGTAAAATCAAAACGCAAACGCTCCGCTGTAATGTTTGATCCGGCCTGATGCACTTCTTCGCCCAAATATTTTCGCAGTCCGGAAAGCATCAAATGAGTACAAGTATGAAGCATCGTTGTCTCTTTATCTGTATCCGCAAGCCCTCCTTTGAATTTTTGTGCCGCACCTACACGAGACCTTTCTTTGTGTTCCAACATAAGAGCATCGAAAGAAGACCTGTCGATTGACATACCTTGTTCGCGAGCGAGCTCCTCGGTCATTTCAATCGGAAACCCGTACGATGTAAAAAGTATAAATGCAGACTTTCCGCTTATTGAACCGCTTTGCGAGATTTTTTTGAATTCTTTCAGACCTTGTGTGAGAGTTTTGCGAAATTTTTCTTCTTCGTTCGTCAGCTCTTTTTTAATACGGTATATATTTTTTTGTATGAAAGAATATGTGTTTGCGTATACTTCGCTATAACCATCCGCAACATCTGCAAGCACTGTGTTTTTTATACCGATGAAATCCGACTCGGCAATAGCACGGCGAATAAGACGCCTCAATATATAGCCCTGCTCTGTATTACTCGGAACAATTCCGCTAGCGAGCATAAAAGTGGCAGAACGAATATGGTCTAAAATTATTCTAAATGAACGAGTTACCGTTTCGTCCTCTCCGTATTTTTTGGCAGAATGCTTTGCAAGTACTTCGCGAGAATTCTTAAAAACATCGACTAAGAAAATGTCCGGATTCATATTTGTTGTGGCGGTAATACGTTCCAGCCCTCCACCAAAATCAACATTTTTCTTTGGTAGCTCTGCAAAGGTGCCGTCTTCTTTTTTTATATATTGCATAAAGACCGAATTCCCTATTTCAACAAAACGCCCGCAATCGCAGTTTGGGTGGCACTCTTTACCGAATTTTATATCGTGTGGTGTGCCAAAATCGTAAAAAATCTCGGAATCCGGTCCCCCGATCTCTCCTTTTGGCATCTTGCTCGGAACACCGGAACGACTCCACCAGTTTTTAGTTGCTCCGTATGCAAAAATGCGACCATCTTGCATTCCTGTTTCTCCGCCACGCTCTTCTGTTTCAATTTCAACGAGTTTTGCGTCGACACCTTTTTCAGCAAAAAGGGTTTTCCATATTTCAACCGACTCGGTGTCAGCCCCCATACCATTTTCTTTATCACCGGAAAATACAGTTACGAAAATCTTTTTAGGATCAAGCCCCAGCCCCTCCTCTTTACTTGTTAAGAACTCAAAAATCCACGGCAGTTGCTCTTTCTTGAAGTAATCCCCAAGCGACCAGTTTCCAAGCATCTCAAAAAAGGTCGTATGTCTGTTGTCCCCCACTTCATCAATATCTTCCGCTCTAAAACACATTTGCGAATTTACGAGGCGAGTACCTTTCGGATGTTTTTCACCGAGCAGATACGGCACGAGCGGTTGCATACCGCTTGATGTAAAAAGTGTCGTGGAATCGTTTTCAGGCACGAGTGGCGCAGACGGAATTATTGCATGACCTCTTTTTTCAAAAAAGCTCAGATACCGCGCACGTACTTCGGAAGTATTCATATGTCTGAAGATATCATGTATCCGCTCATAAAAAAACGTTTACTATAATTTTAGTACTCGTAATTACACAGCTTTTTTCACAACATTTTTCACAGCCTTTTCAAACTCCAAAACATCACGCTCGATACTTTTAAGACCTTCTTTGAAAAAAGCCTCTGAGCGGACATTGAGCCCACACGCTTCGAAAATGTCCTCGGGAGAAGCACTTCCTCCGGCAGTGAGGAAAGCATCTACTTTTTCAATATATGAATGGTCTTTTTTTACACGAGCATACATCGCACGCGAAATAAGCTGTCCGTAAGCATACGAATATACATAGAAGAAACGTCTGATATGGCTCCACGCGACAAAGAAGTACCCGTCGTCTTCCGTAAGCTCCACAGAGTTTCCAAGATAAGAAGCCATATGTTTATTCATAAGTTTTGCAATATCTTCTTTTGGAATAAGCCCTTTTGAACGCACTGCCTGATGCATGTCGCTTTCAAAATTGAAACAGGCGATTTGTCGAAACACTGTTACGATGTCGCCCTGCAAACGGTCGTGCATCGCGATTAGCCTTTCTTTTTCTGTGAGTTTTTCCGTAAGAGCGTCAAACGCAACCTGCTCAAAAAAAGTGCTGGCTGTCTCCGCTACAGATGTCGTGTAGTTTTGATACACCGGCTGTTGCTTTTTACTACGCTCCGTGTGAATCGCATGACCCATTTCATGAGCGAGAGTTAAAAGAGAATGCGCGTCATCCACATGGTTTAGCAAAACCATTGTCGGGCTTGAAACGGCACCCGAACAAAAAGCTCCGCCGGACTTCCCTTTTTTCGGATAAACATCTACCTGTCCGTTTGAAACCAGGCGGTCAAGTATCTCTGCATACCTCGGATGAAGATCTGCGAACGCTTTGCGAACGATATTTAAAGCCTCGTCAAACGATATTTTCTTTTTAAGAGTACCTGCGGGTGCAACACGGTCAGCATAAGTAAGTTTTTTCTCGCCCATTAAAAGAGCTTTAGCTTTGTAAAAACGTTTTGATACTCCGAAAGCTTTTGATACGGCGCTCACCATGGAAAGTACGGAATCGCGTTCGTTTTCGTATCCGAGAATAGTGGCATCGAAAGGCTCTTCGAATTTGCGTAGTTCATCTGTAATTTTCTTGCGAGTGATTATTGCGTTTAGTTCACTCTCCGCCATAGGGGCGATATCGCGAAGCGCTTTCATTGTGGCTTTGTGAAGAGCATACCTCTTTGTTTTTGGAAGTGTGCGAAGTATTTCCAAAGCCTGCGGTACCGGAATATTTTTACCATCAAACGAAACTTCTTTTGTGTGTATGATATCTTCTACAGCCTGTATCCATCTCCCGTTTGAAACGTCGCCAAGAAGCGAAAGTATCTTTTCCTCCGGCTCCGAAAGATCGTGCTTCGCACTTTCAAAAAGTACCTTTAGCATATAGCGGTATTTCGTAAGCTCGGGAGCTTTTAGAAAACGCTTTTGCATTGACGGAGATATTTTTGCCAGTTCCAAAGAAAAAAACATAAGCATGTTTCCGCGCTTTGTGTAGCGTTCGTCCAGAGTGTTTGCAAGCGCTTCCGCCTGCTTGTCGCTTGCGTTTAACTCTTTACGATAACTTGCGTAAAGTATCGGTGCCGGCGAGCACACAAGCTCGAGCTTTTCGTATTCCGAAAGAGCTTTTGCGAGAGACTTCGGATTAGATAGCCATTTTTTATCTTTGCGATATTTTGTGGCAAATGTTTTTGTAGCGGTATCGCCCCGAACCATGTCCTCTTCTATTTTTGAGTTGGTTGCAGATGTATAAAAAAGTTTTCGTAAGTTCCAGTCTGTTTTGTTTTTGTTTGTCATTACCTGAAAGCATAACAAAAAACCCGCTCCGCTACAAAAAACCGGTTTTGTAGCCTAAAAATCCGACTAAAAAATAACTCGCGAATACTTATAGACGGCTTCGCGCACAAAGTGTTTTATATAGTTCGCACTTTTGAAATACAGAAGCAATCGCCATCGGCGCGAAGACAAAATACGCACCTGCCGACCACCACATACATCATTTATAAATATCGTGTGTTCCGACATCCCTATAATAAATAGCGTTTTTCTTTAACTTAACAGTTATACTGTAAGAAAAATTGGCCTAAAAGACTTGGTATGTGCGAAACTTTCCGTGCAATTTATGAAGTTTTAGAGTTTCTGTATGAATGTCTTTTCCAAACAATGCCACTGCATTAGCAATGTCATCTTGTACAGCGCTGTCGTACCTCATTAAGAGAATGCAAAAAGTGTGCGGTGCGCCGCACACTAAAACTTTCGTATAATTTTTTTCAAATTTCCCTGATACACTCGCCCTGTTTTTATATTTGCTAATACCAGGTTAATG
>CAZYRK010000006.1:20829-37290 GCA_964650475.1 uncultured Candidatus Saccharibacteria bacterium
CAAATTTCCCTGATACACTCGCCCTGTTTTTATATTTGCTAATACCAGGTTAATGTCTTAGTATCAAAATGTTCTTGGGATTATCCTAAAAACCTCGTCTACGCGAGTTTTCGTAGCAAAAGTTCTTTAAAAAAGGAGGTCAAGATGAGTAGAAAACCTTATATGGACTGCCTGCCACTTCGTCATCAGGGGAAAGTTCGCGACAGTTTTAACGGGACCACAACGCCCGGCACGTTTCTTATCGTAACAACTGACGCGATAAGCACGCACAATGTACAGCACAAAAGCTGTGTGCCGGATAAGGGGAAAATCCTAAATGCTTTGAGTATTTTTTGGATACAAGAGGTGTTGAAAGACATTCCGCACCATGTTGTTGCGTTTGGTAAGGAGATTTATAATCACTTACCAAAAAACAAAAAGTACCCTGAAGATTTATACATGCGGGGTATTATTGTAAAAGAGTTGGAAATGATTCCGGTTGAGTTTATATATAGGAAACGGCTCGCCGGAAGCTTGTACGACAAGTTCTACAAAAACGGTTTGCAAAACCCGTACGGAATTGAGCTTGAACCGAATCTCCCGCTCATGCATGCTTTTGATGTTCCTGTTTTTACGCCGACCACAAAGACCGAAACAGACGACCCGCTCGACAGCTTTACTGTTGAGTATCTATGCCCTAAGGAAATCGCGCTTACACTTTCCGTGTATCAGCTTGGTTTTGATTACGCTAAAGACTGCGGAATTGAAATCATTGATACGAAAATGGAATGCGGTAGAGATAAGGATGGGGTTCTTTGCCTTGGAGATGAGTGGCTTACCGGCGACAGTAGCCGATTTGTTGCCTCCGGTGTTACTGCTCTTGGTAAAACACCGCCATGGCAGGACAAGGAAATTGTCCGACAAGATGCCGTAAAACAATGGGCCGGTGGACCGAAAGTTCCGTTAGAGTTTTCTGACAAAGTCCTTCAAAAAACATCAGGGGTTTATCACAGTATTTTTACAAAACTTACCAGAGTAACTCTTGAGCAATTCTGGATGCTGTTTTAACATCCGTTCTGCTTTAACACGCATTGTAGCGGGCTATGCCAAAATACCGGCGCAGCTCGCTTTTTTATATATTCTAGATAGGAAACATACTTAATCACCTCTGTTTGTAAAAGTCTGTGTTGTAACGATGATTAATTTATAACCAGTCTATTGGTTTTTGGTCGTGCTTCGTGAGGTATTCGTTTGCTTTGCTGAAATGTTTGCATCTGAAAAAGCCGTTGTATGCGGAAAATGGTGAGGGGTGCGCCGCCTCAAGCACCATGTGTTTGGTGCGGTCGATACGCTCCCCTTTTTTCTTTGCATAATTTCCCCAGAGCATAAACACTAAATTTTCTCGTTCATCGGACAGAGTCTGAACAACAGCATCTGTAAACTCCTCCCAGCCTTTGCCTTGATGAGATCCTGCGCTGTGCGCTTGTACGGTGAGGGTTGCGTTTAGTAAAAGAACACCCTGCTTTGCCCACGAGGAGAGGTCGCCACTTTTATGTATGACGGGCTCGCCAAGGTCGCTTTCTATTTCTTTAAAGATGTTTTGCAAAGACGGCGGTAGTGATACTTTATCGTTTACGGCAAAACAAAGCCCGTTTGCCTGGTCTTGTCCGTGGTATGGGTCTTGCCCAAGTATCACAACTTTTGTTTTTTCAAACGGACACATATCAAACGCGCGAAAAATATTCCTCGGCGCCGGATACACCGATTTGTTTGCATACTCTTTTTTTACAAAACCAGTAAGCTCCGTAAAATATGGCTTTTCAAACTCACCGGATAACTTCTCTTTCCATGAAGAATCGATTTTAACTTCCATATGTTAAGTGCGTGACATAATTTATTGCAAACACTTAGAACAAGTTTCTTTTCATACATATATAATACATTGATATATTTTATTATATACTTTTCTGATGGTGGATGTTTATACGAGTATAAATCTATTAACATAAAAAATATGAGCTACAGATTAATAAAATCTAAAATTAAATCCGGTAAAGAGTCGTTAAAGTTTAAACAAAACGAATTACCATTTAAGTTATTAGATTTTTGGAAATGGAGTACTTCTGATATTTTAAGTAACGCAACAAGAGGCGTACTGGCGGAATTTATTGTTGCTACTGCGACAAAGACCAATCTCAATGTGCCACGAGATGAATGGGCACCGTATGACTTAGTTACTCCTGATAATATTAAAATTGAAGTTAAATCATCTTCGTTTATTCAATCGTGGTATCAAAAAAGTCTCTCAAAAGTATCTTTTTCAATAAAAAAATCATTTTATTGGGATGGTGCGACAAACAAGCAATTAAAGACAAAAGCAAGATATGCGGATGTTTATGTTATGTGTCTTTTGTTTAATACCGACCAAGAAACAATCAATTCGTTAGATATGGATCAATGGAAATTTTATGTACTATCGGTTAAAGAAGTGAGCTCCTATAAAAGAAGTCAGTCATCAATTACTTTGAAATCACTTGAAGGACTCACCGAACCTGTATTGTACGACCAATTAGACCAGGAGATAAAAAATAAATATAAAGTTTTTGGGAAGGTCTAACCTTCCCAACTACGAGACGGGCAAAAAAGGCTTGCGGGTTTGTAGAACAAAGCACGGCGACGCTTTGCGTCGCCGTGCTTTGTGTTTTCCTTATTTGCCTGCACAGCTATTTCTTTTTTGTGTTTGCTCGGAAAAGAGCGAGGAGGGTTTTGCCAGCAGACTCTCTATAAGTGCAGTAATCGCACGGACCTCCACCAAAAGCGGTTCCGACTTCCGGTATCTCATCACTCATCAGAGTTTTTTTAAGGCGTTCCAAGGCGGGTTCAATCCAAGAGTCATCTCCGACATACGGAATGAGTACAGTATCAAACTCCAGCTTATCGGAAAATGTTTCGGCGTTAGAGTTACCATTGGCATACACAAAGTAACCGGTTGGCGAAACTTTAAAACCGTTTTTTCGGAAAAGCCATTGATATACCTCCATCTGTCTTTTGTAAGAGTCATACAGATCGGCATCCGATGACGGGGCTTTCTTTTTACTGGTTGCTTTGTAGTCGACTATTAGAAGTTCCTCGGAAGGAGTTATCCATACATCATCGATACCTCCGCGCAATGTAATGTTTGTCGGCTCATGGTAAAAACTTATACCTCGCTTAAAAGCGTCTCTCCACTCCTCGAGTTTTTCGTGCGCATAAGGCACAGCATCTACCCCAGCTTTTTTCATTAACGGATGAGCTTCTTTTTTTACACGGTATAGATCAAACTCTCGCTTAAAAAGCTCGTCAACCGCATTGTTAAGAGTGAAAGAAGGTCCAGAAGGTCTCTTGACTCCGTGTCGCATATCTAAATATGCACAACGCGGACAATCTGAAAAGAGATCGATTTTCGAACGACTTATTCTGTACGGTTCCGTACTTTTCGGATCAAAGATTCCCCACCTTTTGAAAGAGCCTGCCATTAGATGTTTGTAGATGAAGTAGCGCCTGTTGTCCTGAAAGGAACCGAGACTCGCTCTCCGCTGTCAAAATCGACATATACGCTATCGACTTTAAGGTCGAAGACTCCTCCGTCTCCTCCGTCGCGATACAAAACCACAGCATACTCACGATTCGGTTCTGTATTTCGCAAAAGACTCACAACAATGTTTGAAAGAGGTCCGTGCACGCGAGTTGCTCCAAGAACATTACCCAGTTTGTTTCCACGAGTTTCTTGAACTGCAACCCACACACCTGGTGGTGGTACTGTTACTGATTCAACGATAACCGAATTTCCAGCAGGCTGGTTGTTTACGGAAACAGTTCCGCTTGAAACCCCACTTGCGACACTACCTGTCGCGATTCCCGATTTCATACTATTCGTACTGGTCGATGTTAAAGAGGTTGACGCACTGGTTGTGGCATTGTTGCCCAAGGAAGTGTTTGTTGTATCAAAAGTCTTTTTTACAACAGGTGTTGTACCTCCTGAAAACAAAGACATTACAAAGGCTCCGAGTACGCACCCGAATATGAATATAAATACCTGACGTGAGGTACCTGTTTTTGTACTTCGTTGTTGGCTATCTTTTCCTTTTTGATTAAATATTTTTTCTGCAATTACTTTTTCATTTTTCTTGTCCATAAGCATACGGGTGTGGAAGTGCTAAAAGTGCATCGGCTTCTGAAATAATAACGCCGACACGTTCCGGCGAGAAACCAAGCGTTGCAAGTATTTCTCGTCGTTCCTTAAGCATATCACATGAGACTACTCCTGCGCCAATCAGAAGGCGTTTTTCGGCTTTTGTTATTCGCGTCAGTGTCGTAATCGGATAAACTCGCGTAACACACATTCGCTCGTACAAATTTCCACGTTCTGGATAACCCCAACCTATCAATTCAATGCCGGAACACATCGCATAAGCTATTGCCTGACTCGTAAACTTTGTATTTGTAATTAAAAAACCGCGTTCAACAGGATGGGCTTGCCTGTCTTTTGCGTTCGCCCAAATGTCTTCAAAACGAGCCTTTACATACAGGGCGACTTTCACATCGGTTTTGTATGTTGGGGTGTTGTGGTATTTAAGCTCCGCCGCCATTGTCGCCTTCCCTTTGTGTGCGTACACGTCTACTTCATGTGATACACATTTTCCTTGAAGCACTTTTCTCCATTCCACGTTCCAACCCTCCTTTTTAAAGATTCTTGCAACGAAGTCTTCAAAAGGATGCCCGGAGGGACCGAGCTCCATAAGCGCGCGCCGAAGAGCGTACCTTGCTGCGACCGGTCGGGTTTCTTTGCGTAAAAGACGAAACGCGCGTTTGTATATTTCGTGGGAGTGCATTCCGTGATGCACTGTTTTTGTAACGGTATCGGAAATATTTTTTGCCGTGTACTCTCCCGCTCCTGCGCGCACAAGCGACAGATGCAACCTGTTGGGGTCAAAATATTCTGTCGTTCCGTCTGCTTTAATTATTTCGGGCATAATTTATGGAATTGTGGAAGTTGCGGTAAGGTTTCCGTTTAGATACGTTACAATCACAGCGTCTTTTTTTGCTTTTTGTTTTACACTGAAAGTCGTGGTGGCAGAGAGCTCCAAGCACCTACCAGTGTCCGGTGGCACAGACAAGTCGAGCCTTATAACCTGCGGTGTGGTCGATGGAACAAGTTTCGTTTCTGCGTCTACCGTATAGCAAGGAGTCGGAACGACAAGAGCGCCACTTACAGTATGAACCCTTCTTCTATAAGAGTCCTTTAGTGAAACCAATCTGATAACTGGACTGGTAGTTGTAGCAACAGAAACCTCTGTACTGCGAGCGCCGTCTGGCAAGCGCGACGAAGAAAAAACGATGCCTATTATCGTTGCTCCAAAAAGAAATATTACTGCTATTAAGAAACTCTTCATAAATATATAAGCTACATTATAATACCACCTCCCACACACTGCTCGCCAGCATACACCACGAGCGACTGCCCGCTAGCAGGTAGCTCTGGAAAACTGTCGGTTGCTGAAAATATATATTTTCCCTTTTCAAAAGAAACCTTACCGGAAATAATCGGTCCATGGTAGCGATATTGCGCAGAGGTCGCTCTTTCAAAATCTGAAAACCAATTGCAATCTCGAAGCGTAAGTGACGTTGTTTTTTTATTTGAAAGTGTACGTTTTTTAGAAACCACAACTTCATTTCTTTCCATATTTTTTTTCACAACATACCAAGGACCAGCGGATGCTTCGGAAAGAGATACTTTCTCGCCAAGAGTGTAAAGCACCGCTCCAGCATGTACTCCGATTTCATTTCCATTTTCATCTATTGCCCGCCCGGTCTCCGGCTTAAACTCCGCTTTCAAAAATTCTTCCACCGAGACATCGCCGAGAAAGCAGACACCTTGGCTGTCTTTCTTTTTTGCCACCGGCAGATTAAATTTCCGTGCAAGCGCGCGCACATCTTTTTTTTGCATATCTCCGAGCGGGAAAAGCGCGCGCGACAAAACATCTTTTGAAACCGCCCAAAGAAAGTAACTTTGATCTTTCCCTTCATCAACTCCGCGCAAAAGTTCTACACCGTCTTTTATAAAAGCAGTTCGAGCGTAATGCCCTGTCGCGATAAAATCTGCTTTATTTTCATATGCGAACTTTGCAAACACCCCGAATTTCACATCGCGATTACACATAACGTCTGGATTTGGTGTATTCCCCACCGCGTATTCCGCAAGCATATAGTCAATAACATTGCGCTTGTATTCTTTAGAGGCATCGAGTGTTATAAACGGAATATGCAGACGAGCGGAAACATGCATTGCGTCTCGCCTATCACTCGCCCATGTGCACGGCATATTTTCCGGATACCACCCTTTAATAAAAACTCCTGTGACTTTCGCTCCGGCGCGCACTAAAAGCGCAGCGGTAGTCGCGCTGTCCACACCTCCGGAAATTCCGACAAAAACGCGCTTACCTTTTATTTTTTTCAAACCGTTTTTTTCGCTTTTCATATTGAATACAGTGTATCAAAACACAGCGATAAAAGGCACTGTAGGCTTCTAAAACGCAACGCGAGGCTGTTTGACATATGATAATTTGAGTGTTAAATTTTGCTTAGTTTAAATAGGTCTTTAATGTAGTAATAAAACAAAAAACCCAAAAGGAGGGTATAATGGGACAGGAAAGAAAAAAGCAGTTGGAAAGTATCTTGGGTATAAATATAGACATGGGGGCGTCTTTAGAAGAGCGACTCAAACTTTGTACGGTAGTACTTGATACCATCAAGTACTATGAAGACGCTGTGAATGCAAATGCATTCACACGGAAAACAATACTCCAAAAACTAGTGTGTTGTCTACAAAAGGAGTTCAGTGTTTCGAACGTATTGTCTTGTCTGAAACAATCGCATGATGAGGCAATAAAATCCATTCTTTTACAAAGGATGGATTGGCTTTTATTGAAGGAATCGGAAATATCCGTGTTGATTCCATGGCTAAAACTTTGCCGTAGCCATGAACAGCTCAGAGCAGAACAGCTGGTGCAGAAAAGGCTCTGTGCAGTTCTTAAAAAATCGTGTTCAATCGAGTTTCCGGACTTGATTTTATATTGGAAACAAACCTTCGGAGAATCTGAAAAAATCATCGAGGACAGAATCGATACGCTCTTTAAAAAATGCCGTGCCCCTAAGGATGTTCCGAAATGGTTTTGGGATATTGTAAGCGGGAAGCTTTTGATTCCGCCGTGCGCGCAATCAGAGTTCCTAAATTTAGTGGCAAAGGTTTATGCGGTTTTATAAACTATACAAACCATTGTCGCTTCTCCAGGACAAACCGCGCATATATTATGTACTTTGTACATAATATATGCGCGGTTTTTATTTTCATATGGAAACACAGCGACTTTGTTTTTTCTTTTCAAAATTGGTATGGCTTTAAAAGCAGGCTGTTATCACTACCTGGTGTTTTTGAGCCGGGTTTTATTTCGTTTGTGTTTTGTGTATTGTGTATGTTATGTTCGATTTTAATTTCTTAATTTAGCAAGTGGCAATCTTAAACTTATAATAATTATGATTAAACATATCATTGGTCACAAAAACCCCGACACCGACACAATCTGCTCGGCAATCGCATATCAAGACTTTTTAAATAAACGAGGCGTTGAGGCTCGCGCATACGCTCTCGGTCATTTAAACAACGAGACTGCATTTGTTTTTGACAAGTTCAATGTATCTGAGCCGGAGCATATACAAAATCTTCCGAAAGGTTCTGAAATTGTTTTGATAGATCACAATGAAGAATCTCAAAGTATCGAAAATCTAAAAGATTTAGATATTGTGGAAATTATCGACCATCATAAAGTTAAAATCGAGACCGATAAACCCATTTCAATTTATGTGGAGCCTCTGGGCTCATCGTGCTCAATCATCGCCAAAAAATATTTTGAAAACGGTATTGAAATCTCAAAAGAAATCGCTTCGCTTTTAATCGCGGGAATAATTTCCGACACACTTTTTTTCCGTTCCCCCACAACAACAGACATAGACAAAGAGCTGGTTGAAAAGCTGAACGAGATTGCCGAAATCGATGAGTTGGAAAAGTTTAGTTTGGAAATGTTTAACGCCAAAAGTAATCTTGGCGATATTTCCACAGAAGATTTAATAAAACTCGATTATAAAGTGTTTGAATTTGGAAATGGCACATACGGAATTGGTGTTATGGAAACAACAAACATTTCTTTCGGGCTGGATAAAAAAGATGAGATTAAAAAGGGGTTGAAAGAGATTAAAGAAAAAGAAAATCTGAAAGGAGTGTTTTTCTCAATCATCGATATCTTAAACGAGGAAAGCTACACACTTACCTCTGGGGAGCAGGAAGATAAGATATTTGCAGAAATGTTTGAATCAAAAGAAAAAGACGGGGCAATGTTTGTAAAGGGGTTGGTTTCGAGGAAAAAACAAATCGTGCCGAAGTTTCAAGAGAGCTTTGCGTAAAGGCTGGTTTGAATTAATCGCTTATCTTCTTAAATATAGCGCGATATTGTGAGAGTGTGCGGAAAAAGTTTTTGCATAATGCATATAACCGTTTTTGCCGGTTATATAGTAAAAATACTTGGTTTTGGTTGGTGTTGCGGCGGCGAGAATCGAGTTTAGCCCGGGGTTATCAATCGGGGTCGGAGGAAGCCCACGATGTGTGTATGTGTTATACGGAGAGTCAACTTTTAAATCTGAAAACGATGGCGAGTAAGTTTGTTTGTTAAAAATGAACCCGAAAACGGCGTCTACTTGAAGAGGCATACCCACTCGAATACGATTCCACAAAATACCTGCAATCATACGTTTCTCTTTAAGCGAACGTCCCTCCCGCTCAATAAGCGATGCCATTATTACAATATCTTTAAGCGAGCGCTTGGATTTTGTAATCTCCGGCGTTATGGATGCAATTCGTGTATCGAAATTTTTACGCATAGCAGAGACGACCTCATCAGCTGAAATATTCTGTGAAAATGAATAAGTATCCGGAAACAAGTAACCCTCTTTCCCCTTTGCAGATTTATTAAAACTTTCTATTGTGATATTTGGAAAAATCTTTATAAGAGTTTCCCCAATATCTCGAATTGTCATGCCTTCTAAAAGAGTTACTTTCTTTGGGGCTATACCTAGATAACCGGTACGCAAACGATACGCCACAGTAAAAAGATTCTCGGGGTGACTAAATCGATACACTCCGGCTTGTACACCGTTTACACCACCTGCAATACGTACAAACAAAGTAAAAACACGAGGCGACGTAATTATTTTTTTTGCCGTTAAATCTTCCGCAACATGCCAAACAGTTTCTCCTTTTTGAATATTTACAATTGTTTCGGGCTTGAAACCGTGCGGTGACTGTATGAATACAGCGTATGAAGCAACAGCAAAAAACACAATCAACAAAAAAGAAATCCTGTACCAAAAGGCTCTTTCTTGCTTGTGAAAACACTTTACTGCACTAATAAAAAACTTACGTATTTGCGAAAAAGTCACCATATATTAAGTAGGGATATTTGCCGGTGCGGTCGATGTAGCAGATGTAACACGCGAGAGTGTCGGTGTTTCGATAGAAGCGGAAGGTACATGATAAAGAGTCGCCAGCTCTTCTGTACTCATAACCATATAGTCAAGTGAATATGGTTCATAAAAATATTGTCTGCGTCTAAAAGCATCGACGACTTTGCGACGAGCAATATCTTGGCGCTGTTTCAAAAAAGGCTCCCATGGGTACTCGGAAAATTCCGCTAGCCACCTTGTGGGTTTAAATCCGTTAAAACTCTCCGAGCTAAACTGCTTAAACAAACCAAGAATACCCGGAACAGCCTCCCCAGCAAACTTGTCTGGACGTGCGAGATAGATAACACGCGCTCCAACATCAAACGCAAGTTTGCCTACGTTTCGCTCAATAGCCGCCATTGTATCCGACTCACCTTTTGTAGGGTTCGGGAAGCCCTCTGTTTCTCGCATTTCACCCGTAAACACATCTTTGTATTTTACTTTTCCTACAGTGCTGATGCGAATTTCTTGAACAGCTTCTTTTGCAGCATCTTTCCATGTATAAACACTTCCGTCTTTGTTTTTCTTTTTATACTTATCACCTTTGTGTACTCGTATTACAAGTTGCATCCATATCTGTTCACCTGGTCCAAAACTACTCATGAACTCAATTAAGTTGGCAAGAGGATCGGTCTGCTCGTACTCTTTCGATGGTTTATCCAAACCATAGTCAATGTAAGTTTTTATCGGATACGGATCAGGTTTTGTATGGTCAAAATCGCAGCCCCAAACACCCCACTTATCAGGCGTTCCTGAAATAAGACGGGTATAATCTGGTACTTCAACAATCTGCACACCTGGGTACTGCGAATAAAAGTTTGTTTCAATATTGCGCTTAAATGCTTCGCGTGTCCAGATGAAAAAATGCACCTGCCCCTCGATTGAAGCTATCTCGAGCGACCACCATGGACGCATTTTCCCTAAAATTGAACGAGAATACCAAGTGCTCTCTCCCGGGGCGAGATGGAGTCCAGAAAGGACAGCTTCCATTGCAATGGGTGTTTTTGAGTGGGTACGCGGGGGCTTAATTTCAAGAAGAACATATTTTTGTGAAGCAATAAAATCTGAGTGTCGAAAGATAATCCATTCACGCCACGCGGCGCCAACAAATAAAATCGGCATCCATACCGGGGCAAAAAACAATACAAACGGAAGTGCTTTATTTGAAAACGAAGGAACTATAAAAAAGACCGCTCCAAGCATCACAAACCCGACAATAAAAACAGGTAACAATGACGTTCCGACAGCAGTTGGCGAACCTATTACTTTATTGAAAGCTCCGAATTTCTTTGAAAAAAACTCAATCACGATACACTACATTATACAGTACGCACCGGGCATGCTATGCATGCCCGGTGCGTATAGTGTGTATTAGTCTCTTTGCGTTTATGTTTATACTGGGGTGTAAGTACCGTCTTTGTGCCTCTTAAAGTATTTTGTGTCGTTCAGGTTTACTAAAACAGTGTTGTCTTTCACAAAACGAATCTTACGTACATTCTCCAAGATACCGTCTTTTGGAAGAGGTCCTTCTTTTTTCAAAACGTCGCGAATTACATCACGCACAACACCCGGAGTGTACCCCCACTCTGCGAGAGCATAGAGTCCGCGACCTACAAGTACAAAGCGTTTGTCTTTTATAAGCTCGTTATGCGTAGTCGCAACATGTGCTTCTTTTGAAAAAAGTTCACTTATCGCTTTTGCAACATCGCTAAAATGCATTGGCTTGCCAGCGCGCTTTACAGCTAGATAAGCATAATCGCGTATTCCTTTCGTACGAATAGCATGAGATGTTGTACGACCCCATTCCGATAGCGGATTTTTACCTATATGTTTGGAAAGAGAGAGCCATCGTTTCAGTATTGACTCATCACGATAAGCATCGTTCACATCTTTAAGCTCTTCTAGAAAATGGTCTAGTAACTGGCTCTCTGGGATAACTTCTTCATCTGGAAGATTTTCATACAGTTTGGACAGTGCTTGGTGTACTTGATCTGCAATCTTTTGATCAACATGCCAACGAGCATAGAAATCACCAGTTTCTCGTTCGCGAAAGAAAGAGCTGCCGACTACCAAAAGAAAGCGCAGTCTATTCTTTGCGCGTTCTGTTGAAGCAAGTACCGAAAGAAGATGCTCCTCTGTCACAATGCCTCCCTGCTCAAGGATACGTTCACGCAATTCCTCAAAAGAAGGATTCGCTTTTTCAAAGACTTCGGAGTTTCGTACAACATCAAGCCCGGCACTTTCTATTTGACGTACACGCTCACGAGTAATACCTGCGCGCTTACCTATAGACTCAAGTGTCTCACGAGCTACTTTGTCAAGACCAAAACGACGAACAAGAACGTTTCGAGCTCTTTCCGGAACAGATGCAAGCAGAGACTTAACAAGCACCTTGCTGTCAAAGCGTGTGCGTATAGTCGTTTTATTTTTTCCGACAGATGTCCTTGTTGATACCTTAGTTTTTCGTACCATATAATTTATTTATAAATACGTTATACACAATAATTACAATTTAGTCAAAAAAATAAATAACATGCCTGGTCAAAAAAAATAAAATACATGCCTAGGCTAACACCATTTATTAATTCACGTACACACATACAGCTTGCACGGCACGCACGCACATGGTACCGATAGAGACATATGGCAGAAAAAATACAATCCCCCACTGAACAAAAGCCGACGCAGATTGAACGTCTAATTGCATGGATTGGTTCGGGCTCATCTCTGATACTACATACGATTATTTTTATAATTTTCTTCGCGTTGTCATGGTTTAAAATTATGTCATGGCAAATTATGTTGCTTGTACTAACAACAGCAGTATCGCTCGAGGCAATCTATCTCGCCATTTTTATTCAGATGACTGTAAACAGGAACGCGCGCGAGCTCCAAGAGGTCGGTGAGGACATCGATGAAATTTCCGAAGACATTGAAGAGATTGGTGAAGACATCGACGAAATGTCTGAAGATGACGAAGAAGATGAAGAACATCGAAAAATACAAAATGTTACATTGGGCAAACTTACGAAAGATATCCAGCGCATCCTCGATGACCTTGAGACTCTGAAGCGCTCGAGGTAAGACACGAATACCAACAAGAAACTTCTTGGACTTCAAAATTAATCATTTTTTTATAAAAAAATAGCATCGGATTTTATTCCGATGCTATCAGATATGAACTGAAAGAACTTTTTAGATTAGAACTGCCACCACTTTTTGCGTGGTTTTGGTTCTTCTAATAACTCTGTAATCTGCTCGACAATGAACTTATGTCGACCAGCAGTACGATTAACGCTTATTAGGCGCATTATAACATCTCTCTTCTGTGCCCCGCAAAGGGCGTTTGCAAGTTCATCTACAAACCTTGCATCTTCTTTAAGTTGCTCCTTGGTTCCTTTAAGATAAATTGTAGACATCATTCTACCTCCTCTAATTTAGTTAGTGTGTTTAGTGTGTTTTAAAAATTCCTCAACCTTACCTTGATTGGCGTACCCTCCCCAAAAGGCGGTTTTACCCGCTTTCCCGAGACCGGCACCTCCTGACCAACCTTCAAATTCTTCCTGAAGTTTAAAACAAATTTCTCCGTCTCCGGAAAAATTTGTTTCTCCGTCTCCGGAAAAGACCACATACTGAGGAATATCTTCTCCCTCAGTAAAATTCAGAATGGCGAAGTAGTCCCCCACTGGTCCACATTTTGAGTGACTCATGCGAACCACCCGAATGGAGCCAACCATCTCAACAGGAGCATTCAAGGCTCTGTTGATTTCCGCCATCATATCCTCTGTAACCCCCTGAAGACGGCTGTCTTCATGCCGGATTTTTTTCACCTCCTCCTGCGTGGCAGGCGGTGACAAGAAACCCATGCCGGGAATTTCCAGTGTGCCAGCAAGACCAGGAAACCAACCTGCATCGTTGGCAGCCACAATATGGTCCCAACGAGTCGGCGGAACGCCGAGCAAATCAAGCACCTGCAATATAGCAGGTGGCTCATTCACTCTGTCATTGTGATGATCAATCACGACTGCCGTTTCCGGCAAGTCGCAGTCAACCTCCAGCTCAATTAGAACTGGAATCTTCCCGGTTTTGGCAACCGCGGCGAACTCCTGTTCGCCGTAATCGGACGCTTTTGCGCCCCAGCCTAAACCCGCGTCGCGGACCTCGCAGCCCGCTTTTTCAAGACCTTCCGCGATGCGCGCCATTTCGGCGTCTGCACCGCCGAGAAAAAATACATAATTATTTAACTTGTTGTCCATGATTTATCTCCTTAGATATTACGCCTTCATCATATTAGAATCCGGCAATTTTATCCGCCCCAACACCGTTGGTTCAGAAATTAAAATTCATCGACTCTTGCGAGCAACGTTTTAACTATAAAAAATTGCTCGCAAGCACTTTGCACTCAACAAATTGAAAACGGAGTATATTTCATCGTGTTTTCAAAGAACAGCATTCAGATTTAAACAAATCTACTAATTAGTAGAGCATATTGAAGTTCATTTGTCAAGGACATGTACTGAATTAACACTTGAGGTGCACGTCAAGTGTTAATTCAAGCTTAACAGTACGCGACCTTGAGACTCTGAAGCGCTCGAGGTAAGATATTAGGGTTGTAAACGAACTGGTAAAAGTTTACGATTAAAAACTTCAAAATAAGTGAGGGCCATTAGCTCATCTGGTAGAGCGCATCCATGGCATGGATGAGGTGAGCGGTTCGAGTCCGCTATGGTCCACCATAATGAATTAGGAGCGCTCCGAGCGCGCGGTAATGCCACCCAAATCGTACGCTCCGACAAATGTGGTAACGCCTCGCCTTTCCACTCGCCTCGCTCCACTCGGCGGAACCAAAACAGAAAATTTTCATTACAATTTTATTTCGTCCCCCCAATTTTTTTAAATCAAAAAAGGAAATGAAAAAAATTCTGTTTTGGCTCCCTTATGGTATTAAGGAAGTCCATATTGAGCAAAAACGCAATAGTTGATATTGTATAAATATCACTATGGCTCAAATATCTAAAAAACTAGGCGGAAACATTAAACGCATACGAGAGAAGAAAGACATGACGCAAGGCGATATTTGCCGTGCGTTGAAGATGGATAGAAGTTACATGAGTGCGATAGAGAACGGCAAGAAAAATGTAACTCTTGGCGTTTTGGAGAAATTAGCCAAAGCTCTTGATGTTTCTGTTGATGAGCTTTTGAAATAATTATGAAATTTGAATTAGATAATTACAACCGAAATACTTCTGATGAATCTCTTGTTGAGGACTTACAGGCAGTGGCTAAAAAACTCAATAAAAATTCCGTTACACGCCAAGATTATGACATAAATGGAAAATGTCACAGCACGACCCAAATTCGGCGATTTGGCAGTTGGTTTGGCGCGCTAAAGAAAGCAGGTTTACAAGAAACAAGAACTTCTCCAAATATCCCAGAAGAAGAATTATTCAAGAATTTGGAAGAGGTATGGATAAAATTAGGACGGCAACCACGCTATCAAGAAGTACATAAACCACTTTCTAAATTCCATATTGGGACTTACGAAAATCGGTTCGGTGGCTGGCGTAAAGCCTTGGAGCGTTTTGTTGAATATGTAAATAGCGAGGAGGGAGCTACTTCTGAAGAATCAATCAAGGGAATTAAAAAAGCGGAATTTCCTTCTCAACACAAAACACCACGAACAGTAAATTGGAGATTACGATTTATTGTTATGAGGCAAGATAATTTCAAATGTAAAAATTGCGGTAGGTCGCCCGCAACCGATCCGAGTATTATCCTTCATGTTGACCACAAGAAAGCGTGGGCAAACGGCGGAGAAACAGTTTTGGAAAATTTGCAAACACTTTGCTCAAAATGTAATATCGGGAAAAGTGATTTAGAATAAATTATGGAAACTACTATTAGTTTAATAATAAATAGTTCTCTTGCTTTGTTGGGCGTAGTGTTGGGACACTTCGTTACAAAACATACGCATATTTTCCAGAGAAGTTACGAGCGAAAATCTGATTTGATAATCGATCTATACAAAGAAGTTGTTAGGTTGGAATTTGCACTCAAAAAGTATGTTCACTTCACTGGGGCAGAAACGGGACAGGATTCGATAGAGAGGAAAATCGAAGAACTGAATGGTATAAAAAAAGATTTCCAAACTTTTCAACACAAATTTTGGGAAGTTGAAATTATTTTGGAAGATAGCTCAATAGAAAAGATAAACAAATTTTTACAATCTTATATTGCTATTACATCGAAATTGAGCGTTTCAAATATCAGTCAGCAATTACGAGATCATGGACAATCATTTGATAATTGGGATAAAAGCTTTGAGTTAGTATCTACTGATTTGGCGAAAATAAAAGATGAGTTGAAAACCGAATTTAAAAACGCGTTGAAGAAATAATTATGGCCGAAGATTTTTCAAAACTTTTAATCAAAGATTATAAATACTGGGCTATTTATATTCACCACAACCAAGGATATCTCGGTCGTTGCGTTGTTTGGTGTAAGCGCGATGACGCTCTAGATTTAACAGACGCAATAGACGAAGAACGAGAAGAGTTGTTTTTGGTTTTGCAAGAATTGAAAGAGGCTGTAACGAAAGTATTTACCCCCAATTGGTTTAACTACTCTTTTTTGGGAAACGAAACACGACATTTGCACGGACACTTTATTCCTCGCTACGCAAAACCAAAAACATTCATGAGTGTTGTGTTTGAAGATAAGTTGTACGGTCATAATTATAAAACCGACCATTCTTTCAAAACTTCGCCAGAAGTTTTGAAAGAAGTGCAAGAAAAAATTAAAGAGGTGTTATTATAGTAGCAATGCTGAACTGTCCATTTTTGAAAATTAGAGCCTTTCCGCTCCTCTGATTAAGAGGGAGCCAAAACAGAA